>NZ_JBEZGM010000018.1:0-164003 GCF_040649995.1 Micromonospora sp. NPDC048835 | reverse complement strand
TACGGGGCGACGGTGAAGTCCTTCAGCGACACCCAACCCGACCTCGGCTGCGCCAGCGCACCCGTCGACGACCACCGGTACGACGACGGCAGGTCGCACGTCTGCGTCGGCGGTGGGGTCGTGGGTGGCGGGTCGGTCGGTGGGTCGGTCGGCGGGTCGGTCGGCGGCGGGGTCGTCGTGCCGCCGGTGCACGTGACACCGTTCAGGGCGAAGCTCGTCGGTGCCGGGTTGCTGCCCGTCCAGGACCCGTTGAACCCGAACGACGCCGTGCCGTTGGTCGGGATCGAGCCGTTGTACGCCACGTTCCGCGCCGTCACCGCGGACCCGCTCTGGGTCAGCGACGTGTTCCATGCCTGCGTCACCGTCTGCCCGGCGCCGTACGACCAGGTCAACGTCCAGCTGCTCAGCGGATCGCCCAGGTTCGTGATCGCCACGGTGGCGCCGAAGCCGCCCTGCCACTGCGACGGCACGGTGTAGCTCACCGAACAGCCCTCGGCAGCGGCGCCGGCCGGCAGCGCCGCGACAACTGTCGACGAGACCAGTAGACCGACGCCGGCCGCAACCAGACCGACACTCCTGGCTCTGGATCTGCCCATGTAGCACCCTCCTCGCGGGACGGCGGCCCAGACATTGGTGGTGGTCGCTGCTCGGTGACTGATTGTGAGCGTTAACAGGCCGCGCCAGACATGTTACGGGAGCGCTCCCATACCATCAACACACATCAATTTTATGTTTGCCATTTCGACTTTCCACCCGGTGCGTCCGGCCCGGGAACGACACTCCTCAGGCGATCGTCAGGGTGACGGCACCGAACTGGTCGCCCCGCTGCACGTAGTGCGGCAGGTAGAGCTTCCAGGTCACCGTCAGCTCGCGCCCGGCACGCATGGACGCCGGCACCTCGGCAACCATCTCGAACACCGCGTTGCCGCCGGCGGGGATCCGCGTGAGCGGGCGACAGTTCAACCGGTACAGCTGGGCCGAGTTCACCGCGTCGTTGGTGGCGTCGCCGAGCGAGAACAGCTCCACCAGGTAAGCCGGGCAGGGGTCCAGCGCGAGGGCGACGTCGGTCGGGTTGCCGAGCGTCACCCGGTAGGTGAGCCGCGAACCGGCGGCGGCTGTTGTCGGCCCCCGGACGGCGACGGTGAGCTGGTCGAGCGGCGAGGACGCGGGCCTCGACAGCACCGCTGGCTCGGTGAACCCACTGGCGGAGAGCGTCCCCCGCGCCCGGGGGTTCACCCCCTCCCCCTGCGGGCAGGTCGGACGCTCGTCGGCGGTGACCGGCGCGCGCAGCGTGCCGCCGCCGTGCGGCAACTCGATCGCGAGCGCCAACGGCCCCACCGTCGGCGCACAGAACGGCCCGGACCAGTCCAGGCGCAGGCTGGCCTTGCCACCGGCCGGCACGGCGACCACCCGGCTGCGACCCGCCGCGTCGATGTCGTGGGTGTAGAGCATCGGGATCTCGCGGCCACCGACGAGCATGCGCGTGGGCACCTCACCCTGCAGGGTGCACTCCACCCTCGACACGTTCCGTACGTCGACCGCTCCGATGAGCTTGCCGAGGGCGGCGTCCGCACCGCGCGGCTCCTCGCCGCCGTTGCCCGGCCGCGTCCAGCGGGTGAGCCGGCCGGAGAGCTGCTCCGCCCGGCACGGCTCACTACCGGTGGACGGTTTCCTCGGTGCGACGGGCGGGCCGTTGAATTCCTCATCCGTGATCTTCAGGTCGGACCACGGGACGCTGCCGTCGGCGAGCAGTTCGGCGGGCGCCGGCCCCGCGACCGTCGGGGCCGGGCGACCGGGCTGGGTGTTCGGCTCGGCGCACGCCACCGCCACGGCGAGAACGGTCAGCAGTGGCACCAGTAGTCGACGCATGCCGTCATCCTCACCCGAACGCACCGCACCGCACCTGAGTAGCAGTGCTCAGCGACGATCAGTCCTCGCTGGTCCCGGCCGCCTCGACGATCGCGACCGGAGTGCCGAGTTCGACGGTACGGGAGACGGTGCACAACCGGTCGTGCGACTGCCGCAGCGACCGGGGAAGCGCCGCCCGGGCCTGGTCGCCGTCCGCGCCGTCGGGGAACGTCACGGTGAACTCGACCCGCAGATTCCGCATCCGGTTCCCGCCGGCCTCGTCCCGGATCTTGTCACCGGTGACGGCGACGGTGAACCCGGTCGGCTCGGCACGTCGGCTGGTGATGTGGTCCACGTCCACCGCGGTACAGCCGCCGATGGCGGCCAGCAGCAACTCCACCGGCGTGAAGCTGCCGTCCTCGCCCGTGCCCAACGACACCGAGCCGCCGCGGACATTGCGTACGACGTAGTTGCCCAGGCTGCTGCGCTCGATCTCCACCGAGCGGAAGGTGTCCTCAGTCATGACAGAAAACTACCGGCACCGGCGATCACGAGTACATCAGATGCAGTGTCATCCCGGCGTCGGCGTGCGCCAGGTTGTGGCAGTGGTTGGCCCACATTCCCGGGTTGTCGGCGCGGAAGGCCACCTGCCACACCTCACCCGGACGGACGTCGAACGAGTCCAGCCACAGCGGGCCGCCCGCCGCCGGCTTCCCGTCGCGGGCCAGCACCAGGACATGGTGGCCGTGCAGGTGCCACGGGTGCACGATCTGCGACCGGTTGACGATCGTGAACAGCACCACGTCGCCCCGGCGTACGACCTGCGGCGGGATGTCCGGGTCGGCCGCTCCGTTGACGGTGTGGGCGTACCTCGGCAGCAGTGAGCGCAGGTCGAGGCCGCGATCGAGGACGAGGGTGAACGATTTGTCGAACCCGGACCACGGCGCCGGCGCGGACGCCCCGTAGCCGAGCGGGTCGAGCACCGGCCAGTCGCCGGTCGCCGTCGACACGGCACCTGTCGAGTAGGTCACCCGACCGTCGACGAACAGCGCCACCGCGTTCGCCGGCGCGTCGAAGACGAGGTCGTAACGGCCCCCGGCCGGGATCAGCACGGCGGTGTCCACGAGCGGGGTCGGCCCGCGCAGGTCGACGCCGTCGATCGCGGCCACGTGGAACGCGGTCCCGGCCAGGGCGTACCGGTGCGTCGTGCTGTCGGTGTTGATCAGCCGCAGCCGCACCGGTACTCCGGGCTCGACCCGCTCCAGTTTCGGCGTGGGCAGCGGACGGCCCGCCAGGGTGTGCACCGGCACGGTGACGTCGAGGCCGGTCACCGGCCCCGGTCGCACCACGAGCACTCCGTAGAGACCCATCCGCACCCCGACGTCGGAGGCCGAGTGCGTGTGGTACCAGTACGTTCCGGCCTGATCGGCACGGAACCGGTAGACGAACTCCTGCCCGGGTCGCACCGCTGCCTGGGTCACCCCGG
Organism: Micromonospora sp. NPDC048835; assembly: GCF_040649995.1. NCBI lineage: Bacteria > Bacillati > Actinomycetota > Actinomycetes > Micromonosporales > Micromonosporaceae > Micromonospora > Micromonospora sp. NPDC048835. Next base: position 160,669 of record NZ_JBEZGM010000018.1, on the reverse strand, counting down.
GCACCCCGTCCTGGTCGTTCGGAACGTCGTACCCGTGCCAGTGCAGGGTGACGCCACGCCCGACGTCGCGGTTGCGCAGCGTCACCTCCAGGACGTCGCCGACGGTGGCGGTCAACTCCGGCCCGGGTACCTGCGCGTTGAACGCCCACGCCGCGACGTCCCGGCCGTCCGCGTTCACGGTGGCGGTCCCGGCGGTCAGGGTGAAGCGCCGGTCGGGTTCGTCGGAGATCCGCGCCTCCGGAAAGACATGGTCATGCGGCACGGCGGGCGAGGCGGCGGGTGCGACGGTAAGCCCGGTCCCGGTCACCAGCGCGGCGACCGCCACCCCGACCGTCACCCGGGACACCGTCCGGGACGGGCGCGCGCCGAGCGCACGTCCCGAGATCACCGTCGCCGCGACGACCCCGGCGAGCGCGAGCAGCCCCGCGCCCACCGACGCCGGATAGCCGTGCAGGACCGTCACGAGCAGGGCGCTCGTCGTGGCGTACCCGGCGAAGAGCAGCGGGAGCACGACGGCCCGGATGTCGCCTGCGGCCCGCAGCAACCGTGGGCCGGCGACGCCCACCGCCGCGAGCGACAGGGGCCCGGCGATGAGGACCTTCTCCGCGGCGAACCACCAGCCGGCGCGGGCGAGGGCGGTGACCGTGATCGCGCGGGCGAGCGTGGCGAGCAGCGCGACAGCCGCCAGTCCCTGTGCGAGCGGGCGGCGGCGGGCGGCGGCCGCGGCGCCGCCACCCAGCCAGGTGGCGGCCGCCAGGACCGCGATCACGAGGTCGGCCGCGAGCAGCGAGCCGGTGGTCATGCCGGCTCTCCTTCTCGGACGATCGCCTGAGCCGCGTCGGCCGGCACCGGGGCGGCCAGCTTCCGCGCCGCCTGGTGGACGCTGACCACGACGTGCACCGCGATGATGCCGTTGAGCGCGTGCAACCCGCCGATGGTCAGGCCGAGTGGGGTGCTGACGCCCGACGCGTCCGTGGATGCCTCGGCCAGCATGGCGATGAGTGGCTGCAGGACGACGAGGCCGATGGGCAGGACCGCCAGTCCGATGAGCTTTCCCGGTGCCTTCGCCAGAGCGGCGAACAGGGCGGTGAGCACCGTGAGAAGTGGGATGACCGCCATCCCGTTGAGGCTGTGCAGCGCGTACGCGTCCTCGTCGACAGGTCTGGTGAACCCGCCCACGGCGGCGAGAACGAACTGAACGGCGAACGCGACGATCAGCAGCGCGCTGACGATGACGAGTGCCTTGCGCATGGGTTGCCTCCTAGCGGTGCGCCGAGGCGAGAGCCCGGGCGACGTGATCGGTAGCCGTGATCGCGCCGAACGCGACCACCTGCACGAGGTCGGCGTCGGCCGGGTGGGAGAGCCGCCAGAGCGCGACGTCACCCGGGCTGATCGCGCCGGGCGCGAACGCCGCCAGCAACGCGATCCGGGTCCCGATACGGTCCCTGCCCGGCACGTCCCGCACCAGGTCGACGGCCCAGTCCGCGGGCCGCGCCGGGAATCTGCCGTCCTCCCAGCGAACGGTGGCCGTGACGGTCTGCCGTGCCACCTCCCCCAGCAGGTCCCCGCCCCGGGTGGCGGCGTCGCGCAACGACAGGTAGGCGACACCCACCGGGCTGTCCCCCGCCCAGGCCGGTGCTGGGGTCGGGTCGACGTCGAGGAGCGGGAGGCTTCGGCCGGGTTCCCTCGACTCCCTGGCCGCCCTGGCGTAGAGCCGGCCCCCGACCGAACGCACCAGTGGGGAGCGTTGCAGGCCGCCGGGGAGCAGGTCGGGGTGGAGCAGCGCCGAGGCGACCCGATTGATGAAATGGAAGGCGAGCAGCGTGCCGGTGATCTCCGGGCGGTACGGGCTGGTCCAGTCGGCGGCCCTGGGGTTGCGGCTCGCCTGCGCCCAGGTGACCAGTTGGGCGTACCTCGGCTCGGGCGGCGTCTCGCCCCGGGCCACGGCCTCGGCCACCGTCGGTGCACCCAGCGCGTGCAGCAGAAGCACGTGGGCGTCGACGCAGAACTGGCAACGGTTGGCCCGGGAGACCACGGCGGCGACGAGTTCCCGCTCCACCCGGGACGCGTCCCCGGCGAGCAGCGCCTCCCGCATCAGCGCCCAGGTCGCGGCCAGCACCTCCGGCACGGCTGAGAGCGCCTGGAAGGTCGGCAACGGCCCGAGGAAGTCGTCGCGCAACTGTTGGTAGACGGCGGCCGTGCGGCCGGTGGCCGCCCTCGGTGGAATGGGGGTGAAGAAGCGGTAGGTCATGGGCTCGATGCTTGCGGCCGCCAGCTCGAAAAACGTCGTTCCGCCGCAGACACTTGCCCCGCCGCTCATACCGCGTCCGTGGTACGCCGCGACTACCACACGCGCGGGATGCTCCACCGACGACGGCCGTTCTACAGTGCGACCATGCGCCGTGACCTCCCGTACGCCCTCGGCGGTCTCGCCCTCGGCGTCCTCCTGCTCGGCAACGCCGTGCTCACCCCGGACGCCGCGACGGTCGAGGTGCTCGACGTCGCCCTGGTCCTTGCCATGGCGGTGGGCCTGGCCGCGTGCCGGCGTTACCCGGTGGTGGCGCTGGGCGTGGTCACCGTCGCCATGCTGGCCGTTCACATCCGTGTGCACCCGGGGGTGTCCGCCGCGTTTCCCGTGCTCGGCGCGGTCTACGTCACCGCGTGGCAGGGGCACCGGTCGGCCGCCGCAGTGGCCAGCCTCACCTTCCTCGGCAGCTTCCTGGCCCGCGACGTCTCGATGGCGCCGGCTGGCCGCCCAGGCCAGCTCGTCGCCGAGCGCACGGCCCTGCTGCTGGGCTGGTTCGTGGCCGCGAACGTCGCCGGGCTCGTCGCGCGGCAGCGCCGGGCGTACCTGGAACAGGTCGAGCAGCGGGCGATCGAGGCCGAACGCACCCGCGAGGAGGTGGCGTTGCGGCGGGCCGGGGAGGAGCGGCTGCGCATCGCCCGCGACCTGCACGACTCGCTGACCCACAGCATCTCGGTGATCAAGGTGCAGGCCGGTATCGCCGTGCACCTGGCCCGCAAGCACGGCGAGGAACCATCGGCCATGCTGCTGGCGATCCAGGAGGCCAGCGGTGCCGCGATGCGGGAACTACGCACGACCCTCGACGTGCTGCGCACACCCACCGACGCCGATCGCGTCGGGCTGGCCCGGGTGGACGAGCTGGCCGAACGCACCCGGGCGGCCGGCGTACCGGTGCGGGTGACCGTCACCGGCGAGCGCGCAGACCTGCCCGACGAGGTCGACCAGGCCGGTTACCGGGTCGTCCAGGAAGCGCTCACCAACGTGGCCCGCCACGCCGGTCCCGCGACCGCGCACATCCGGGTGGAGTACGCACCAGCCGAGCTGACCGTGGCGATCACCGACGACGGTCAGCCGTCGCCGGCTGAGCCGGTGACCCCGGGGGTGGGGCTGCGCGGGATGCGGGAGCGGGTCAGCGCGCTCGGCGGCACGCTGCGAGCCGCCGCGCACGACGACCACGGCTTCACGGTTCGGGCCACCTTCCCGCTGAACGACCCGCGATGACCGCCGACGGCACAAGGGGACCGGGATGATCCGGGTGCTGATCACCGACGACCAGGCGTTGATGCGCGCCGGGTTCCGGGCACTTCTCGACGCCGAGGAGCACCTGGAGGTCGTCGGTGAGGCGACCGACGGCACCTCGGCCGTCCACCTGGCACGGTGTCTGCGCCCGGACGTCGTCCTGATGGACGTGCAGATGCCGGGTCTCGACGGGATCGAAGCCACCCGGCGCATCGCCGCCGATCCCGACCTCGCCGCGGTCCGCGTCCTCATCCTCACCAACTACGGGCTCGACTCCTACGTCTTCGCCGCCCTCCGTGCGGGCGCCAGCGGCTTCCTCCTCAAGGACGCCGACCCCGCCGACCTGTTGCACGCCGTGACCGTCGTCGCGCGCGGTGACGCGCTGCTCGCGCCGACCATCACCCGCACACTGATCAGTGAGTTCGTGGCCGGCCCACCGCCCGTCGAAACGACGGCAGGCCGCGACGTGCTGACCGCCCGGGAGCAGGAGATCGTCGAGTTGGTCGCCCGCGGGCTGACCAACGACGAGATCGCCACCCGCATGGTGATCAGTCCGTTGACCGCCAAGACACACGTCAACCGGGCGATGACGAAGCTGCACTGCCGCGACCGGGCACAGCTCGTCGTGTGGGCGTACGAGTCGGGGCTGATCACGCCGCGGCGTCGGTGACCGCCGGCGGCGAGAGCGGCTTGGATCGACCCCCCTTGGGAACATGAGCGGGGGCCGACGCACTAGCATTGCCGCCGTCCGCGATGGCTCTGCTGAATCGAGGCGACATGCGTTGGCTCCGTCGGTTGCTGGGCGGGAGGCGGGTCCAGCTCGACCCGGGACGCCAGCAGGCGCTACTGCATGACGTCCAGTCCCGGTACGGCCCGCAGGCGCGGATCCGGTTCAACGACCAGGTCGACGCGCTCACCGGTTCACTCGACAGCGACGACGGTCTGGTGGTGGCGACCCGGATCGTGAGTCAGGTCGCCGACGAGGCCCACGTGGACCTTCAGGCCCAGGCTCAGGAGTTCCACCGACGGACCGGCCGGCGACTGCTGGTGCACCGCCGCAACTACCGGCCGTTGTGGAAGGAGGCGGGCCCGGCCCTGCGCTGGCCGCTGTTCGCGTTGCCCTGCGGCTTCCACCCGTACGCGCAGGTGGCCGCCGCTGTCACGGTGGTCGGCGTCCGCGCCCCTCGGCTCGACAAGGTGACCGACCCGAACCCCCTGCTGACCCGTGTGTTCGAGGTGCTCGACCTCACCACCGCTGGCTGGGAGTACGGCCGGGTGCGGGTGGACACCGACGCCGCCGCGCTGGCCGACCGCCTGATCGTCAGCGCCGGGCAGGTCCTCGTGGCCATGGACGACCCGCCGCGACTGCCGCCTGCCGTTCGTGAGCTGATGCGTCGCAACAACACCGTCGCCGTGCACGATCCGGCCGGCCCTCGGGCGGTCGGTGGGATCAACCTGGGCGCGCGGATGCGGGAGGAGTTCCTGGTCTGAGCGCCCTCGGGTGCTTCCCATCACTGAGCGATCCCGGGTCGGATCGCCGCTGGATGCCTAACCCGACCCGCAGGACGTACAACTCGCGCTTGGCCGTAGCCAACCCCTTCGTGTCGAGCACGTAACCGGTGATCCAGATCCAGTCGTGGTAGGGGTCCGTCTCGCCGATCGACACGAGACGCACCATCAGCGCCCGGTCCCCCGAGAACTGCACCGAGCAGGCCGCCCCGATCAGCACGACGTCTCCCGGCCTCATGCCGGCCAGCCGAGGAACCTGCGGTACACCGTGTCGGCGGAAGCCCAGGACATGTCCTGCCTCGCTGCCACCAGGTGCGACCTCATGTAGACCCGGAGGGCTACCGCCGCGAGGTACTCGCCGTATGACACGTGCCGGCTCATTGACCCATGGCATCATGAGTAGTTGTACCAGGTCAACCCCCGTAGGGGTTGTCTGACCTAGTAGAGCTTGGTGCAAGTACCAGGGCTCATATCGTCAGATTGTGGAGCTGCTTGGACTGGATGAGATCCGCGACCTGCTTGGTGGGATCAGCAAGCAGCGCGCCACGATCATCGTGGGCCGCAAGGGATTCCCTGACCCCCTCGCCACCTTGAGCATGGGCCGCGTCTGGGAAGGCAAGGCCGTCCGAACGTGGATCGCCAGGAACCGGCCCAGCCCCGCTGGCGAGGACTGATCAACGACGCCACCGGAACAGCTCGGCTGCGGCGTTGATGATGCTCGGCCGATCTTTCGGCTCGGTGCCACGAGGGGCCAGGGCTGCGCTTGCGCCTACCGTCACTCGAAGCCGGCTTCGTGCCATAAGACGCTACGACAACTGCGCGCAACCGCTTGCCCGCCCGCTGAACACCGCTCGACCATGTGCTCATGGGGCCGGAGCGTCGTGTCATCCTCGGGGTCGACGTGGGCACCACCGTCGTCCGGGTGGGCGCGTTCGCACTGGACGGCTCTGCCCGACACGTCCGGACGCGCGCGTACCCGCTGCTCGAACCGCTGCCCGGATGGCAGGTACAGGACCCGGACGTGCTGGTGGCGGCCACCCTCGCGGCGGTGTCGGCGTGTGTCGCCGACACCGGCGGGGCGGAGGTCGTCGCCCTCGCGCTCAGCTCCCCGAGGTACGGCGTGATCGGGTTGGACGCGACCCTCAGGCCCATCACGCCGCTGCTGACCGGGCGTGACACGCGGTCCGCGGAGGTGGCCCGCGACCTGCGGGTCTCCGGCCAGAGCCGCGAGCTGCACCGGGTCACCGGCACGCCGGTGCAGGCGGGAAGCCCGCTCTGCAAGCTCCTCTGGTTCGCCCGGCACGAGCCCTACCTGTGCGCCGCGACGCGGTGGTGGATCGGCCTGAAGGACTATCTGGTCCACCGGCTGACCGGGACGTTGGTGACCGAGCTGTCGTCGGCGTCCGGCACCGGCATGTTCGACGTCCATCGGCGGGTGTGGAGCCCAGGCGTACTCGACCTTGCCGGGGTGTCCGGCAGCCAACTGCCCCCGGTCCTGCCCACGACGGGCGTGTTGCGGCTCTCGTCTGCTGCCGGGGAGGCGGCCGGTCTGCCGTCCGGCACACCTGTCGTCGTGGGCGCGGGTGACGGTCCGTCGAGGAGCCTGGGCATGGCGGCGATCGACAGCACCGTCGCCGGTCTGACACTCGCGGCCACCGGGGCCTTGCGGACGGTCGTCGCGGCTCCGCTCATCGACCCGGAAGAAGGCTTCTCCTGCGCCGCGCTGACCGAGGACGCATGGGTTGTCGGTGCGACGGTCGACAACGGCGGCAACGTCGTGCGGTGGGCCGGTAGCGCCCTCGAACCCGATCTGCGCCCGGCGTCCGACGACCAGCTCGCCGCTCCCGAACTCCTAGCTCTCGCCGAGCGGGTCGCCCCGGGAAGCGACGGACTGGTGATGCTGCCGTATCTGCTGGCTGACCGGGCAGCGGAGGGGGAATCCGGTCCGCCGGGCGCATACCTGGGGTTGCGCAGCGAGCACTCTCGCGGTCACCTGGTACGAGCCGCCGTGGAGGGCGTCTGCCTTCAACTCGGCGGCGTGCGCGACCGACTGGCCGAGCTGACGCCGGTCAGCAGCGTTCGCCTGGCCGGCGGCGCGTTTCGTGCTCCACTGTGGCGTACGGTGATGGCCGCGGTGTTGGACTGCCCGGTGCGGGCGTCGAACGCGGCCGACGACGTCGCCCTCGGCGCGGCGGCGCTCGGGCTCTTCGCGATCGGCCTGGCCCCCGATCTCCCCGCGGCCGTCGCCCGGCTCGATCCCGAAGGTGCCCGCGCCGAGCTGGTCGCGGTCGACCCTGCCCTGGCCGCGGCGTACCGCGGCCTGCGGACGAGACTGCCCGCCCTCATCGCGGTCGCGGGCCGGCTGGGTGAGATCCTCGACGACGCGGCAAGCGCCGGCCTCAGTGCTCCGGCTCGTCCTTGACCTGCGCCACGAGCTGGGTCGGGTTGACGTAGCGCAGCGCGACGACGAGCAGGACCAGCATCATCGAGGTGTAGATGACCGCCATCGCGTCGACCGACTGCTGAGCCCGGATCCCGGACGCGGACATCGAGTAGTACAGCGCCACCACCAGGGTCTGCGAGTCGGGGCCGGCGGTCAGGAAGGTGAGCTCGAACATGCCCACGGTCCGGACCAGCACGAGGATCGCGGAGGCGAGGATGCCCGGCACCAGCAGCGGGGTGAGCACCCGGAGGAACACCGTCCGCAGGCCCGCGCCGCACATGCGCGCGGCGCTCTCGATCCGCGGGTCGATCTGCTCGATGAACGGGGTCATGGTCAGGATGACGAAGGGCACCGACGGCACGAGGTTGGCGAGCACCACCCCGGACATGTGCCCGGCCAGGCCGAACTTGTAGAGGACCGTCGCCAGCGGGATGCCGTAGGTGATCGGGGGCATCAGGATGGGCAGCAGGAAGACGAGGAAGATCAGCCTTTTGCCGGGGAACGAGCGCCGCGCGAGGGCGTACGCGGCCGGCACGCCGATCACCAGCGAGAGGCCCACGACGAGGACGGAGACCTCGAGTGTCACGACGATGACCTGCAGGAGCGCGAACTCGTCCCAGGCTCGGGCGTACCAGCTCGTGGTGTAGCCGTCCGGGAGCCAGGTGTCGAACCACCGCTGGCCGAACGAGCTGACCAGGACGGACGCCACGACGCCGAGCAGGTTGAGGAAGAAGAAGATGACGACGCCCCACACGACCCAGGCGGCCGGCCGCGCGGTGATGCGCCGCCGACGGTCGGTGCTGGTCGAGGCGGGCCGCGCCGGTGCCGCCTTGGTGGTCGTGGCCATCAGCCCTTGCCTCCGGTGGAGCCGGTGTAGAAGCGGCTACGAGCGGCCAGCACCACCGCGATGACGACCAGCTCGACGAAGCCCATGATCATGGCGATCGCCGACGCGTACGGGTAGTCGTACTGCTCGTAGGCCGCCTGGTAGGCGGCGAGCGAGATGACCCGGGTCTCCCCAGCCGGGTTGCCGACCAGGACCGCCGACGGGAACACGCTGAACGCCAGGACGAACGTCAGGCAGAAGGTCGTGGCGAGCCCGGGCATCAGCAGCGGCAGGGTGATCCGGGTGAACCGTCGACGCCAGTCCGCGCCGAGCGTCGCGGCCGCCCGCTCCAGGGTGGGGTCGATGCCGGACAGGTACGACAGCACCAGCAGGAAGGCGAACGGAAAGCCGGTGATCACCAGTGAGAAGAAGACGCCCCAGTAGTTGTGGGTCAGCCGTACCGGCTCGTCGACGAGGCTGGTTGCCAGCAGGATCCGGTTGAACCAGCCGGTCGGGCCGAGGAAGTTCAACAGCCCCTGCGCGGTGAGGACGGTGCCGAGCGTGATCGGCACGACCAGCAGTGTGGTGACCAGCCGCTTGCCCCGGAACCGGCCGCGCATCCGGTAGGCGATCGGCACCGCGGCGAGGACGTTCAGGAGTGCGGCGGGCAACGCGATCCGCAGCGTGATCCAGATCGTGCCGCGTTCGTAGGAGTCGGTGAAGAAGCGGGCGTAGTCGCTGAACGGTCCGCCGGTGGTCGGCTGGAACGAGAGCGTCAGCCCGTAGAAGAACGGGTAGAGGAACAGGGCGGTGACGAAGATCAGGGCTGGAACCAGCAACCAGAGCTGACGGTCGACGCCCCGCTCGGCGAGACGGTGCCGCCAGTGCGCCAGCGGCCTGCCCGGTCCGCTCACCGGGTGGCCCCCGCAGCCTCGGGAAGCCGGTCGGTCTCCCGCGCCGGGTCGGCGGGATAGACCAGCAGCCGCTGCGGGTCGACGGTGAGGGTGACCCGGTCGCCCGGGGCGATCCGCCGCTCGGTCCGCAGGTGCAGCATCAACCCGGTGTCGGTGCGGGCCTCGGCCGCCAACTCACGGCCCTGGTACTCCACCACCTCGACGGTCGCCGACATGGCGTTGCGAGTCTCGCCGGGCGCGTCGACGCGGATGTCCTCGGGGCGTACCGCGACCACCGTGTCGCCCCCGGTCTGGAGGTTCCCCACCACCTCGCCGAACAGGCGGTGGCCGGACGACTCGACGGTGGCCCGGCCGCCGTCGGACTGCTCCACCCGCCCCCGCCACAGGTTGCGGTAGCCCATGAAGTCGGCGACGTGCCAGTTCGCCGGGCGCGTGTGCAGCTCCTGCGGCGAACCGACCTGCTGCACCCGCCCCTCCCGCAGCACCACCAGGCGGTCGGCCAGGGAGAGCGCCTCCTCCTGGTCGTGGGTCACGTAGACGGTGGTGAGCCCCAGCGACTGGTGCAACCGGCGGATCTCGGTACGCATCTCCAGGCGCAGCTTGGCGTCGAGGTTGCTCAACGGCTCGTCCATCAACACCAGGGACGGTTCGAACACGACGGCGCGGGCGATGGCGACGCGTTGCTGCTGGCCACCCGAGAGCTGACCGGGCAGCTTGTCGACGTGGTCCTCCAGTCGCACCAGCCGTACCGCCTCCTGCGTACGCCGACGGGTCTCCTCCTTGGGTAGCCGCCGCATGCGCAGCCCGAAGGCGATGTTCGCCCGGACCGTCAGGTGCGGAAAGAGGGCGTAGCTCTGGAACACCATGCCGAAGCCGCGCCGCTCCGGGGGCACCGTGTCGATGCGACGCTCGTCCTGCCAGATGCTCCCCGCCGTCAACGGCAAAAGCCCGGCCAGGCAGTTCAACGCCGTCGACTTGCCGCAGCCGGACGGGCCGAGCAACGCGATGAACTCCCCGGCCTGGATCGTCAGATCCAGCTCGGTGAGGGCGGCCTGGCCGCCGAACCGGCGGGACACCCCGTCCAGTCGTAGCTGGGAGAAGTCGCTCATCCCTGCTTGACCTTCCCGCCGCCGATCTCGCGGTCCCAGCGGCTGAACGCCGCCACGAGGCTCTTCGCGTCGAGCGGAACCTCGGTCGGGTTTCCGGCGATGAGCGCGTCGTACTCGGGGCGACCGAACTCCCGGATCGCGTCCTGGCTCTTCTGCGGCGCCGACGAGAGCTGCACGTCCTTGATGGCCGGGCCCGGGTAGAAGTAGCCCTCGTCGTACGCCTTCGCCTGCTGTTCGGGAGTGAGCATGAACGCCAGCAGGGCCAGCACCGCGGCCTGGGTGTCGGTCGACACCCCCTTGGGCATGACGGCGTAGTGCGCGTCGGTGACCCAGTGGAAGCCGTCGATCGGGGTGATCCTGGCCTCCTTGGGCACCGTGCCGAGTACCCGCGGGTTGATGTCCCAACCGGTGGTGCTGACGATCAGGTGTGCGGTGCCGTTGGCGAGGTTCTTCATCGTCTCGGTGGTGCCGGACGGGTAGTAGTCGACGTACTGGCCCAGCTCCTTGAGGAAGGCCCACGTCTTGTCCCAGCCCGTGGTGGGGTCCTTCGGGTTCGTGTCGCCCAGGATGTACGGCAGCCCCATCAGGAAGGTCCGGCCGGGGCCGGAGTTGGCCGGCCGGGCGTACTGGAATTTCTTGGGGTTGGCCTTGGCCCAGGCGAGCAGCGCCGGCGCGTTCGTGGGTGGCGCCGCGAGGCGGGACGGCAGGTATTCGAGCAGCGGACCCGACGGGTAGTAGGTGACGGTGACGCCCGCGTTGCCGGCGAGCTGCTGCATGGCGGCGGCCGGTGCCAGGTAGTCGCGCATGCCGCCGAGGCGGTCCTGGAAGGTGGGCAATACGTCGATCCAGAGCCCCTGCTCGATGCCGGCGGCCAGGCCGTCGACACCGGTCAGCACGAGACCGATGTCCACCCGGTCCGCCCCCTGCTGGGCCTTGATCTTGCCGGCCAGCTCGGGTGCCGGCGCCTTGGAGTAGGTCACCCGGGAGATCACGTCGGGGTTCTTCGAGACGAACTCGTCGATCATCGCCTGGGTCAGCTGGAGGTTGCCCGCCACGTCGAGGACGTTGAGCGTGACGGCCTTGCCGGGCCGCTGTGGCACCTCACCCGTGGTGTCGCCAGTTTTCGCACCCGGAGCCTCGGGCGCCCCGCACCCGACCGTGCCGACCAGGAGCGACGATGCCGTGACCAGGAGAGCACCGCGCCGCGTCATACCCATGAGCCGTTCCCTCCGCCAGGTGTCGTCCCGCTGATTCAGACAGCCGGCTCGGCACGGCGGCAACGGGTTGCCATGTATTGCCTCGCGCGAATGCGTTCCGGGTGGCCCGATTGTTGCGAGGGCATTGCCGAGTATTCACGGCCGCCATAGCATGATCACGGCGCGTAGCCGGGAGGAGCATCACCATGCCCGACCACACCGAGCCGCCGGAGAAGAGAGTCACGATCTACGACGTCGCCCTCGAGGCCGACGTCTCACCGTCCACGGTGTCGCGCGCCTTCTCCCGACCGAGTCGGGTCAACTCCGCGACCGCCGAACGGATCCGGCAGGTCGCCGAGCGGCTGGGCTACCGGACGAACCCTCTCGCCCGCGCCCTCACCACGTCCCGCACCCGGATGATCGCGCTGGTCATCGCCGACATCACCAACCCGGTGTACGCGGAGATCGTGCGCGGCGCGCAGGAGGCGGCCACCGACGGCGAGTACACCACGGTGCTGATCGACGCCCAGGAGTCCGACCGGTTGGAACGGGCAGCGGTCGAACGCACCCTGTCGACTGTCGACGGCATCGTGCTGGCCAGCAGCCGGATGTCCGACTCGGCCATCCGGATGGTCGCCAAGCAACGACCGGTGGTGGTCCTCAACCGCGCGCTCGCCGACGTGCCCTGCGTCGTCACCGACGACCCACGTGGGGTGCGCCGGGCCGCCGAGCACCTCGGCGAGTTGGGGCACGACCACATCACCTACGTCGCGGGGCCGCAGGCGTCCTGGCCCAACGGGATCCGCTGGCGGTCGCTGCTCGAGGCGGGCATGGAACTGGAGATCAAGATTCGCCAGATCGGGCCGTTCAGCCCCACCATGGCGGGCGGTGAGCGGGCCGCGCGGGAGCTGTGTACGCGTCCCGCGACGGCGGTCGTCGCCTTCAACGACCAGATGGCCATCGGGATCATCCGCGGCCTGGGCCGGATGGGCGTCAACGTCCCGGGCGACGTCAGCGTCGTGGGTTTCGACAACATCCTCGCCGCCGACATCGTCTCACCCGGACTCACCACCGTCGCGGCACCGCTCTTCGCGGAGGGCTCGGCCGCGACCCGGCACCTGCTCACCATGATCGAGGGTGCGCCCGGGCACACCGGCCGCCCGATGGTCCTGCCGGTACGCCTCGTGGTCCGCGACTCGACGGCCACGCGCAACCCGAGCCCCGGTCGGGCCCGACCGCAGTGGGCGCGGCAGCGGTCCGCGACCGATCCGGCGCCCCACCTGCGCTGAGGGGGCACGGCTCCGCGACAAGAAACGACAACTCGTTGCCGAGCCGGATCCGCGCCGAAGAGAATCGACAGGCATCCATTCATCATTGCCGTCGCGGCCGCCGCACGGGCCGAACGGCGCCCCAGCGGACGAACGAGGAGATGGCGATGAACCGAGCTACGGTGCCCCGGCTACGACGAACCCTCATCGCGCTGGGCACGGTGTTCGCCACGGTCGCGGCCACCCTCGCGGTCGCCACCACCACGCCGGTCGCCGCCGCCCCGTCGTCGCCGGACGACTACAACGGCTCCGACCTCTGGCTTCGGTACGTGCCGGTCGACGACGCGAAGCTGCTCAGCGAATACCGGCGCGCGGCCACGACGATCGTGGTCGAGAACGCCGACGCCACGCCGGTGCACCGGCACACAGCGGACCTCGCCATGGCTCCCGGGTCGGGCGAGAAGCTCGTCGAGAGCACGCTCGGCGCCGCTCGCGACGAACTGGTACGCGGCCTGGGCGGGCTGCTCGGTCAGCCGGTACCCGTGGCACCTGTCGACGGCGGCGCGGTCCCGGACGGCGCGGTCGTGGTGGGCACGCCGACGAGTTCACCGCTCGTTGGTCGCGCCATCGCGAGCCGCGACCTGGCCAGGGTCGGCGACGAGGGCTACCTCGTGCGCACGGTGACGAGGGGCAGGGCACGGTTCACCGTCATCGCCGGCAACACCGACCTCGGCGCGCTGTACGGCACCTTCGCCTTCCTCCGGCTGCTGCAGACCCACAAACCCGTCGACCACCTCCGCGTCGCGGAGTCACCGAAGATCAAGCATCGGCTGCTGAACAACTGGGAGACCGAGCGCCTCTACGCGGGCAACAACGCCTCCGGGCTGGGCGGGCTGAACGGGGAGAGCGGGGCGATCTTCAACTTCGCCGCGACCGGCGCGAGCGCCGGCCGGAACCTGCCCGTCATCCTCGACCGCTACCTCGTCATGGCCCGCGCGCTGGCGTCCCTGGGCATCAACGGCATCACCATCAACAACGTCAACGCCGACAACGCGTACCTGACGAGCGCCCGCATCGCGCAGGAGGCCGCCCTCGCCGACGCGCTGCGGCCGTACGGCATCAGGCTGGGCCTGTCGATCCGCTACACCGCGCCCACCGACAGCCGGTTCGCGCCGGACACGCTGACCAACAGCCAACTCGACCCGTACGGTGCAGACTTCCGGGGCTGGTGGCACCGCCGCGCCCAGCAGATCCAGACCGCCATCCCCGACTTCATGGGCCTCACCGTCAAGGCCAACTCCGAGGGCCAACCCGGTCCACAGGACTTCGGGTACGACCACGGTGACGGTGCGAACGCCATCGCCGCCGCGGTGGCACCGCTCGGGATGACCGTGCACTGGCGGACGTTCGTCTACAACGCCGACGTCGACAACGACCGGCTCAAGCGGGCCTACCTGGAGTTCGGGCCAATCGACGACGAGGTCCAGCCGGACGGAAGTCGGGGGCGCTTCGCCGACAACGTGTTCCTGCAGACCAAGAGCGGGCCGCTGGACTTCCAGGCCCGGGAGCCCGTCCACCCGATGTTCGGCCGGATGGAGAACACCAACCAGGCGTTGGAACTCCAGGTCACGCAGGAGTACACCGGGCAGAACTGGATGCTGGCCTACCTCGGCCCGATGTACGAGGAGATCCTCAAGACCGACACGTACGCCACCGACGCGAACGGCAAGCTGCTGAAGAAGCGCCTGGTCGGCAACATCGTCGACGGGTCCGCCCAGCACCACCCGGACACCGCCATCGTGGGTATCGCCAACCTCGGCAACGCCGACAATCTGACCGGGCACCACTTCGCCCAGGCGAACCTCTTCGCCTTCGGCCGGCAGGCGTGGGACTGGACGCTCGACTCGACGGACATCGCGACCGACTGGGTACGGATGACCTGGAGCAACGACCGGCGCGTCGTCGACACCATCGGCAAGATGATGATGGGCTCGTGGGAGTCGCTGGTCAGCTACCAGACACCGCTGGGCATCGGCCACCAGTTCGCCGAGGGCGCCCACTACCGTCCCGACCCCGCCGACTGGGCGGGCCGCGACGACTGGAGCCCGATCTACTACAACAAGGCCGACAGCGTCGGTCTGGGCTTCGACCGCTCCCCCACCGGCAGCAACCTGGCCGCCCAGTACTTCCCGCGGTTGCAGCGGCGCTACGGCGACATCGACTCGGTCCCAGAGAACCTGCTGATGTGGTTCCACCACGTGCCGTGGGGCCATCGGATGGACAACGGCCGGACGTTCTGGGACGAGCTGGTCTACCGCTACCAGATGGGCGTGCAGTACGTGACCTGGATGCGGGAGACCTGGGAGACGCTCCAGCCCGACCTCGACGCACGCCGGTTCGCCGAGGTACGCGCCAAGCTGGCGGTCCACGAGGCGGACGCCGCCGACTGGCGGGACACCTCGGTGAACTACTGGAAGGAGTTCAGCGGGCGGGCCGTCCCGGTCGACGACGCACCCCTGTCGGCGACGATCGTCGTGGACGGGAAGAGGTTCGGCGGCTTCAACCTGTCGGAGAGCGCGTACACCATCCCGGTGCCGGCCGGCGCGTCGCCGACGATCACGAACGTACGCACGGCCGACCGGAAGGCCCGCTACGAGATCGTCTCCCAGGCGGCCGACCTACCCGGTCAGGCGGTCGTCAAGGTCACGACGGAGAGCTTCTTCGGCCCCCTCGTGAAGAACTACGTCTTCAACCTGGTGCCCGACACGACAGTGAAGGCGCTGCGCGTCGACGGCAGGCGCCTGGCGTCCTTCACGCCGACGACGCTGCGGTACAACGCCCTCGTGCCGGCCGGCACCACCACCGTGCCGACGGTCACCGCGAGCGCCGCCGACCCCGCCGCGACGGTCGTCGTCGACCAGGCCACCAGCCCCACCGGCCAGGCCCGGGTCACCGTCACGAACGGCGCGGCGTCGTCGGTCTACACGGTGGACCTGAACACCACGCTGACGGGCAGCGACGAGTTCACCTCGTCCCAGCTCGGCCCGCAGTGGCAGTGGGTCCGTCCGGACGAGGGCAGGCGGCGCATGGCCGACGGGTCCCTGGTCGTCACCGCGCAACAGGGTGACCTTCAGGGCAGCGCGAACACCGCGCGGAACCTGGCCCTCCAGGACGTCGACGGCGACTGGACCGTCGAGTCCCGGGTCGTCTTCTCCCGACCACTCGCCAGCAACAACGAGCAGGGCGGTGTGCTCGGTTACGCGGACGACAACAACTACGTGAAGCTCGCCTGGGAGATGGGCAACGCCAGCGCGCCGGTCAACAAGACCCGGATCGTCTTCGTCCGCGAGCAGAACGGCACGGCGTCGACCATGGAGATCACCGGCGCCGACGCGCAACGCATCGTCGGGGCCGACGGCGCCATCTGGCTGCGACTGACCAAGATCGGGGACAGCTACCGGGCCTACTACTCCAGCGACGGAGGCGTCTACCGCTACCTCGGCTCCCAGACGCTGACCGCCGACCCCACGAAGGCCGGGTTGCTGGCCTTCAACCGGGCCGGCACCTCCACCGACCTCGACGTCGCCTTCGACTACTTCCGGATCGAGAGCCGCGGAGAGCGCATCCGCTGAACGGGTGAGCCCGACCCCGGGGCTCGCGGCGGCCGTGACCGCTGTGGCTGGCGAGGCCGGGGGCCACCGCGGCACCGACAACCGCGACCGGGCCCGTCCCCAGGTGGGACGGGCCCGGTCGTGCTCCCCCGAGCAGGATCGGTTGTCGTCAGCCCCCGATCGCCATGGCGAAGATGTGCATGGTCGGCACGTTCGTCGCCGGCCGGGCACTGATGTTCGGCAGCACGACCGACGCGACCGCCTTGCTCTGCAACGCGACACCCACGTAGTAGATGCACGCGGCGGTGTTCTGGCGGGCGTTGTTGGGCCGGTTCTGGTAGGCGGACACGATCGCCGCGGTCCCTCCGGAGTGCGGCCCGCCGTACCAGTCGGGGCTGCTCAGCGTGAACGTCTGGCGGGTGCCGTCGGCGTAGACCACCGTGCCGGTCCCGGACACCGCGCCGTACGTGCCGGTCACCAGGAAGCCGAGCGTGCTGCCGGTGCCGGTGATGCCGATGGTCTGGCCGGAGGCGACGGCGTTGTCGGCGACCCCGGAGCTGACGTTGGGCCACCGGAAGTTGACCCCGTTGCGGCTGATCGTGCCGCCCGGGCTGGCGCCGGCCGCCGCCAGGGCCTGCGCCGAGAGCGACGCCCCACCACCGTCGATGTTTCCGACGTTGGTGTTGCTGTCGCTGGTGATGCCGACGTTGGTGAAGCTCTGCTCCAACGTCGGTGTGGTGGTGCCACCGGAACTGGTGACCCGGTAGGTGCGCCCGGCCTGCACGGTGACCTCGATCAGGTCCGACTCGATCCGGGTGACGCGGGCCGCCGTGCCGTCGGCGGTGTCGACCACCGTGACGGTGCCGGTCAGGATCCGGGAGCGCAGGCGGACGGTGCCGGCCCGGTCCGGTCGGACGAGGATCTCGGTGGCCAGACCGCTCGCCCAGGTGATGCCGACCGTGTGCCCACCCCGACCACGCAGGCCGGTCACCCGCCCGCTCGGCCAGGCCGGCGGCAGCGCGGGCAGGACGTGCAGCTCACCGGTGTGGCTCTGCAACAGCATCTCGGCGATGCCGGCGGTGGCACCGAAGTTGCCGTCGATCTGGAACGGCGGGTGCAGGTCGAACATGTTTGGCGCGAGTCGCGCGGTGGTGGCGAGGTAGCGGATCAGGTCGTGGGCCCGCTTGCCCTCCTCCATCCGCGCCCAGAAGTTGATTTTCCAGGCCAGCGACCAGCCCGTCCCGTCGTCGCCGCGCAGCGCCAGGGTCCGCCGGGCCGCCTCGAACAACTGCGGGGTGCCGCGCTTGGTGATCTGGTTGCTGGGCGCCAACCCGTACAGGTGCGAGATGTGCCGGTGGTACTGCTCGGTCTCCGTCCAGTCGTAGAGCCACTCCATGATGTTGCCGCGCGAGCCGACCTTCATCGGGGGGAGCCGGTCCCGGGTGGCCCGCACCTGGGCCCGGAAGGTGCTGTCCACGTCGAGGATCTCGCTGGCCCGGGCGACGCCGTCGAACAGGTCCCGCAGGATCTGGTTGTCCATCGTGGGGCCGGCGCACACGCTCGCGTTCGAGTGGTGGCTCAGCTCCGGCGAGTTCGACGGGTTGGTCACCAGGTAACCGAGGGTCGGTTCGGTCACCAGGGTGTTGAGGAAGAACTGCGCCGCGCCCTTCATGGCCGGGTAGTTCGTCCGCAGGAACTCGATGTCGCCGTTGAACAGGTAGTGGTCCCAGATCAACGTGGACAGCCAGGCGCCGCCGGTCTGCCACATCCCCCAGAACGCGCCGTCCACCACGGCGGTGGCCCGCCACGCGTCGGTGTTGTGGTGGGTGACCCAGCCACTGGCGGAGCCGTACTGCACCTGGGCGGTCCGCGCTCCGGCGACGGCGAGGTCTCGCACCATGTCGAAGACCGGGTTGTGGCACTCGGCCAGGTTCGTGGTGTTGGCCGGCCAGTAGTTCATCGGCAGGTTGGCGTTGATCGTGTACTTCGAGTCCCACGCCGGAGCCAGCGAGTCGTTCCAGATGCCCTGGAGGTTCGCCGGTTGGGTGCCGGGCCGCGAGGACGAGATCAGCAGGTAACGGCCGTACTGGAACAGCAGCGTGGAGAACTGCGGGTCGTTCACGCTGTTGTGCTGGGCGATGCGGACGTCCGTCGTCTGGTCGGCCGCCGACGTGCGGCCGAGGTCGAGAGTGACCCGGCCGAACAACGCCTGGTAGTCGGCGACGTGCCGGCTGCGCAACTGGTCGTAGCTGCTGGCCCGCGCGGCGGTGAGGCGCTGGCGGGCGATGCCCTGGTAGTCGCCGCCGACGTTGCGGTAGTTGACGTAGCTCGACCCGATGGAGATCAGCAGGACCACGCTGTTGGCGTTTGTCACCCGCAGGGTGCCGCCGGAACTGGACACGCTGCCGCCGCTGACGGTGGCGTTGGCCAGGGCGAGGAAACGCACCTGGCCGTTGACGCCCTCCATGTTCCCGGAGATGCCGTCCAGGCCGATCGTGCTGCCGTCCGGGCTGGACACCGAGGTGCGCTGCGGACTGTCGAACGTGCCGGTGAAGCTGATCGCACCGGTTCGGTCGGCGGTCAGTCGCACCGCGATGACCTGGTCCGGTGCGCTGGCGAACACCTCCCGCTGGTACCTGACACCGTTGAGCACGTACGACGTCGTGACGGTGGCGGTGGTCAGGTCGAGCGTCCGGTCGTACTGCGAGGCACCACTTGCGGAGCCGAAGGCGAGCCGGAGGTTGCCGACGGTCTGGTAGGCGAGCTGACCGCCGGGGTTGCCCATCATGGTCTGGTTGATCAGATCCTGGGCCTGGGTCCACTGGTTCGCGTTGACCAGCCGCCGGATCTCCGGCAACGCCGCCGCGCCCCGGGTGTTGCTGGGGTCGTGCGGGCCGCCGGCCCAGACGGTGTCCTCGTTGAGCTGGAGTCGCTCGGTGTCGACGTTGCCGAAGACCATGGCGCCGAGCCGGCCGTTGCCGATCGGCAGCGCCCGCAGCCAGTCGGTGCCGGCCCCCTCGTCGTACCAGAGGGCGAGGTCGCCTGCGGCCAACACCTGCGGGGGCGCCGCCGCGTCCGCCTTGGCCACGGCCGTCCAGGGCACCGGCAGGAGAGCGCCACCCGCGCCAGCTGCGCCGACCTTGAGGGCTTGCCGACGGGTCAGGTCTGACATCGATCCTCCAAACGGTGACCAGTCCGGCCACCCCGAAACGGGACAACTATGGGACTCGACATGGGGATCCGCTTGGTGGGGCCAACCGGGACCCTGCCTGAGCAGGCCGACGCCGGGCCTTGACGCGCCAGACATCTGATGTGTTTCGGGAAGGTTACTCCGGGCCCACAGAATAGGCAACGGTCGATCGATAGGTGCACGTCAGGCCCCTGTGGCCGGTCAGCGAGACGAACGGGCGGGTGAGCAGCGGCGGACCGAGGTGGCACGGCATCGCGATTCGGCAGATCGACGCCCACGGCCACCCACCCTGATCGACATACATCAGATGTACGGAGCGATCCGGATCGGAACACGTACGCCAGGCAGGGTGCCGACAGACGCTGGCACGGCACCGGTCCACCCTCCCGACGACAGAGGAGCCCCGACCGGCTGCTACACCGGTCGGGGCCCCTCGTCAATGGACACGATCAGTCGCAACCCACTGCCTGCGTCGTGCGGGGCCACGCCTCGACCCGCTGGGAATCCGGGTAGACCACGTACGCCAGGTCGTCGGAGTCGCTCGCCGCCAGCCACAATTGCTGCCCGTCCGGGCCGGTGTAGTCGGTGGTACGGGCGTCAGCCGGCAACTCGGCACGCGGGGCGTAGCTGGCGCGGACCTGCGCACCGAGCCGTCCCGAGGGGTCCCGGACGTACTGCCGGTTGGCCGCCGGGCCGGTCTGGCCCGGCAGTGGCCAGGCGATGTGCAGGAACGTCAGATCCTGCCAACCACAGTGCTCGGACCCCGCGTACGACTCAACGGCTTTGTCCTGGCCCGCGCCGTTGCTCCAGTAGTCGACCTCGGCGTCGCCCGATCCGCAGGCCGCGACGACGAGAGTGCCGACGATCAGCGCGCAGCGGACCGGCCGGCTGGAGCGGAAGCCGAACACCACTGACCTCTCCTTCGCGGTGAGCCGCCAAGTGCTGACCCGCACGACCCGCTACCTGTGGGCCAACCTATCAAGCTGGTTGACGGAGACGGCGATCTCATTTCCCGGCAACGCGTGCAGGCTGTTGTCCGCATCTACCAGATACTGCCCCTGCACCGGGTTCAGCAGCGACGCCGGTTGGTCGGGGTACGTCTCAAGGAAGAGCGTGTACTGACCATTGTCCAGCAGCGGCACACCGTGCTCCTCGGTGTAGGTGACCCCGTCCAGCTTGCCGCCCAGTTGCTTGACCTGCACGGTGTCACCCGGCTTGACGTCACCCTTGAAGACTCGGGAGACCGTGACAGTACGGACGGTGACGACCATCCCCTCGCGGCGCTCCGCGTCCACCGGCGCCGGTAGCGCCTGCCCCCGGGGTGCCGCCTGCACCAGGCGAACAACCTTCCTGTCGGACTCGACGCGCCCCTGAACGACGATGCTCGCCCGCTCGAAGAGCTGGTCGTCGCTGGTGTAGGACGGATAGTCGGCGCGGTAGAGGACGTTCTGCGGGGCGGCGGTGTCGGGCTGGTCAGTGGCGGCGGAACACGCAGCGGCTGCTGCCGCCATCAGCAGCGCGCCGGCGGCGCGGACGAGCAGATGCGGCCTCATTCGAAACTCCTGTCCAAGTCGATGAATCGTGGGTGCTGGTCCCGGTGCGCATCGCGGTCCGGCCTAGTAGTAGGCGTTGACGTCCGCCACGTCATGAGACTGCGGAGTGGTCATCGAGTTCCGATTGCGACTGTGATTCATGATCGACGCGGACAGGTCGTTGTGCGCGAGGTTCAACGCGTGCCCCAGCTCGTGCACCACGACACTCGTGACAAAATTGCTGAAGTTGCTGGCGTCCCGGTTGATCGTCCGCGAGTTGACGCGTACGTACATGCAACTGGAGCCGCACGCCTGGTAGTAGCCGTACCACGTGTCGCTGTAGTTGGTGACCGTCAGTGTGGAGCTGGCCAGGGTGTCCTTGTAGAAGTACGCCGGGCTGGCGGTCGCGTTCCAGTTGGACAGCGACCGGTCGAGCGGTGTCATCCACGTGCCGTTGTAGCTGTACGGGTAGATGCCGATGTACGCGATGAGTTGGCCCGTGCCGTTCCAGTGGGCGAGCGCCGGAGCCGGCACCGCCTGCACGGCGACGAGCGTTGCGGCTAGTGCCGTCGCGACTATTGACGAGCGTCTGGCGGAAGTTCGACGGAAAGGCACACGCGTCTCCTCATCGTGAGTTCCGAACCCGGATGGAGGCGCTTGAGCGTGCGAAACGGCACGCGTCCAACTCCCCCGTTGAGCCGACTTGTGGTCAGCATATCGACAGATTCACGACGGTCAATCTATTTCGCCTCGGGCCGCGACGGCACACGTCGTCCGGCGCGTCGCGTCCGCAATCGGGTTGTTCTCGGCCGACGCGCGGGTGACCATGGGCGGCATGGCGGAAGGGCGGCGGTGAGATCGCCTCTTCAGGGCGGACTACCGCCGGGCGGCGCGGTGGTGGTCGGGGCCGTCGTGGAGATCGCCTGCGACGAGTCGGGCTTCTCGGGTACGAACCTGCTGCACTCGACCGCCCCGGTGATCACGCACGCGAGCGTCGACCTCACCCTCGACGAGGCGGTCGCGCTCATCACCGCCCTGCGGTCCGGGTTCCGGATCGCACCGCACGAGCTCAAGGCCGGGCGCTTCCTGCGCGGCTCAGGCGCGGAGAAGACACTGGAGTGGCTCCTGGCGGCGCTTGCCGGCCGCGCACACGTCCACCTCATCGACAAGGAGTTCTTCCTCGTCACCCGGATCGTGGAGTTCCTGCTGACCGAGCCGTCGTACGCGGCGGGGACCCGCCTGGCTCGCGAGCACCATCCGGCCGCTCTCGCCCTGCACGAGGCCGGTCGCGCGAACCGGAACGACTGGGACACCTTCCTGTCGGCGTTCGTCGACCTGGTGCGGATGAAGCGGCGGCTTCCGGTCGAGCAGACGGTGCAACGGTTCTTCGAGGCCCGGGACGCGCTGCGGCGACACGGCCTCGGCACGGTGGCCGACGCCGCCCTCGACGGGCTCAGCCCGAGCCACGTGCGGGCCGTGGTGGCCAGACTCGACAGCGACGACCGCACGGTCCCTCCCCCGCTGGAACCACTACTGCCGGCGCTGGCGGAGACGGTGCTGTCCTGGAGCGGCGGCTGGCGGCAGGTGCTGGTGACCCACGACGAGCAGAGCGCGCTGACGGCCGACCGGCTGATCCGCCTCCAGCGGGCGTTGACCGACAACGGCGACGCCTCCGCGACCGGCGACGACCGGGCCGGCGCGCTGCCGAACGGGGTGTCACCCCTGGCCGGGCTGGTGATGGTCGACTCCCGCGACGATCCACGGGTGCAGGTCGCGGATCTCCTCGCGGGAGTGGCCCGGCGGATGCCCGACATCATCGGCGACGCGTTCCGTCAACCGCCTGCCGTTCCCCCGACACCGGCTAGCCGGTCGTAGTCTCGTCGAATGCAGGACACCCAGACGCACACCCTGGTCATCCCCGGCGTCGAGCTGGTCTACGACGTCCGCGGCCCGCTACCACCCGTCGGCGCCCACCGTGCGCTGCTCATGATCGGCCAGCCGATGGCGGCGGAGGGCTTCAGCGCGCTCGCCCCGCTCTTCACGGACCGCACCGTCCTCACCTACGACCCGCGTGGTCTGGGCCGCAGCGTCCGCACGGACGGTCGGTCCGACCACACGCCGCAGCAGCAGGCCGCCGACCTGCACACGCTCATCGAGGCGCTCGACGTCGGTCCGGTCGACCTGTTCGCCAGCAGCGGCGGTGCGGTCACCGCCCTCGAACTGGTCGCCACCCACCCCGGTGACGTCGCCACCCTGGTGGCGCACGAGCCGCCGATCAACGCCGTGCTCCCCGACGCCACCGCCGCCGAACGTGCCCGGGCCGGCTTCTACGAGGCGTACCAGGCGAAGGGCTCGGGTGCGGGGATGGCCGCGTTCATCGCGATGACGTCCTGGCAGGGCGAGTTCACCGATGCCTACTTCGCCCAGCCAAGCCCGGACCCGGCGATGTTCGGCATTCCCGCCGACGACGACGGCAGCCGCGACGACCCGCTGCTGTCGAAGAACTCGTGGGCGGTCACCGACTACCGCCCCGATCCGGCTGTGCTCACCGCCGCGCCCACCCGCATCGTCGTCGCGGTCGGCGAGGAGTCGGCCGGCACGTACACCGCCCGCACCGCACTGGGCCTCGCGGCGCTGCTCGGCCAGGAGGCCGTGGTGTTCCCGAGCCACCACGGCGGGTTCCTCGGCGGTGAGTTCGGCTACGCGGGCAAGCCCGAGGAGTTCGCCGCGCGGCTGCGGGAGGTGCTGGACGCCGGCTGACGTCCGCTCAACCGGTGGTGTCGGAGTAGACCTCGACGTCGTAGAGCAGCTGCACGTCGCGGCGACCGTTGGTGATGCCGACGAAGACCGGATCACCGGCCGGGGTGTGACCCTGGCGCCACACCCGGTCCCGGGCCGCCTCCCGAGACTCGTGATGGGACTTGCCGTTCTGGTGCAGTTGCAGCACGCGACGGGCGGTGCTCGGATCGGTGTCGAGGTGGATGCGCAGGAGCGGCATGCCCGGGACCTCCTTACTGGACGCCGGATCTCGTGCAGGTTGACCGACCAGCCGTATCGTGGGACGCGGAGACGGCGATCCGCCGTCTTCGATCAAACACCAAGCGCGGCGGTCGAGGAGGGTATTTATGACTGGTCTGACGACCGTTGGCGCCACCGTGGGCGTCCTGCTCGTCGGTCTCGTGATCCTGCTCCGCAAGCCGTCCGACACCCGGTCGGTGCTCAGGTGGTCGGCCCTGGCGATCACCGTGCTGGTGGCCGCCGCGCTGACGCCCTTCACCGTGGACGACTCCGGCGCCGCGGCCGGCTACCTGCTCGGCGTTCCCGTCGTCGCCGCGTCGCTGCCCGTTCTCGCGCAGCGGGCCGGTCGGCTGACCCTGGTCGCCGACCTGCTGGCCGCCCTCGTCCTCACCGGCTGGGGCCTGCTGCTCGGGCTGGGCATCGGTGTCGCCTTCCTGCCGGCGGTGATACTCCTGATCGCCAGTGCCGCGGGCACCGGGGCGCCGCGACCGTCGACCACCTGAACCGTCGACCCTCAGCCGTCCGGGGTGAACAGCCCCTGGACGCCGACGACGATCGCGATGAGGCCGAAGATCGCGAGCAGCAGCCGGACGCCGGTGGCAGCGTCCGGCCGCTCGTCACGCGGCGTCGGGCGACCGGTCAGCCGGCCCCACAGCAGGGCGAGACCCACGCCGATCCCCACCACCTCGAAGTGGAACACCCGAGGACCGGAGATCAGGTGGACGATCAGGTAGTAGCCGCCGGTCACCAACGCCACGAGGCCGACCACCCACGCGATCGGGGCGGCCCGACCGGCGAGGCGACCCAGGTCGTCGCCGACCCGCGGCAGGAGCCGCAGCACCGAGACCGCGAGCAGGAAACCGCCGACGATATTGGCGAGGTCGAGCAGCAGAGCCATGATCACGAGGAGTCTCCGTCGATCGATTGATCAGCCGGTGGGAGCGTACCCACGGACCCGGTCGGTTGAAACGGTCCGGACGGCACACTCCCGGCAGCCCCTGCTGCGGCACGGATGGCCCGGCGGGTCAGGTGGCCAGTGCGGTGGCGAGTCGACGCGCTTCGGTCACCAACCGACTCGTGCCGCCGCGTGCCACCACGTCCGCCAGCCCCGGCACCTCGATGCGCACGCCGGTGGCCAGGGCCGTCTCGGCGCCCAGCGCCAGCAGGTCAGGTGTGCCGCGAGGCGGGTTCGGCGCGGCCAGCATCGGTGGCAGCGCGGCGGCGAGCAACCGCCAGACGGTCAGCGGGGCACCGGCGGCGATCGCGTCGCGCAGTGGGGTGACCACCCGGGTCGGCGTCACCTGCCCGTCGGCCGCCAGTGCGCCCAACTGGCCGCCGACGCCCGGCGGGTCGAGGTCACCCGCGGCCGCCAACATCAGCAGCGCGTCGAGGGTGGCCACCCGGTCCACCTCGTGCCGGGCGCACAGCCCGTACGCCAGCGCGAGGTCGAGCGCCGGGCCGCCCGCGCCGGCGCACTCGGCCACTGCCGGCATGATCGTGGCGGCGTCCCTGGCGTTCTCCTGCGCCGTGCTCGCGAACTCGGACAACAGGTGGGCGGCGACCAACCCCCGGTGCCCAGGCAGCAGCGCCGGCCACAGGTTGCTCGAGTCGCCCAGCCCTCGCCCGATCGGATGCGCCGGCACGGTGAGCAGCCCGAGCGGGTCCGCCACACCCTCGGGAGGGGTACCGGTGACGAGGGTGCGCCGAGCAGGTAGCTCCTCGTAGGCGAAGTCGTACGTGTGCTTGCGCGCGCGCCGACCGACGGTGACCACCTGCTGGACCGTTGCCGGTAGGGCGTCGCCGCGCAGCCAGCGAGCCAGTTCGTCACCGGCCATGCTGCCCAGGGTGGCGGCGCGGTCGGCAAGCGCCTCGTCCACACCGACGGGCAGGCGCAGCAGGGCCTGGGTCAGGTCCCAGCGCCACACCGGACGGTCGCCGAGCGCAGCAAGCCTTTCGTAGAGCGCGGTCGGGTCGAGGGCACCGGTGGCGCCTGTCGGAGCGGCCAGCAACCCCGGGTCGTCCCGGCCGTCGAGGCGTTGCCCGATCTCCGCGAGCCGGCCGCAGTAGATGAGCGTGAGAGCGGACTGGTGCGGCGGTTTGACGGCCGACCGGCCCCGGAACGGTCGCAACGTGCGGGTCAGTAGCTGGCTGAGGATGCTCGACCACTGGTCGCGGCGGCTGGCCGCCTCGGGCTGCGCGGCGGCGGCCAGCAGGACGCCGTTCAGTTGGACCGACACGTCGAACTGCGACCACGAATGGTCCCAGGCACCGACCTCGCCCCGTCGCAGCACCGGCAGCAGGGCGGCAGCCAGCCGGGCCCGGTCGGTGGTGGCCAACCGGACCAGCCCGTCGAGGACCCGCTCCAGGGTTGCCGGGGGCCGGCGCGGGGTGAGGAGCCCGAAGACCTCCTCGACCAGCTCGTCCACCTCGGTGATCGGCGGCGCCGCGGGCGCGGGCGACACCGGCGGGGGCAGCTCGTCGCCGGCCGCCGCCACGGTGACCGTGGCGACCGGCCGGTGACCGTGGCGCTGCGCCAACGCCGCCGCGCGGTCGCGCAGGTCGGCGGCCGGGTGTCCGGTGCCGGTCGCGAGGACCTCGGCGATGCGGGCCCGGTGCTCGGGGCGTCGCCGGGCCAGCCGGTCCAACCAGGACAACTGCGCTCGCACCAGCGCCTTCTCCGGCCGACCCAACACCACCCGGGCGGTGTCCAGCAGCGCGTCGACGTCCACCTGGCTGTCCGCGTCGCGCAGCGCCCGCTGGGCGGCGCCCGCCACCGGCCCGGGCCCGTCGGCGAGCAACCGCAGGTACCCGTCCACCCGCGTGGCCACCTCGTCCGGGCCGGGTCGTAGCTCTTCGTGCAGGGCGAGGAACGGACGCAGCGCGCCAGGTCGGTCGCCGCGCAGCAACCGGCCGAGAACCCCGTCCAGGAGTACGGCCCGGTCGAGTCGCCCCTCCCTCGCCAGTGCGGCCAACGCCGCGGGCACCGGCTGCCCGGCGCCGCTGAACCCCAGGTCGATGCCGATCCCGTCGACCTCGAACAGGCGCGGCAGCAGCACGTCCAGGAACGGGTCGGCGCGTAGCTCGTCGAGCACCGGCGACCGACGGGGCCCGTCGGACGACCGCTGCCACCACAGCGACTGCGCCCAGCCGGCGACGAACGCGTCCCCGGTCGGCGGCGGCACCTTCTCCGCGAGCAGGAGCGCGGCGACGAAGTGCCAACCATCCCAGGGGCGGCGGCGGGACAGCCGCTCGGCCAGCCGGTACGCCACGTCGGCGAGCCAGGGCACGCCCCGCTGCCGCGCCGCGGCGACCACCGGCTCGGGGTCGGTGTCCGTCAAGAGGATCGACCCCCGGCCAAGCAGGGCGGCGACCTTCGTCGCGGTGCTCAGTGTGCCCACGGCGGCCACCGCGAGCGCGGTCGCTGGGCGGCCGTACAGGATGTCGTCCAGCCCTCGGACGTAGACGACCAGCTCGTCCCCGAGCGCTCGTCGTGCCGGATCGTCGAGGGCGTGCAGTGCCGACCCGACGGTCGTCACCTCACCGCGCTCCAGTGCCTCGAGGAAGTCCATCACGTTGTCACCTGGGCGACCATGGACACCGCGAGGGCGTGCCGGCACGGCCCGCGCTGGCCCCGGTACTTTCCCCACCAACGGCAGGTGCAGGTGAGGTTGCCGTCCGGGAGCCGGCGGACCCGGTACTCGTCGTCGCCGCTGCGTACCGTGGCATGATCGCCGTCCCGGCGGACCGCGCCCTGCTCGACGAGCGTGCGGGCACCGACCAGCCGGGGGTTGTCCCGCTCGGCCCGGCCGGCGTCGTGCGGCATCACCCGGTGGAAGTACCCGGCGTCGGCGACGTCGTAGCCGACCCGCCCGGCGGTGCCGAGCTGGGCCAGGGCGGCGCGGACCCGGTCGTCGGACAGGCCGGCGGCGTCGGCGAGTGCGGCGACGTCGATCGTCGGGTCCCAGGAGAGCAGGGCGCCGACCAGCTCCGCGTCGTCGATCACCTCGTCGCCGGCGAGCGCGAGCAACGCCGCCCCCTCGCCGGAGAAGCCCCGGTACGGCTCGGGCGACAGGGTCAGCGACAACCGCAGCGAGCCGGTGTCCAGCTCCCACGTGCTCGGCACCGCCGGCGAGCCGGCGCGCACCGCCGGGCCGTACACCCGCAGGGTGCGGGCGTGCCGGAGCAGCCCGCGCAGCGCGGCGAGCCGCCCCGCGCCGGCCAGACAGACCGCCCCCGGCGTCGGGCGGGAGGTCAGCCGGAGGGTACGCCCGGCCGGCACCGCCCAGAGCACCGAGCGGTCGCTGGCCCCGGGCAGCCGGCGCAGGAACGCCGTGGCCTCCGCCGCGGGGATCTCGGCACGCGGCTCGAAGCCGGCGGTGAGCACGTGGACCTCGGCGAAACCGCGCATCCACCGTGCCGGCAGCGGGACCTTCCGTTCCACCACCGCTCCCTCCATGGTGGAGACGGTGAGATCGT
Organism: Micromonospora sp. NPDC048835; assembly: GCF_040649995.1. Classification (NCBI taxonomy): domain Bacteria; kingdom Bacillati; phylum Actinomycetota; class Actinomycetes; order Micromonosporales; family Micromonosporaceae; genus Micromonospora; species Micromonospora sp. NPDC048835. Next base: position 132,033 of record NZ_JBEZGM010000018.1, on the reverse strand, counting down.
CCGGGCCGACGGCCAGGTGCAGCGGGTCGATCCCGCCCACCCGGGCGAGGGCCTCGCGCAGCGGCGGGTTGACGTCGACGTTCGTGGTGCCGTGCCCGGCGATCTCACCATCGAAGCCGGCCGGGACCACGTCCATCCGGGCGTACACCCCGCAGCAGCCGGAGAAGGACTCGAATCGCAGCCGCTCCCGGCTGCCGGTCACCACCGGATCGAGGCTCGCCGGGCTGACCGGCTGGTGGTAACGGGTGCGGGCCACCTCGGCCACGGCGAGCAGCCCGGCCGCCGCGGCCGCCGGGGTGGTGAGGAACCCGGAGAAGAAGCGCGGGTTGGCCGCCGGGCCGCCGCTGGTCTGAAGGTCGAGACCGTCGGCACGCAGAGCGGACGGCGCAAGGTATCGGTACGTCTGGACGGCGTTCACCGGCACACCGTAGAGCGGACGACCGACATCCGTGTCGGTCTCAGTCGATGGCGCTGGTCATCCGGTGTACCGCCTCGGTGACGAGCCCCGGTGCGGTGCCCAGGTTCAGTCGGACGTGCCCGGCACCGCCGGTGCCGAACGCCAGGCCGGAGTTGAGGGCCACCCGGCCACGGTCGAGGAACACGGAGGCGGGGTCACCGCCGAGGCCCAGGGCGCGGCAGTCCAGCCAGGCCAGACAGGTGGCCGGACCGGGTTGGTAGCGGATGGCCGGTAGGTGTTCGGCGAGCAGCGCGGCGAGGAGCCGCCGGTTGTCGTCGAGGCCGGTCACGAGGGCGTCGAGCCACTCGCCGCCGTCGCGGAACGCGGCGGTGTGGGCGATCACGCCGAGGTGGCTGGTGCCGATGCTGACCCCGTCCGGGACACGGGCGAGGTCCCCGGCCGCGGCGGGACCCGCGACGAGGAGCCCACCGCGCAGGCCGGCCAGGTTCCACCCCTTGGAGGCGGACATCAGCGACAGGCCGTTCTCCGTGCCGGGCACCGAGAGGTACGGCACGAAGCCCGCATCCCTGGCCACCACCGGCGCGTGGATCTCGTCGGCGACCACCCGTACCCCGTGCTGCCGGGCCAGTGCGGCGACGTCGGACAGCTCGGCCGCGCTGTGCACCACGCCGGTCGGGTTGTGCGGGCTGCACAGCAGGTACGCCGCCGACCGGCCGTCGGCGCGAGCCCGCTGGAACGCGTCCTCGAGCGTGCCGAGGTCGATGCGGAGGTCCGCGCCGAGCGGCGCCTCAACGATCCGGCGGTCGGCGTGCGCCAGGGTCTCGTAGAACGGCGGGTAGACCGGGCAGTTGACGACCACCGCGTCCCCCGGCTCGGTGACCAGGCGCAGCGCCTCGACGACGCCGTGCATGACGTCGGGCACCAGCGCGGTGCGCTCCACGGCCAGCCCGTCCCAACCCCACCGCCGCCGGGCGAACTCGGCCAACGCCTCCGGGTACGCCGTGCCGGCGGGGTAACCGGTGTCGCCGCGCTCGACGGCGTCGGTGATCGCCCGCGCGACCGGCTCGGCCAGCGGCACGTCCATCTCCGCCACCCAGAGCGGCAGGACGTCGTCGGGGTGCTCCCGCCACTTGAGGCTCGTCCGTTGCCGGAGTTGGTCGAGCGTGAGTTGTCCGAGAGGATTCGTCGAGACCTGGGCACCACCGCGCACGCCACTCATCGTCCGAGCCTATTGCGCGCCGTCGCGGTCCGCCGTCCCGGACACCTCCGGTCCATCCACTGTGACAGGCCGAAAATGTTCCGGGACATTCTTTCGGCATTGACCAGCGCCTTTGTCAGTTGTTCCGGAAACAGCGCCGAAAGACCGCTGTGAGTCGCCAGTTCGTCACCTAGGCTGCCGGATACCCACACCGACGGCCCGCCCTCACGCCGTGCGCACCACCGACCTCGCACGCCGGCCATCGCCACCCTCGACGCCGATTGGAGTATTCGATGACCTGGCGTCCCACAATTGCCGTCCTGGCCGGCCTGTGCCTCGCGGTCAGCGCCGCCACACCACCCGCCGGTGCCGCCCCGAATGCGGCGCACGTCAGCGGCCGCGCCGCGTTCGCCGGTCCGCCCGGCGCCCCGCCCGGGGTCTGCCCGACCGGGGTCGGTTACGGGCAACCGCTGCCGGCCAGCACCGTGACGGCCCCGCGCATCCAGGGCGGGTTCACCTTCCTCGAAGGGCCGGTCTGGGTCGCCAACGGCGGCTACCTGCTCTTCTCCGACATGACCGCCGGCACCGGGCCGTACAACGTCCAGCCGTCGACGATCCGCCGGTTCACCCCTCCGGCGACCTTCGACACGTTCATCACCAACGCCGGCAGCAACGGCCTGGCACTGAGTGCCGACGCGCAGCAGCTCGTCGCGGCCACCCACGACCAGCGGAGCGTGTCCGCGTACCGACTCAGCGACCGGGCGCGCAGCACCGTCGCGGCCAACTACCAGGGCCGGGCGTTCAACTCGCCGAACGACGTGGCGGTCCGCTCGGACGGCGTCGTCTACTTCACCGACCCGAACTTCCAGCGCGGCAACCGCCAGGACCAGATGAACGGACGGACAAGCGTCTTCCGCGTCGCCAACGGGCAGGTGTCGCTCGTCGACGACCAGTTGCGCCAACCCAACGGCATCTCGCTCTCACCTGACGGAACGGCGCTGTACGTGGGCGCCTACTCCGAAAACAAGATCTACAGGTACGCGGTCCAGCCCGACGGCAGCATCGGCGCCCGCAGCGTCTTCGTGAACTACATCGCCGGCCCGGACGGCGGCACGATCGACTGCGCCGGCAACGTCTACTGGACCTCGGGCGGAGACTCCCTGGTCCACGTCTACTCCCCCACCGGCACCCAGCTCGGCACGATCCGGTCCGGCAACTCCGGCACGACGAACGTGGCGTTCGGCGGGCCCGACCGGCAGACCCTCTTCGTCACCTCGGGTCGATGGGGTGACTCCGGGCTCTACAGCGTGCGACTCAACGTCCCCGGCTACCCGTACTGACCGACGGCCAGATGGCGCGCCGCCTCCGTCGCAGCCCGACGTGGCGGCGCGCTATCGCGTGGTCGCGGCGACGAACACCACCGCCCCGACCACCACCAGCACCGCCGCCAGGAAGGTCTGCCGGCGGGCCCGACGCAACGCCTCCCGGACCTGCCAGGCGTGCGCGGTGGCGAGCAGCCAGCGCAGGTACGGATCGGTCCGGGCGATGTTGCGACGCGCGGTGGCGAGCCCTTCGCGGAGTGCCACGCGCTCCTGCGGCGGGGCCGTCGGTAGCCGGCCGGTGATCTCCGCGGCGATCCGGCGATGCCGCAGCAGGCCGTCGACGTCGACGGCGTACCCGCCGTAGTGGTACCACGACTCGGCCGCCAGCCGCTCACGCAGGCCGCGCAACTCCGGCCCGGCGAGCGACGCCGGCGTGGTCATCGGCGGGACGAGCACTTCGCTGGTCCGCCAGATCGCCCACGCCACGCCGACGAGCGTCACCAGCAGACCGCCGCCCGCCCACAGCGCGTGCACCCAGTCGGTGACCTTGACGGCGGCGATCAGCGGACCACCGCCGAGCAGCAGCGCGCCCACCGCGCCGGCCGAAGAGATGATCCACCGTGCTGCGGCCCGACTGTCCGCGACCGAGTCCAACGGGGACGGCAGCGCGTCGCTCGTCGGCGACTCCCCGGTCATCGGCTGTCGTCGCGGAAGACGACGCCGAGCGGGCCGTTGTCGTCGTCGGGCAGGTCGGTGTACGGCACCCAGCGCTGGCCGTCGAAGAACTCCAGCTCACCGCTGTCGTTGACCCGCACCGTGTCGACAGGCGCGGGCTCCTCAGGATTGTCAGCCATGGATACAGTATCGGCCAGTCCGGCAATCCGCCCCGGCGTCGGGTCGTCCGCCGGGCGACCGCGGGGGGCGCCTGTGATCCGGTTGACCGTCAGCGCGACGGACGTGGTTCTGGCCGTGCGCGACGACAGGTGGCGGCACCCGGTCGGCCCGGCCGACCAACGCACCGCCGACCTGCTCTGGCGACTGCGCGGCGGCCCCTCGGTGGAGCTGTCGTACGAGGTCGGCGTCGCGCTCGGCCGCCGCTTCCTGCACACCCCCGGCCCGGCCCTGCGGGTCGAGCTGGCCCGGCCCGGCCGCCACCGGCTCGGCATCGAGGTGACCGACCCGGCCCTGGCCGACCTGCCCTGGGAGACCCTGGTGCTGCCCGGCGAGGAGCTGCCGCTGGCGCTGCACCCGGACGTCGACGTCTGCCGGGTCGGCCCCGACCGGCCGGTACCCGCGGTCCGGGTGGACGGTCCGCTGCGGATGCTCGCGGCGATCGCGAGCCCGGAGGACTCCACCCAGCAGCTACTGGACCACGAACGGGAACTCGGTCGGATCCTCGGCGCTGTCGAACCCGGGCACCGGCACGGCGTGCGGGTGCGCGTCCTGGAGTGGGGCAGCGCCGACGCGATCCGGGCCGCCCTCACCGAGGAGCCGTTCCACGTCCTGCACGTCTCCAGTCACGCGCGCCCGGGCGCGCTGCTGTTGGAGACCCCCAGCGGCGCGGAGGACCGCGTGGACGCCGCGCGGTTCCTGGCCGAGGTGCTGCCGCCGGGCCGCACGGTGCCGTTGATCGTGCTCGCCGGCTGCTCCACGGCCCGGCCGGACCACCGGGAGCTGCCCGGGTTGGCCGGCGCGCTGCTGGCCCACGGTGCCCCGGCGGTGCTGGCGATGAACGGGACGGTCAGCGACGGCTACACCATCGAGTTCTGCGCCCGGCTCTACGAGCGGTTGGCCGCCCGGAGCGAGCCGGAGCTGCTGGCAGAGGTCTCGGCCGTACGCCGTGAGCTGGCCCCGACCGCCGCCGAGTGGTGGATGCCGACGCTGTTCCTGGCCGACCCCGGGCTCCGGCTGGCCGGCGGACGGGGCGGGACGGCCGAAGCCGCGCCTGCCGGCCAGTCGGTCGTCGCCGACGGCGTGGTGCGCGCACCCACGGACTTCGTCGGCCGACGGGAGATCCTGCGTCGGCTGTCGCGGGGGAAGCTGCGGGTGCTCGTGCACGGCATCGGTGGGATCGGCAAGACGAGTCTCGCCGCGGAGTTCGCGCAGCGCTTCCGCGACCGGGGCGGCATCGTCGTGGCGACCCACGGCGACGCCACCGTCGACGCAGTCCTCGACGAGCTGCGCCGCCAGGTGCGGAGGCGATGCGACGGCTCCGCCCCGGACGACCCGCTGCGGCGCTGCCTCGCCGCCCTCGCCGAGCCGGGCCACGACTGGCGGCGACGGCTGGCGGCGCTCGACACCGGCGGCACGCCGTTGCTGCTCGTCCTCGACAACGCCGAGGACGCCCTGGACGCCGAGCACCGGCTGGCCGACGCGGACCTGGCCGCGTTCCTCGCCGCCTGGGCGTCCCGCCACGAGCTGGTCGTGACCAGCCGGCACCCGTTCCCGGTCGCCGGTCTCGAGACCTGCCACCTCGGTCCGCTCTCCTGGCAGGAGACCCGCAAGTTGCTCTGGCGGCTGCCGGGCGTCGGCCAGTTGGCCCCGGCGGAACAGCAACGGATGTGGCACCGGCTGGGCGGCCACCCCCGCGCGTTGGAGTACCTCGACGGTCTGCTGCGCGAGGGCAGCGCCCGATCCGACGAGGTGGCCAGCCGGCTGACGGCGGCCGGCGGTGGCCGGGACGGCGCAACGGCAGGGGCCGGCACGCCGCTGGCGGAGGCCGGTGCGCTTGTCGCCGAGGACGTGCTGCTGCCCCGGCTCCTCGCCCGCCTGGAGGCCGCCCCGGCGGCCCGCCGGCTGCTGCTCGGCGCTGCGGTGTACCGCACCCCGGCGGACCGGACCGGCCTCGCCTGGCAGCTCGCCGACGCGGCGGACGGTGACACCCCACCACCGGAGCCCGCCGGGTTGGACGAGGCGGTCGAGACACTGTCGCGGCTGGGGCTGCTCGCCCCGGTGACCGGGGGTCACCTGGTGCACCGGTGGACGGCGGCGAGCCTGCTGCGGATCGCCGGCCGCGAAGCGGTGGCCGAGTCGCACCGTCGGGCGGGCCGTTACTGGGGTTGGCGGGCCCGGTCGAGCACCGATCAGCACGACTTCATCCGCCGGGCCGTCGAGGCGCGGTACCACCACCTGGCGGCGGGTGACACCGACGAGGTCGTCACCTACTCCGAGCTGGCCTGCCAGGAGTTGCACGCGGCCGGGCACTGGGCCTGGGAGGAGAAGCTCTGGCGGGAGCTGCTGCCGATGGTGCCGCATCGCTCGGCACGCGCGGCGAGCTTCCTCAAGGGACTGGGGGACGTGCACCTCAGCCGAGGCGAGTACCCGCAGGCGACGGAGCGCTACCAGGCCGCACTCACCATCTACCGGGACCTCGGCGACGACAGCGGGGTCGGCAAGCTCCTGCACCAACTGGGCCTGGTCGCCGACAACCGGGGCGACCGGACGACAGCCGACCGGCTGTACCAGGAGGCGCTGACGATCTTGAGCCGGCTCGACGACCGGGCGGCAGTCGGCAAGACCCTGCACCAGCTCGCCGGCATCGCGCGCGGCAACGGCGACGCGGAGCTGGCCATGTCGCGGTACCTGGAGGAGCTGGAGATCGTCCGTGACCTCGACGACCTGGACGGGATCGCGGCGAGCCACCACCAGATCGGCGTCCTCGCCTTCGAGGCCCGCGACCTGGTGAAGGCGGAGCAGTGCATTCAGGTGGCCATCACCACCTACGGGCGGATGGGCGCCCGGGTCCAGCAGGGCAGTGGGTTGGTGATGCTCGGACGGATCGCCCTGGCCCGTTTCGCGTACGAGGCCGCCGAGTCCCGGGTCCGCGCCGCCCTGAAGATCTTCGAGGAGGTCGGCAGCAACGGCCACGTCGCCGAGTGCACCCTGCTGCTCGGTCATCTCTCCCGTGACCTCGACGACCTCGAGTTCGCCGAGAGCTGCTTCGCCCGCGCCCGGACGATCGTCGCGGCCCTCGGCGAGGCCCCGCTGCTCCGCCGCTGCGACGAACTGCTCGGCGGCGTTCGCACCGTCCTCGGCCGGGCTGCCGAGGCGGTGCCGCACACCCTGGGCGCGATCGACGGGGACGACAGACCCCCGCACCAGCCGGCCCTGGAGTGGCTTGCCGTACAGCGCCTGGAACTGGGCCGGCCGGCCTTCACCGACCTGGTGGCCCGGCACCTCGACCCGCGGCGGGCGGCGCAGCGTGCCGAGTGGGTCGAGGCGTACCTGCGCTTCCGGTTCGACGTTTCCCACCCGACCCCGCTCGGCAGCGCGTACGTCCTGCTCGCCATCGCCGCCGCCCGGTCGGGTGAGTTCGGCACCGCCCGGATGTGCCTGCTGCGGGCGCTGCCGATCTGCGCCGCCGCCGGTTACCGGGCCGGGGTCGCCAAGTGCCATGAGGACCTCGGCATGGTGGCGCTGGAGACCCGCCGGCTGGCCGAGGCCCGGTCCCGCTACGAGCAGGCGTTGGAGGTCTACCGCGTGCTGCGCCACGAGCCCAACCAGGCCATCGTCCTGCACCAGCTCGGGCGGGTGTGTGAAGAGCAGGAGGATTTCGCCGGCGCGGACGGGTTCTACCGCCGATCCATCGCGATCAAGAAACGGCTGGGGAACCAGTCGGGCGTCTCCAACAGCACCTTCCACCTCGGCCGGGTGGCCGCTCTGCGCGGCGACCGGGCCCTGGCCGAGCGGTGTTACCGGACCTGCCTACGGATCGACAGCGAGCAGGGCAACTGGGAGGCGGTGGCGTTGGACCAGGTGGCGATCGGGCAGCTACGCGTCGAGCAGGGCCATCCGGCGGAGGGCGTCCCGCTGATCGTCGAGGCCCTGGCCATCGACCGGCGGATCGGGTCGGCGAACGCGGCGCTCGACCTCAACGCGCTGCGCGACCTGCGGGCAGGGCTCGGCGACGAGGCGTTCAGGGCCATCCTCACCGACGCCTTCGGCCCGGCCCGCGCCGACGAGGTGCTCGACCTGATCGCGGTGCTACCGACCGTGGCGCAGCCGACAAGTGGGCTCGGCTGATGGCGGACCGCCGGTGGCACCCGGCCGGTGGGCCGATGTCGGCGTCGGCCGCACAGACCGTGATCTTCGACTTCGACGGTGTCGTGGTGCGCGGGGACTCGTTCGGGCTGTTCCTGCGTCGCACCGCGTTCGTGGGTGCACGGCTCCCGCTCGCCGTGGCGCCGCTTCTTCTCCTGGCGCCCATGGTCACCGTTCCCGCCCTCCGGCCGTGGGTGGCGCGGTGGGTGAGCCGGATCGGCCTGTGGGGTCGCGACGCGGACCAGTTGCGAACGGAGTTGGAGCGCTTCGGTGCGGGCCTCGCCGTGGAGCCAGGGCGGGTCATCGGGCCCGGCCTGCGAATGATCCTCGACCACCTGGCCGCCGGCGACCGGGTCATCGTGGTGACCGCGTGCGAGCACACCCTGGCGCGCGCGGTGCTCGACGCGCTCGGCCTCGCCGGGGTGGAGCTGGTGGCCTCGCACATTCGCGGGCCCAGGTTGATCGTGCACAACCATGGCGCGACCAAGATGGCGCAGCTCGCCGCCGAGGGGGTGGCGCCACCCTGGCGGGTGGCCTACAGCGACTCGCTGTCGGATCTGCCGGTCCTCCGGGCCGCCGAGCGGCCGGTGCTGGTCAACGCGAACGGGCGTCAGGTCTCCCGGGCGCGGCGGTCACTTGGCGCTCGGCTGACCACCGTCACCTGGCTGGGTGGCCCGAGCCCGGAGGAACAGTCGGGCCCGGTGAGCCGACCACCTCGGTGACGTCCGGCGCCACTGCCGCTGGGCCGCTGGCAGACGACGATCTTCTGCCGGAGCGGCCCAGCGACCCCCCACCAACAGGCGGCGGCCGGGCGGAGGCGGTCTGCCGCCACCGCTCCACACGCCAGCCAACGCCGCGGGAGGAACCCCCCGTTCTGCTCCCTGCGGAGCTGACTCCTACCGCCGATGGCTCCCCCGGTTCGGCCGGCCGGACCGCGCACTCGTCCGGCGCGCAACGGGTGTTGAGACCGATCGAGTTCCTACTCAACGCCCGTTGCTCCAAACAGGAGCGAGCATACGCTCACGTTCCGTGCACGTGTCAACATCTGTTTTGCCGTCCCGGGCATCTGCGACACTGTCGTTTAGGCGGCTGAAGGGTGAGGAATGACTGTTGACGATCGGCACGCAGAGCAGGAGCTGCCGCCCCTCGACACGCTGGCCGCCAGGCTGGAGTACCTCTTCGACAAGATCCGCCCGACGCCCGACGAACTGAGCGACTCCGACGAGTCAGGGCGTAGGTACACGAACAAAGAGATCGCCGACAAGATCAACGACGCGTCGGCCGAGACAGGGGTGACGATCAGCGCCGCCTACATCGGAGAGCTGCGCCGCGGCGTGGCACGCGATCCCCGCACCTCACACGTCCGCGCCCTGGCCACCGCCTTCGGGGTCAACTCGGGCTACTTCGTCGACGACGCGGCGGCCCGACGGATCGAGGGTCAGCTCACCCTCCTCGACGAGCTGCGCCGGATGGATGTCAAGCAGGTGGCGTTGCGCCAGGTCCTGGCCGACAACGGGCTCTCCGCGACGGACACCCGGCTCGTCGAGCAGATGGTGGCCCGACTGCGAGCCGTCGCGGCGGGCAGCGGCACGACCGGTTCCGCGCCGACCGACCGCGACTAGACCGTGCAGATCCTGCGGTGGGAGCACACCGACGAGCGGGAGAACGTTGACGTGAAGTTGCACCGACTACGCAGGCGCTGCGAGCAGCTCGTCGCCGAGCTCGAGGTGCCCGAGCCGTTCGACATCCAGAAGCTGTGCGACGCGCTCGCCGAACGGCGTGGCCGGCCGATCCACCTGGTGCCGATCAAGCTACCGGCACAGACCGTGTGCGGGATGTGCGTGCCGACCGGTGACTTCGACGCCATCTTCTTCGAGCAGGACACCTCGCCACTGCACCAGTTGTTGATCATCGGGCACGAGCTGGGTCACCTGCTCGCCGGCCACCAGGCGACCGAAGTGCTCGACGCGGACGCCTCCCGGCTGTTGCTACCGGACCTCGACCCGCAGCTCGTCCAGCGCAGTCTCGGCCGCAGCACCTACGCCGCGACCGAGGAACGCGAAGCCGAGATGATCGGCTCACTGCTCCTTCGACGGGTCCGCGGCAGCCACAGCGACGTGGACGACGCGCCGTTGAACGGCGCGGACACCGAGCTGTACGGCCGGTTGCGGCACTCGCTCGAACACCCCCACTGGTAACGCCGAAATGGACACCGTCCTCTACACCGTCTGTGCCGTGGCCGGCTGGATCGCTCTGGGCTACATGGTGCGACTCCAGCGCCGGCACCCGAGCCACGCCCGACGGGCGATCTGCGGCGGTCTCGGGGCGTTCGCCGCCGGAATCACCGTCGCCATCCCGCCCATCGCGACCGCGATCGACCAGACGTCGGGGCTCCCCAACCTGGCCAAGGTGATGGCCCACGCCGGCGCGCTGACCATCTCGGCGAACGCCGAGATCATGCTCCTGCACTTCGCGCTCCCCCCGGCGACGGCCGCCGCCCGCGCCCGCCGATGGATCTGGGTCACCGCGTGCGCGTTCCTCGTCATGGTCGGCCTGTTCGCCCACACCCTCACCTACGACGCCCCGGTGCGCCTGACCGTCGAGTACGCGACAGACCCCGTCGTGACCGCCTACCTGCTGATCTTCCTGCTGCTCGGCTTCTTCGCCTACTGCTTCGACATCACCCGGCTGTGCTGGAGCTTCGCGAAGATCTGCGGGCGGCCCTGGCTGCGCCGGGGGCTGCGCATCACCGCGGTCGGTGCCGCCTTCGCGCTGCTCTACAGCACCAACAAGATCGGCTATCTGGTCGCCTACTGGGCCGGCTACCAACCGGCCGGCGAACGCCAGATCGCCGCGGTCCTGGTGACCATCGGCGCTCTGCTCATCACGATCGGCCTCACCATGCCGGCGTGGGGGCCCACTCTCAGGATCACCCGGCGGTGGGAGGACCACCACTCCTGGCGCCGGCTCGAACCACTCTGGCGCGACCTCATCGCGGCCCTACCCGACCTCGAACTCGACCCCACCCTGCGTCGACGCTGGGCAGCCGCGCGGGACACCGACTACGCACTGACCCGCCGGGTGGCGGAGATCCGCGACGGCCGCCTGGCCCTGCGCCCGTACCTGGACAGCGGTGTGACGGCGGTGGCCGCGCACCTCGCCGAGCGGGCCGGGCTGACCGCCGAGGAGCGGCAGGCGACGATCGAGGCCGCCCACCTGGCCTGCGCGCTGCGCCGCCATCGCGCCGGTCTGGTGGCCGCGGTCCCGCAGCCCGCCGACGAGCTGCACCGCCCGGACGGCGGCTACGCCGGTGAGGTCGCCTGGCTGACGCTTGTCACCGAGTTCTACGCCTCCTCGCCGGTGGTGGCGCAGACTGTCGCCGCGACCCGAGACCGCACCGCCCCGGGCACCCCGCATCCCACGGTTGGAGACGCCCGCCGATGAGAGACCGCTACGCCAACCTCAGCCGCATCCGCGCCCTCGACCCGGAGCGCGACTACCTCGACATCTACCAGACCATGCTGCGCTACGAGTTTCCGTGGGACCTGAAGCTCGGCCTCAACCTCGCCTTCAACCGCTCCTTCTCCATCCCCGCCATCGCCGCCGTGCACACCGCCACCGGCGAGCTGACCGAACGCACCCAGAAGCGGCTCGACGACACCGGCCTGCTGATGTACGAGATGGTGCTCAACGGTTTCGAACAGCCTCGGGGCCGCGACGCGTTACGGCGCGTGAACCAGATCCACCGCCCGTACGACATCGACAACGACGACTTCCGCTACGTCCTCGGCTGCCTGGTCGTGATCCCCACCCGGTGGTTGCAGGAGTACGGCTGGCGCCGACCCTGCTGCCACGAGCGGCACGCCACGTACCTGTTCTACCGGGAACTCGGTCGGCGGATGGGCATCACCGACATCCCCGGGTCGTACGCCGAGTTCGAGACCTGGTTCGACGCGCACGACGCGGCTCACCTGCGGCCCAACGACGACGCGGCGGCCATCGAACGCGCCACCCGGATGCTGATGCTCACCCGGATCCCCCGGGTGGTCGCGCCGCTGGGAAACGCACTTGTCAGCGCCCTGTACGACGCGCCGCTGCGGCGCGCGACGCGTGTCGACACGCCGGCCTGGCCGGTCCGGGCGGGGCTGCACCTGGCCTTGAAGACGCGCTCGCGGTTGCAGCGGTGGTTCGGCGCACCACCGGCGACGGCGTTGTTCGCCGACGGGATCACGACCAGGAGCTACCCCGACGGGTACCAGATCAGCCGCCTCGGCCCGGACCACGAGTAGCAGCCGGCCTGCTGGCGCAGGGCCGGTCTGGCCCTCCCGGCCAACTGAGGTCGGTCCGCCGTCATCAACCGGGGACGACGGCGGACCGACCGTCAACGGACGTCGGTGGTGGTCCAGCGCGGGGAGACGGTGGTGACCGGGACGGTGTCACCGACCAGCTCGGTCGCCGCCTGGGTGTCCCGCCGCACGCTGGTGCCGACCCAGAGTTCGACCGCACCGGGCTCCACCACGCGGGTGAACGTGCGGTCGGAGAAGGCCAGACGGCTGGTGGGCACCGTCAGCTCGACAGTCACCGACCCGCCCGGCTCCAGGTGCACCCGCCGGTAGCCGAGCAACTGCGCCACCGGCCGGGTCACCGAGGCCACCAGGTCGCGACCGTAGAGCTGGACCACGTCGTCGCCGGCGACCGTGCCGGTGTTGGTCACCCGCACGGTCACCGCCACCGCCCCGTCGGTGGCGACAGTGGCCGGCACGACGAGATCGCTGTACGCGAACGTCGTGTAGGACAGGCCGTGGCCGAACGGCGCCACCGGCGTCGTTGACAGGTTCGTCACCTCGTTGCCCTCGCCCAGGGTGGGGTGCAGGTAGGAGTACGGCTGCGCGCCGGCCGACCCGGGCAGGGTGACCGGCAGCCGACCCGACGGGTTGACCCGACCGGAGAGCACCCCGGCGATCGCCCCGGCGCCCTCCTCCCCGGGGAAGAACGCCTGCACCACTGCCGCACAGCGCGCAACCGCCCAGCCGATCCCGTACGGCCGACCGGTCAGCAGCACGAGGACGACGGGTGTGCCGGTCTCCAGCACCGCCTCGACCAGCTCGCGTTGGACACCGGGCAGCTCCAGGTCGTCCCGGTCGCAGCCTTCACCGACCGTGCCGCGCCCGAACAGACCGGCGTGGTCGCCGACGACCAGGACGGCGACGTCCGCGTCGGAGGCCGTGGTGACAGCCTCGGCGAAACCGGATCGGTCGTCGGTGTCCACGTCGCAGCCACGCGCCCAGGTGACGAGGTCGGCGCCGAACTCGGCCCGTGCGGCGTCGAGCACGGTCGGCGCCTCGATGCCGGTCTCCACACCGGGGTGTTGGACGAGGACGTGGTTGAGGAACGAGTAGCACCCGAAGAGCGCGCCCTGCCGGTCGGCGTTCGGGCCGATGAGGGCCACCCGTCGCCCTGCCGGCAGCGGCAGCGCGTCCTGGTTGGCGACCAGCACGATCGACTCCTCGGCGAGCCGACGGGCGATCGACCGGTGCTCGGGTGAGTCGAGGTCGATCGCCTGGGGCGGCTCGTCGTTGAACGTCGCGTCGAGCAGGCCCAGGTCCTGCTTCTGGCGCAGCACCCGGAGCACCGCGCGGTCGACGAGCGCCTCGTCGAGCGTGCCCGCCCGCACCGACTCCCGCAGGGTCAGGTAGGCGTCGCCGGTCGGCAGCTCGACGTCGACACCTGCAGTCAACGCCTGCCGGGCCGCGTCCGCGTGATCTCCCGCCACGTGGTGCAGCAGGTTCAGGAACGCCACCCCGTAGTAGTCGGCCACCACCGTGCCGTCGAAACCCCACTGGTCGCGCAGGATGCCGGTCAGCATCGTCGGGTCGGCGGCGACGGGGACCCCGTCGATCTCGGTGTACGAGTGCATGACGCTGCGGGCGTCGCCGTCGAGGATCGCCATCTCGAACGGGAGGAGCAGCACGTCGGCCAGTTCCCGGCGGCCGACGTGCACCGGGGCGAAGTTGCGCCCGGCCCGCGAGGCGGAGTAGCCGGCGAAGTGCTTGAGGGTGGCGTGCACCCCCTGCGACTGCAGGCCGCGCACGTAGGACGTGCCGATGGTGCCGACCAGGTACGGGTCTTCGGCGATGCACTCGTCCACCCGACCCCAGCGGGGGTCACGGATCACGTCGAGCACCGGCGAGAGCCCCTGGTGGATGCCGAGGGCCCGCATCGAGGCGCCGATCGCCTCGGCCATCTCGGTGACCAGTTCCGGGTCGAACGCCGCACCCCAGGCCAGCGGGGTGGGGAACGTGGCCGCCCTCCACGCGGACAGCCCGGTGAGGCACTCCTCGTGGACGATCGCCGGGATGCCGAGCCGGGTCCCGGTGACCAGGTCCCGTTGGAACTTCCACAACCAGGACGCGCGTTCCGCCGCGTCCACGGGGCGGGTGCCGTAGGCGCGGGTGAGGTGACCGAGCCCGTGCCGGGAGAAGTCGTCGAGCCTGACGGCGTCGCCGAACTCTCCCTGCAAGGGCGCGACCGCCTCGCCGTCCTCCTTCTCCCAGAAGCCGACGAGCTGGGCGATCTTCTCATCGATCGTCATCCGGCCGAGAAGATCGCGTAGCCGGGTTTCGCCGTCGTGCCCGTCCGGTCGGCCGCGCCCCGGACCTGCCTGAGCCGGTGTCAGCCCGTCCACCACCGCGTGGACCTCTGTCATGCTGTGCCTTTCTCTGGTTGTGCTCGTGCCGCTGCCGCTCAGCCCTTGACCGCGCCCTGCAGGCCGCCGACGATCTGCTTCTCCGCGAGCGTGAAGAAGAGCAGTGCCGGCAGCATCGCCAGCGAGGTGAAGGCGAGTACGCCTGCCGTGTCGGTGGTGTACTGGCTGGAGAAGTTCTGCACGCCCAGCGGCAGGGTGTGCAGGCTGACGTCGCTGAGGACGAGCAGCGGCAGCAGGAACGAGTTCCAGCTCGCCACGAACGCCAGGACGCCGACGGTGACGAGCGCGGGCCGCGACAGCGGCATCGCGACGCGCCAGAGGAAGCCGAGTCGGCTCGCGCCATCGATGGCGGCGGCGTCCTCCAACTCTCTCGGGATGGCGGACAGGAACGGACGCAGGATCACGATCGTCAGTGGTAGTGAGAAGGCGACCTGCGGGAGGATCACCGCGTAGTAGGAGTTGATCAGGTTGAGGTCGCGGAGCATGAGGTAGAGCGGCAGGATCGCCGCCCCGGCCGGGAACAGCAGGCCGAGGGTGAAGAAGGTGTAGAGCCCCTCCCGGCCGCGGAAGGTGTAGCGGGCGAGCACGAACGCGGCGGCCATCCCGAGCACTACCACGGCGAGCGTGGTGCCGAGGGCGATGACGGCGCTGTTGAACGCCTGCTGCCAGAAGTTGCTCTGGGTCAGCACCCGGGAGTAGTTGTCCCAGACGAACGGGTCGGGCAGGCCGGCCGGGTCCGCGACGATCTGCGGGGTGGTGCGGAAACCGCCGATGACCACGTAGATGACCGGGGCGATCGAGACGGCCGCGATCGCGAGGGCGAGCGCGTAGGTGAGCGGGGTGCCCCAGGTGACGGGACGGCGCCCGGGGGACGGCGGGACTACGGAGTTCACGGCCATCGTCACTTCGCCCTTCCGGTGATGGCGCCCTGGATGTCGCGGCGGAGCAGGAACCGCTGGAACAGCAGCGCCGCCACGAAGGAGATGACGAACAGGATCACCGCCACGGCGTTGCCGTAGCCCCACAGCCGGGCGAAGAACCCGTTGTCCACCATGTAGGTCGCCATCGTGGCCGACGCGCCGAGGGACCGCACCGCGGGCACCGAGGTCACCCAGATCATGTCGAAGATCTGTAGTGAGCCGATCATGGACAGGAACATCCAGATGCGGATCGTCGGGCCGAGCAGCGGGATCGTGACGTGCCGCTGGATCTGCCACCAGCTCGCGCCGTCGATCGACGCCGCCTCGGTCAGCTCGTCGGGCACATTGGACAGCCCGGCGAGGAGCAGGATGATCGCGAAGCCGACGTACTTCCAGGTGAGGACGGCCAGCAGGGTCCAGATGACCACATCCAGGTCGGCGAGCCAGGCCTGCACCAGGCCGCCCATTCCCAGTGCCCGCAGCAGCGCGTCGACGGTGCCGTCGCCGGTTAGGAGCAGCTTCCACATGATGCCGACGGTGACCTCGGCGAGCACGTAGGGCACGAACACCAGCAGGCGGAACACCGCCCGCCCGCGGAATCGGCGGTTGAGTAGCAGGGCGACGCCCAGGGCGATCGGGCCCTGGATCAGCAGTGACCCGAAGACGATGATGGCGTTGTTGCGCAACGCGTCGAGGAAGATCGGGTCCTGGAAGGCGAGGGTGTAGTTGCGCAGGCCGACGAACTCGGTGGGGGGCCCGACCCCGCGCCACCGGAACAGGCTGTAGTAGACCGCGAAGCCCATCGGCACCAGCACGAACATCACGTAGATGACGATGGCCGGCGTGGTGAGCCCGATGATCTCGTACCACTTGCGGCGGTTGTCGGCGCGGCGCTGGGACGCGCGCTCGGCCCGGTCGGGGCCCGCCGGCGACGCGGGAGCGCCGCCGGCGGGCATACGGATCTGGTTGGCGGAGGTCACTTGCTTGCGGCCGCCTTCATTGCCGAGACGACCTTCTCAGGCGTCCCGTTGCCGGCGAAGATGGTGACGATCGCGTCGTTCATCGCGGTGCCGATGGTGCTGCCGTAGGCCGTGTCCAGCCAGAGCTGGACGTAGCTCGCCCCGGAGGTGGCCTCCAGGATGGACTTCAGCGCGGGGTCCTTGACGGCGTCCGCCGCACCCTTGGCCACCGGCAGGCCGGTGCCGGTCTCGGCGTAGCCCTTCTGCACCTCGGGGCTCACGATGTACTTGAGGAACTCGACGCACTCGGCCGGGGCGTTCTTGGCGCAGGAGAACCCGTCACCACCGCCGAGGGCCGCCTTCGGGTCACCCGGGGAACCGCTGATCGCCGGCACCGGGAACCAGCCGAGGAACGAGGCGAGCTTCGTCTTGTCCGTGGCGACGGTGTCGAGCGTGCCGCGGTTCCAGTCACCCATCAGCTCCATCGCGGCCTTGCCGTTGGCGAGCATGCCGTTGGCGCTGGTCGGGTCGTTCTGGCCCGGCGTGGCGATGAAGTTGTCCTGGAACGGCTTGGTGTCGATGAACGTCTTCAGGTCCTGGCCGGCCTTCACGAAGCACGGATCGTCGAAGGTCTTGTCCGTGGACGCCTTCTTGAGGGTGTCGACCGAGCAGGCGCGCAGCGCCATGTTGTACCACCAGTGCGCGGCGGGCCACTTGTCACCGGCACCCACGGCGATCGGAATGACGTTCGTCGCCTTGAGCTTGGTGACCGCTGCGTTGAGCTCCTCGAAGTTGGTCGGCGGAGCCGCGATGCCCGCCTTGGCGAACATGTCCTTGTTGTACCAGATGCCCTCGATGCCCATCCGGAACGGCAGGCCGTACTGCTTGCCCTTGACCTGCCAGATCTCGGCGGCACTGCCGATGTCGCCGACCTCGGTCTTGACCTGGTCGGTGATCTCCTTGAGGTAGTCGGCCTCCACCTGCTCGGCCATCTCGCCGCCACCCCAGGCCTGGAAGATGTCCGGCGGGTCGTTGCTCAGCAGCGCGGCGGGGAGCCGGGTGCGCTGGAGCTGATTCGTCTCGATCGCCTCGATCTCGATCTTGACGGTGGGGTGGAGTGCGGAGAAGTCCTTGGCGACCTTCTCCCAGTAGGTCTTGCCGGGCCCGTCCTGTGACGCGTTGTGCCACCAGCTCAGGGTCACCGGGTTCTTGTACAGCTCGCCCTCGGGGGCCGCCTCTTCGCCGCCGCCGCTACATCCGGCGGCAACGAGAACACTTGTCGTCAACAGTGCCAGGACGGCACTCATACGCCGCTTAGTTGCCATCGATTCTCCTCGACTAGTCAGTCGCGGTACTCGGCCTGCGGCGAAGTTTTACAGTCACGTAACTTGATGTCAATCGGTATCGATAACGTTTTCGAGTCGCCCCCGACGCCCCCCTCCCGGGGCCCTATCATCATCGACGTGGTGTTTCAGCAGCGCGTCAAGATGTCGGATGTGGCACGTACTGCCGGCGTCTCCGTCGCGACCGTGTCGAAGGTTGTCAATGGCCGCTACGGCGTGGCCCAGGCCACGGTGGAGCGCGTCCAGCAGGTCATCCACGAGCTCGGCTACGAGGCCAGCCTCGGCGCGCAGAGCCTGCGCAGCCACCGCACCAACGTGCTCGGCATCCTGGTGGCCGAGTTCGAGCCGTTCTCGACCGAACTGCTCAAGGGGGCGTCCCAGGAGGTCGCCGGCAGCGGATACCAACTGCTCGCCTACTCCAGCGGGGACGGCGAGGGTGCCGCCGTCGGGTGGGAGCGACGCTCGCTGGCCCGCCTCTCCGGCACCCTCATCGACGGCGCGGTGATCGTCACGCCCACCGTGGTCGAGACCGAACACAGCTTCCACGTCGTGGCCGTCGACCCGCACACCGGGCCGTCCGACCTGCCCACCGTCGACTCGGACAACTTCGCCGGCGGCGTCCTCGCCACCAACTACCTGCTGTCCCTCGGCCACCGCCGCATCGGGCACATCAGCGGGCGCACCGACCTGATGTCGGCGCAGCTACGCGAGGCCGGCTTCCGCAGTGCGATGGCCGACGCCGGCGTACCGGTGGACGAGCGCCTCGTCCGCGTCGGTGGGTTCCGGGTCGAGAGCGCCGCCGGCACCGCCGCGGAACTGCTCTCCCTCACCGACCGGCCGAGCGCGATCTTCGCGGGTAACGACCTCTCCGCGATCTCCACGATGACCGTGGCCCGGGACATGGGCCTGTCGGTGCCCGACGACCTGTCGGTGATCGGCTTCGACAACGTCCCGGAGTCGGCACTGGTCAACCCGCCGTTGACGACCATCATGCAGCCCCTGCAACGGATGGGCGCCGAGGCGCTGCGCCTGCTCGTCGACCTGATCGCCGGTGTCGAGCGGGACACCCACATCAGGCTCCCGACCGAGCTGGTCATCCGCTCCTCCTGCCGACCGCTGCACTGACAGCCCGGCCGGGCCGAGCGGGCCCCAGGCCCACCTCCGGGGTACGTGCGGCGGGCACCGCGACCACGCGGGGACACGCGACAGGGTGGCGAAACGTGAATCTCACCTAAGTACGCAATTCTCCCCCTAGGTTCGATGCGCAGGACGTAGCCGAACCGGGGAGAGACGTGGACAGCTATCCCGCGATCGAAGACCACGGACTCATCGGCGACCTGCAGACCGCCGCGCTGGTCACCTGCGACGGAACCGTCGACTGGTTCTGCGCGCCGCGGTTCGACTCGCCGAGCATCTTCGCCGCGCTGCTGGACAAGGACAAGGGCGGCTACTTCCAGATCGCGCCGCACGACGTCCGGTACGTGACCAAACAGCTCTACCTCCCGGGCACCCCCATCCTGATCACCCGGTTCATCAGCGCCGACGGGGTGGCCGAGGTGATGGACTTCATGCCGGTCACCGGCGAGCGGGCCACCGACACGCACCGGCTGGTCCGCACCGTCACCATGGTCCGGGGCAGCATGCGCTTCCGGGTGGAGTGCCGGCCGCGGTTCGACTACGCCCGCGAGGAACACCAGCTCGAACGCCACCACAACGGTTACGTCTTCCGCAGCAGGTCGGCGACGCTGACGTTCAACCCGGTCGACCCCGTCCGGCGGTTGATCTCCGAACAGGGCGACGTCCACATCGAGGGCGGCGACCTGATCGCGTACGGCACCCTCAACGAGGGCGACACCGGCGGGGTGGTCCTGGAGACGGGCGGCACCGAGCCACGCATCATCGGGCCGGAAGAGATCCAGGGCATGTTCGAGTGGACCCGGGACTACTGGCGGCGCTGGCTCGAACGGTCCCGCTACACCGGCCGCTGGCGGGAGATGGTCGAGCGCTCCGCCATCACGCTCAAACTCATGACGTACGCCCCGACCGGCGCGATGATCGCCGCCCCGACCACCGCGCTGCCGGAACTGGTCGGCGGGACCCGCAACTGGGACTACCGCTACACCTGGGTGCGCGACACGTCGTTCTCCGTGCACGCACTGCTCGGCCTCGGCTTCACCGAAGAGGTCAGCCGGTACATGAACTGGCTCGACGAACGGATCCGCGAGGCCGGCGACCACCAGAACCCACTGAAGATCATGTATCGGGTGGACGGCTCCTCCGACCTGCACGAGGAGGTGCTGGAGCACCTGGAGGGCTACCGCGGCTCCCGACCGGTGCGGATCGGCAACGGCGCCGCCGACCAACTCCAACTCGACATCCACGGCGAGGCGCTCTACGCCATGCACCTCGCCGACGAGCAGGGCATCCGCGTCTCGCACCAGGTGTGGAAGAGCACCGTGCGTCTTGTCGACTGGCTCTGCCACAACTGGGACAAGGCCGACGCCGGCATCTGGGAGAGCCGCCACCACCCCCGCAACTACACCTTCGGCCGGGTGATGTCCTGGGTCGCGCTGGACCGGGCCATCCGGCTCGCCAACCGCACCGGCCGCCCCGGGGACATGACCTGCTGGACCGAGCAACGCAACCGCATCTACGACCAGGTCATGACCCGCGGCTACGACCGGGTCCGCGGCACCTTCGTGCAGGCGTACGACGAGAACGTGCTGGACGCCGCGCTGCTGGCCATGCCAGCGGTCGGTTTCGTGACGCCGAGCGACCCCCTGTGGCAGTCGACCCTGCACGCGATCGAACGGGAACTGGTCTCCGACAGCCTGGTACACCGCTACGACCCGGTCCACTCCCCCGACGGCCTCCCCGGCCACGAGGGCACCTTCAACATGTGCACCTTCTGGTACGTCGAGGCGCTGGCCCGCTCCGGCCGGCTCGACGATGCCCGGCTCACCTTCGAGAAGATGTTCACCTTCAGCAACCACCTCGGTCTCTACGCCGAGGAGATCGCGGCGACCGGGGAGCAGATCGGCAACTACCCCCAGGCGTTCAGCCACCTGGCACTGATCAACTCCGCGCTGACGCTCAACGACCTGCTCGACGCCGAGGCCGACGCCCACCGCCGGCAGTAGGGCGTGCCCGCTGCGGCCAGTCGCCTGATCATCGGCACTCTGCTCGCCGGCGCTCTCGGCGCCGACGACAGGTCGCCGCCGGCACTGACCGCGGGAAGTGCTTGACGGGCCCCGCGTCCATGACGCATCGTCGATATGCATCGACCAAAGTAAATGCATAGACGCGGGGAGAACTGATGAGGGCCTTCGTCACCACCGCCTCGGCCGCCGCCCTGCTGCTCCTGGGCACGGGCAGCGCATCCCACGGCCAGCAGGCGGCCGACCCACCCTGCAGCGGGCAGATCCATGCGAACCCGGGGTTCGAGCAGGGCACCACCGACTGGACCGCCGGCCCCCGCATCGTCGTGTTCGGCGACGCGAACCGGCCGGCGCACACCGGCAACGCGTACGCCAGCTTCGCGGGGTTGGACGTGACGCATAGAGACCTGCTGCGCACCACGGTCACGGTGCCCGCCAACTGCGACCTGACGGTCCGCTTCTGGGTACGGACCACCACCACGGAGACCAACCGCAGCGACTACCTGAACGTCGGGCTCGCGGTCACCGGCATACCCCCGAAGACGAGGTTCTCGCTGGCCTTCGACGGTGGGGCGCAGTGGCGGCAGTACAGCATGTCGACCGGGACGGCGACGACCGAGCGCACCGCGACGGCCAGCTTCCTGGCCAGCGAGACCGCCGGCAACGGCACCACGGCCTTCGACGTCGACGACGTGACGTTCACGTTGGGCTGACCCACGCTGGCGCACCTGGAGAGCCCCCGCGGCGCGGGGGCTCTCCACCGTTCTGCGGGAAACTGCGCCAGCGCAGAACAGACGAGGACCCATCTGTCAATCAAGAATCGCGAATAATTGGGGCCACCGGAGACCCGGAACCGCAAGGTATTGCGATTCCCGTCTCTGCCGGCGGATTTCCTGGTCGGTGCGGAAAACCGGCCCTATGCTTGCCGCCGAATGCACGGTGGCTCAGCCGGGCCGCCGAAGAGCACCCACCCGAGGATTTGCGAATGCGGCGGAAGTCTGCCCTGTCCGACGGCGCTGCCGGCGTCGACGACGCGACACCTGACGGCCCGCTGCCGGGCTCTGCCCCGGAGAGCGCGGCACTCCGGTCCGCCGTCGGCGAGGAACAGGCGTTCCTGGACCTGGCCACGGCACGGCGCGACCGGCTGGTCGACCACCTACAGGTCGAGCTCTCGGCAGCGGCGCTCGACGCGCTGGAGCTGGCCCGGCAGCGCATGCTCCGCCAGCAGTACGAGGACCTGCTGCGGGCACGGGACGGGTTGGTCTTCGGCCGCCTCGACGGCCTTGACGGCACCGTGCGGCACGTGGGCCGGATCGGCCTGCGCGACGACGGCGAGGGCGGCGAACCCCTGCTCGTGGACTGGCGCGCCCCCGCGGCGCGGCCCTTCTACACGGCCACCGCCGTCGACCCTCAGGGGCAGGCACGACGCCGGCACATCCGCACCACCGGGTCGACAGTCGTCGGCGTGGACGACGAGCCACTGGACGGGACCGCAGGGGCGGAACTCGTCGGCGAAGGCGCGCTCCTGGCCGCCCTCGACCAGCGACGCACCGGCCGGATGACGACGGCGATCTCCACGCTGCAACGCGAGCAGGACGACATCGTCCGGGCCGAGGCGACCGGCCCGCTGATCGTTCAGGGCGGTCCCGGCACCGGCAAGACCGTGGTCGCTCTGCACCGTGTGGCGTACCTGCTGTTCACCTACCGGAAGATGGCCGAGCAGGCGGTCCTGGTCCTCGGCCCCTCGCCGCGCTTCCTCACCTACATCGCCCAGGTGCTCCCCGCGCTCGGTGAGACCGCCGTCGTCGCGGCGACCTGCGACACCCTGCTGGCCGACGTCCAGGTGGGCCGCGACGAGAGCCGCCGTCTCGCCGAGATCAAGGGCCGCGCCCGTTGGCGGGCCACGCTTGAGGACTACGTCGCCTCGCTGCTCCCCCGGCCCCGCGAGTTGAAGCTGCGCTGGGACGGCGAGTTCTTCGTCATCCCCGCCGCATCGGTGGCGCAGGCGTTCGCCTCGGCGGTGCAGGGACGCCCGTACCACCGCGCCCGCGCGGTCTTCGCCGAGCAGGTGCACCACCTTCTCGCCGATGTCGTCGCCGAACAGCGCGAGGCGTTGATGGACGAGATGGAGGAGGGCTTCGAGGACATCCTGGCCCGGGTCGACAGCAGCATGGCGCAGGACCACGGTTCCGCCCGGACGTCCACCGGCAGCGACGTGGACGGACTGCTCTCCGAGGAGGAGATCGAGGACCTCCGGTGCCGGATCGCCGAGGACGCCAGCATCGCCCGGTTCCTCGAGGCGTGGTGGCCCACCCTCGACGCCGAAACCGCGCTGGGTGCGCTCCTGACCGACCGCACCCTGCTGGCCCGCTTCGCCCCGCACCTGTCCCCGGAGGAGGTCGCCGTCGTCGCGGCCGAGCCCTCCGCGTGGGCGTCGAGCGACATCCCGCTGCTCGACGCCCTCGCCGACCTGCTCGGTGAGGGTGCCGCGCCGCAACCGCAGGGCGAGTTCGTCGCCGACCGTGCTCGCCGCCAGCGCGGCTGGGTGTACGGCCACGTCGTCGTCGACGAGGCACAGGAACTGTCCGAGATGCAGTGGCAGATGGTTCTGCGGCGCTGTCCCAGTCGCTCCATCACCGCCGTCGGCGACATCGACCAGGCGGAGGCGGCGCACCGGCACACCACCTGGGCGCAGGCGGTGCAGGCTGCTTTCGGCGACCGCTGGGCCGCCGCGGAGCTGACCATCTGCTACCGGACCCCGCAGGAGGTCATGGCCCTCACCGCGCCTGTCCTGACGAAGGCCGGCAGCCACAACACGCCACCTCGGGCGGTCCGCTCCTCGGGCATCGCCCCGTGGGAGCTGACGATCTCGTCCGACGAGCTTCCCGGCGCCGCCGTCGAAGCGGTACGGCAGTTGCAGCGACGGTGGCACGACGGCACGGTCGGAGTCATCGCCCCGGCGTCCCGCGTCGTCGAACTCTCCGCCGTGCTGAGTGGTGTGCCGGTGCTCACCGCTACCCAGTCCAAGGGGTTGGAGTGGGACGCCACGCTCCTCGTCGACCCCCACGGCATCGCCGCCGAACCGCGCGGTTGGAACGGTCTCTACGTCGCGCTCACCCGGTGCACCCAGGAACTCGGCCAGCTGCTCCTCACCCGAACACGTCCCTGAACGGCCCGGACACCGGCACATGTGTTCGGAAATAGGCTGACGAAGCGCCCTCCGTACCTGACGATCGACCTGTCCCTGGTCGCGGCGTCCCACTACGGAGGGCGCTCGCCCTCGCGTCACCGTCCGCGGCCGTATGCCTCCAACGGCTGCAGGTTCATGCCTCGACGTCGCCAGCCCCGGACGCCTCCTCCCGCCCGACCGGCGAGGCGGGACCGTCCAACGGTCGCCCCCGATTCCGCAGCCCGTCGAGCAGCGCGACCACGGCCAGCACTCCGGCCACCACGCTCAGCCCGACCATCGGCGCCCAGAGGGCGGACGCCGGCGTGGACAGCAGCAGGGCCGCCAGTCCGATCAGGTGGGAACGGGAGCGCCGGCCGAAGATCTCGTACTCCAGGCGCATCCGGCCGACGAGGAAGAGCATCGGGCCGCCGACCACGAACAGCAGCCAACTCGGTCGCGGCTCCCCGAACGGGTCATCGATCACCAACTCGTACCCGACCGACGTGACGAGCACGCTGAGCACGATCAGCAGGTGCGTGCGTTCCGATGCCGCCCCCAACCGGCCGGGTAGGACCACCCGTTCCAACGCGTCGGTCAACAGCAGACCGGCGCGGTGGAAGTAGATCCGCCAGAGCAGCGCGCTGGTGGCGAACGCGACCGCGAAGGCCGCCGCCCGCAGGTCGGAGTAGTCCCTGCCGCTGAAGACCACGCCGATGACCAGGATCGACTCACCGAGCGCGATGAGGAACATCTGCTGATAACGGTCGGCGAGGTGGGTCCCCGCGATCCGCCAGCGGCCCACCTGCGAGGCTCCGAGCCGGGGCAGCGGCCACCCGAGGGCCCAGGCGAGGTAGTCGACGCCGAGGGCGGCCGCCCACAGCGGTAGGCGTACTCGGTCCGGACCGAACGCGCCGGCCAGCCACAGCGGCGTGCTCGCCAGCGCCCACACGGCGAGCCGGATCGGCACCAGCCGCCGCGGGTGGCCGCGCAGCGCGACGGCGATCACCAGTGGCCGCAGCACCATCACCGTCAGGTACGCGATCGCGAACGGCAACGCTCGCTCCTGCATGGCGCGTGGCAGCGCCACCGCCATGATCAGGCCGGCGAACATGGTGCCGACCACCACGGCCTGGATGATGGGCTGCTCCGGCTCGTAGCGACTGGTGATCCAGGCGGTGTGCGACCAGATCAGCCAGAGCGCCAGGAAGAGCAGCAGGGTGCGCCCGAACCCGGTGGCGAGCGCCCAGCCCGTGTCGTCGCCCAGGTCGGCGAACGACTGCGAGACCCGGGTGAGGGCCACGACGAAGGCCAGGTCGAAGAAGAGCTCCAGGAACGTCGCGCGTCCGGAACTGGTGGGGGGACGCAGCAGCTCGGCACCCCGCCCCGCCGCCATCGCCCTCCTCCGTCCGCCCCGCTGACCAACGACGGGCGGCCGGAGGAGTTGCGTCCCCCCGCCCCTGCCGCACCGTCGGAAAAGGTTGGAGATTGACCTAGCTCAATGTAGGTTGGGAACGCTCCCAGACCGTATCCACCACCCCACTTACTCGAGGAGCTGAACATGTCACGACGGCGTCATCGCCCGGCCACCCTGCTGGCCGGGCTGCTCGTCCTGGTCCTGTCCACGGTGCTGTTACCGCCGGGCTCGGGGGCCGGCACCGCCACGGCCGGCCCGTCCCGCACCCGCGCCGTGCCACTCACCGACCTGACGGTGGTGTCCGAACGGGTGGCCTTCGGTCTGCAGCGTCCGATCGCGATCACCGGGCTGCCGGACGGCCGCATGCTGATCGCGGAGAAGAACGGCACCGTCCGCTCCTACCACCCCGACACCGGCCTGGCCGCCGATCCGGTGCTCGACCTGAGCGCCCGGATCGACCCGTCGGACAACGAGCGCGGCCTCCTGGGCATCACGCCGGCGCCGAACTTCGCGCGGACCGGGATGCTCTACGTGGCCTACACCAGCCTGCCGTCCGGTGCGCTGACGCTGGCGCGGGTGCCCCTCGGCGCCCCGAACCGCTTGCAGGTGCTGCTCACTCAGGAGCACGCCGAGTTCGGCAACCACAACGGCGGCCAGGTGGCGTTCGGCCGCGACGGCTACCTCTACTGGTCGACCGGCGACGGCGGCAACGCCAACGACCCGTTCAAGAGCGGCCAGAACCTCGGCACCCTGCTCGGCAAGATCGTGCGGATCGACGTGAACCGTAGCTGCGCGGGCAAGCCGTACTGCGTACCCTCGGACAACCCGTTCGTCCGAACGCCTGGCGCGCGCCCGGAGATCTGGGTGTACGGGCTGCGCAACCCGTGGAAGTTCTCCATCGACCCGGTCGACAACTCGCTGTGGATCGGCGACGTCGGCCAGGGTCTGATCGAGGAGATCAACCACATCCGCCCGTCCCAGCGGGGCGCGAACCTCGGCTGGTCCTGCAAGGAGGGCACGCCGGTATTCGACCAGACGCAGTGCCGGCCGGGCGTGCGGCTCACCGACCCGATCGCCGAGTACGACCACTACCTGACGGAGAACTGCTCCATCATCGGCGGCCTGGTGTACCGGGGGTCGGTCACCCCGGAGGCGCGCGGCACCTACATCGCGAGCGACTACTGCTCGACCCGCGCGTTCGCCCTGCGTCAGCGGTCCACCGGCGGCTACGACTCGGCGGAGATCGGCACCTTCCCCACCCAGCCGACGGCGTTCGGCGCCGACGTCAACGGCGAGCTGTACGTGCTCAGCGACCTCCCGGGCTGGCTGAGCAAGGTGCGCTTCGAGAAGGTCCAGCCCACCCCGACCGCCACGGCGGCGATCCGCTGACCCGGTAGCACTCCGGGAACGGCCGCGTCCGGCGGCCGTCGCACCCTCCGCAGCGGCGGGCGGCCCGGCGATCGACGGTCCCTCATCGAGGGTCGATCGCCGGGCCGCCCCGGTGCTCGGCCGCGCCGGGCGGCCGGCGGTCAGCCGGTCAGAGGCCGGCGGCGTGTGCCGCGGCGGTGCCGCCGACCACGGGCAGTACGATGTTGCTGCTCTTCAGCGCGACCCGCAGGTTCGCGGCGGTGGTGTCCGCCTGGCTGGAGTACTGCGGGTAGCTGGCCACGATGATCACACCGATCCGGTGGCCGGGCTTGAAGACGTAGTCCTCCGGCAGCAGCGGGAAACCGAAGTTGTACGACTCCCCCGGCACCAGCGGCACGCCGACGCGGATCGACTGCCGGTTCTGGGCGTCCATGATGCCCTTGGTGACCAGTTCGTAGTCGGCGGTGGCCACCCGCTTCGCCGTCTGCTTGTAGCAGCCGTCGTCGGTCGGGCTGCTCTCGCCCCAGCAGTCCGACGTGTCCAGGGTGATGATGCCCTCGCCGGAGGCGCGGTGCGCGACCCGCTCGTCGGTGCCGTAGTCGACCAGGATCGCCCCGAGGTTGGTGTCGGTCTGGTCGGCGGAGGCCCGTAGCTGCACGGTGGGGGTGCCGGAGATGTGCAGCGGCGCGGTCAGTGGCGCGGAGAGGAACGCCAGCCGGTTGGGCTGCACCACGTCCGGGTTGAGGACCATGGTGTTCTGGCTCTGCGTACGGCTGTCCTGGAACGTCCCGGTCGCCGGCTTCGCGGTGGGCACCAGCCCGAGACCGCCCGCGCCGGTGGTGGCGGGCTGGAGGAACACCTCGGTGTCCGCCTTACCCGGGATGGGCCAGTCGGCGTGGGTCTCCCACACGTCGGCCGAGCGCTCCAGGTCGACCCTCGGCTCGTCCATGATGCCGTTGGCGACGCCCTGCAGCCAGAAGTCGAACCATCGGTGCAGGGTCGACACCCACACCGCGCGGCGCGAGTCGAACGGGTCGACGTGGCCCTCCTGCGACAGCCACAGCTTGCGCGGCACGTTGTTCTCCGCCAGGGCGTACCAGAACTTGCTGAAGTGGTCCGGGCGGACGTTGTCGTCGTTGAGACCGTGGTAGAGCAGCACGCTCGCGGTGACGTTGGGGACCTTCTTGACGTAACTGCGCTCATTCCAGAAGGACGTGTAGTCGCCGTGTTCGTCGCCGTCGGCGGCGCCTATCGCGTCGCGCACCGGCTTGCAGTAGTCCCGACGCTCCGGGTTGGTGACCGTGTTGGCAAGCGACGACACGTAGCTGTTGCCTCGGGTGATGACGCCGTTGCTGCGCACGTAGTCGTAGTACTCGGTCGGTCCGCTGATCGGCACGACGGTGGTCAGGCCCGGCACGCCGGTCACCGCCGTGGCCATCGCCAGCGAGCCGTCGTACGATTTGCCGATCATCCCGGTCTTGCCGTTGTGCCAGTCCGCCTTGACGATCTGCCCGGCGGCGTTACGGGCGGTGGCCCGGCCGTTGAGCCAGTTGACGGCCTGCTTGGCGCTCAGATTGTCCTGGTTGGCGTTCGTCGTCGGGCAGCCGGTGGAGTTGTTGGTGCCGACCATGTCCAGCAGGATGACCGCGTATCCGCGCGGCACGAAGTAGTTGTCGTAGAACAGCGGCCACTTGTCCAGCAGCCCGTCGCCGTCCAGGTCCGCCTTGCACTCGGACTCGTTGCCCCGGCAGACCGTCGAGTAGTAGGGGCTGGCGTCCATCACCACCGGGGCCTTGAGCCCCTGCGCGGTGGCCGCCGGCCGCATCAGGTCGAACGCGATGATGTCGCGCAGACCGTCGTTGTCACTGTCGAAGGTGGAGTCGATGAAGAGGCGTTCCCGGATGGCGTCGGCGTAGCCGAACACCGGCTGGGTGACGCCGTCCTGGACGACGATCGACGGCGGGTTGTCCGCCGCCATCGCCTGCGGCGCCGCGCCGAGGGCGGCGAGCACCGTCGCGGACAGGACGGCCACGCCTCTACGCCAGCGCGTTCCCACTGTAGCCATGCGTTCTCCTTGATGTGTCCGAGGCTGCGTACGCTACGAGCCGGTGGTCGGTGCCACCACCTGCACGTGTAGGAACTTCGCCGGGTGCGGTTCGACGTGGCGCAGGTGGCGGGGCCGCGGGGCTACGGCTGTTCGGCGAGCACCAGCTCCCGCAGCCGCTTGTCGAGCGTCGGGGCGTCCAGGCCACCCGGCCAGCCCCGCAGCAGGGCGCCACCCTTGGCCACCAGCACGACGGCCGGCGGCTCCCGCACCGCGTACGACCGCCAGATGGTCTGCTTGTCGTCCACGACGACCGGATACTCCACCCGGTGGGTGCGGAGGTAGTCCTGGACGTCGTCGGCCTGGTCCGCGCCGGCCACGCCGACGAAGACCACCCGGTCCCGGTAGCTGCGGGCCAGCTCACTGAGCGCGGCCTGCTGGCTGGCGCAGGTGGTGCACCAGGAGTTGAAGAAGGTCAGCACGACGGGGCGCTGCGCCCACAGGTCGGCGGCGACGAGCGGTGTGCCGTCGGTGAGCGCGCCGGTGAACGCCGGGGCGGGCGCAGCGGTGCCGGGCGGCGGGCGCAACGCCAGGTCGACGGGGACCGGCCCGGGCATCGTCGCCGCCCCGCCGGCGGGGGCCGGCGCGGGCGCGGGCTCGGGTGTGCGGCATCCGCCCAGCAGGGCCGCCAGCACCAGCAGCGGCAGGAGTGCTCGTCTCATGACGGCACCACCGCCACCAGGGCGGGGCCCTCGCTGCTGTCCGGCGTCAGGTCGAGCGTCGGCCGGCCGTCCACCTCAAGCCGGTAGGAGGCTCGCTGCGGCACGCGTACACCGACGTTGAACTCGCAGTAGGTGGGCAGGCGCTCGACGCCCAGGTCCTCGTCGAAGGCGGCCACGGCGGTGCCTGCCGGCAGTTGTCCGCTGGCCAGCGCCGCTCCGTCCGCGTCGAGCACCCGGAACGGGGCCCGGTTGTGGAAGTGCTGGTACGGGCCGGTGCCGGCGCAGTCCACGCCGGCGGCCCGGATGTTGATGTCGCGAACCAGCACCCGGACGGTCGTCGGGGAGACCGCCTCCGGGGCGGCGTCGGCGGTGCCGCAGCCGGTCGCCCCGACCAGCAGCAGGGCCAGCAGCGTCATGGTGCTTCGCCGCACGTCATCCTCCTCTCGCCCGCCTGCCTGGTCCGTGGCGGTCTGCCGCCACGGACCAGGCAGGATCGGGTTCAGCCTCGGGCGTCGGTCAGGACTTCTCGACCCGGCACTGCTTGGTCTCCGTCTTCGTCGGGTCGCTCTCCGAGGTGGCGGTGAGCTTCACGAAGCCGGTGTTCGCGGCGGCGGCGGTGGCGCCCACCGACACCTTGACCGTGGTGGTCTTGCCGAACTGCGCGGTGGCGATCCGGTTGGGCAGCCAGGTCCGCCAGCCCTTGCCGGCCACCTCCGCCGACAGGCGGTAGACGTCCGACTTCAGGTACGCGGTGGCATCCTCCGGGTGCTGCTGCCCGCCGGCCGAGTAGGAGCCGGTGTTGGTCAGCTCGAACGAGCAGGTCACCCCGCGGTTGGTCGGCTTGCCGCCGCCGGTCACCTCACCCTTGCCCAGCGTCACGCCGTGGGCGCTCGGCCCGCCGGTGCCGTCCAGCGAACGCACCGCCACCGTGTACGAGAGCGAACCGGCCGCGTCACGCTTCAGGTCGATGACGTAGAAGTGCAGCCGGTTGGCCTCGTCGACGTACTCGTACTCGCTGCCGGTGTCCGCGCCGGCGTGGAACAGCGCGTCGGAGAGCTGCCGGTAGTCACCCATTGTGATCTTCTGCGGGGTGCCGTCCGGCCGGTAGAAGTCGATCATGTCGATGTCCTGCGGGTTGGCGTCCACCACCCACTGGAACGGTGCGCTGTCGGCGTTCTTCGTCTTGCTCAGCAACACGCCGCTGTCCGGAGTGAAGGAGTCCGCCCCCATCCGGTCGACGACCTCGACCGTGTAGTTGTTGAAACTGCCGCCGTCGCACAGCGGGTCCGTGCTGACCCCGCACGCCGGCGACAGGTCCTTGTTCAGCGCGATGTTCACGCCGGTCAGACCCTTCGGGCCGGCGTCGACCGCCCGCGCCGTGACCTGGGCGACCACCAGGCCCGAGGAGGCGAGCGACTCCCGCGACAGCCGCAGCACGTGCTCCTCGCCGAGCAGGCCGATCTTGAGTTTGTCCCGCACCGTGTGCAGCGAACCCATCGAGCCGCCGTTGGTGGGCGGGATCTGCCAGCGGGTGTGCGGACCTCCCGGGCCGTTGAACGACCCGCGCGACATCATGCTCCAGATCCCGGTGTACGCCCGGCGCAGCGGCTCGCCGTACGGGTTGTTGTAGTTGTCACCGATGCCCAGCAGGTGGGTCAACTCGTGGGCGTAGACGCCCATGCCGGAACTCTCGCCCTGCGTCGAGGAGCCGCCGCCGGCGTTCGGCCACAGCGTCGCCGCCGCCTTCCACGAGGTCCAGTCCACGTAGCGGGTCTTGGCCCAGTTCGGCATGGTGGGGTCCGGTGGGCCCCAGGCGTCCGGCACGTCCTCCTTGTTCTGGAAGATCATCTGCCCGAACTCCTGCCAGGTCGACGACTCGTCCTGGCCGGCGCTGAGGATGAACACCAGCTCGTACTGGTTGGCGACCTCCTCGCCGACGGCCGCCCGCCAGGCGCCCAGGCCGTCGGTGCGGATGTTCTTGCCGCACACGTCCCCGCTCGGGCAGGCGCCCGGGTTGAACCCGTTGTCCAGCCCGTACTGGTAGGACTTCGCCGGCATCTGGTACGGCCCGAACCCGGCGAGGTCGACGCCGTAGCGGCCGTTGGAGTCCTGCATCCAGTACTCGTGCAGGGTGTGGCCCTTGTTGAGGGTGTTCGGGGTGTTCAGGAAGTCCTGGTAGAACTTCGGCACATCGGCCCGGGGGATGTTCGTCGCGACGGACTGGGGGTTGCCGAAGACCGTCGAGCGGGCCCGCTGGGAGACCGCGAACGTCTCATCGGGATAGTCGAGCGCCACCAGGGCGATCTTGAAGTTGCGGACCGAGCCCGTCACGCTCGGGTCGGCCCAGTTCTTCCCGGGCACGGCCTGGTAGTCGTTCCAGGTCATCGTGTCCGGGTTCTGCCAGGCCTGCGGGTCGAGGACCTGGAAGGGCGCGGTGCCGCCGGCCGGATTGGCCGGGGCCGCGGCGGCCTGCGCCGCCCCGGTCGCCACGAGTGTGGTCACCACGGCGGCGGCCAGCACGGCCCGCCGCAGCCGGGTTCGATGGGGGGTACGGTGCACGAAATCACCTCTCGTCGGAGGAAACGCGGCGCCGGCGCCCCGGTGGGGGTTTGGCGGGACGCCTGTCAGCAGGCCGCGCAGCGAATCTAGGAGGGCGGGCCGGTGCCGGTCACCGTGCAGATGTCGGCAGGTGGGCCGGGGACTTCCGACACCTGAAGGACCCGCGGCCCCCGGTGGGTCAGCCGGGACCGGCCCCGGACGCCGGTTCGGTGGCGGCCGCGAGCGCCCGCCGCACGTCCCGGCGCACCCGGTCGACGGTCGGCGCGGGCAGCGGCCCACGCGGAGGACGGCACCGGCCACCGAACCGCCCGGCGCACTCCATGGCGAGCTTGACGGCCTGCACCGACTCGGGCCGGGCGGCCCAACCGAGGATCGGGTGCAGCTCGGCGTAGAGCGGCAGCGCCCGGCCCAGGTCACGGGCGACGCACAGCTCGTAGAGGCGCACGGCCTGGCGGGGTAGCGCGTTGGGCAGGCCGGCGACCCATCCCGCTGCGCCGCACAGCACCAGTTCCAGCGCCACGTCGTCGACGCCGACGAGCACGTCGATGTGGGGGCAGAGGTCCCGCAGGCGGTGCAGCCGACGGACGTCGCCGGTGACCTCCTTGACCGCGACGATCCCGTCGATCTCGGCGATCCTCGCCAACAGGTCCGGCGTGAGGTCCAGTCGGGTGTCGTACGGCTCGTCGTGGGCGACCACCGGCAGGCCGACCGCCGCGACCTCCCGGTAGTGGGCGACCACGTCGGCGGGGCCGGCGGCGGGCCCGGCGGGTGGCCGCGCGAACACGCCGTCGGCGCCGGCCTCGGCGGCCTGCTCCGCCCAGTGGCGGGCCTGCCTGCTGCCGTAACCGCCGACCCCGGGCAACACCGCGCAGTCGGACGGCGCGGCCTGCACCGTCGCCCGCACGACTGCGGCCCGCTCGTCGTCGGAGAGGGCCCGGTACTCCCCCATCGACGCGCACGGCGCGACCCCGTGGCACCCCTCGGCGGCGAGCCACCGGACGTGCTCCTGGAGCCGGTCGTAGTCGACCGACAGGTCGGCGCGGAACGGCGTGGTGATCGCGACCAGCACACCCCGCCAGGGCCTACCTGTTCCCACTCCGGGATCCCCTCTCCGCACCGGCACCGCCTGTCATGCCAGCCGCACGTGCTGGTGCGGTCGGTACCGGAACCCTAGGAACCGCCGTCACCTCCGGTCTTCGGACAGGTGCCGGAACCGTCGCGACACCTGCCGTCTTTTTGTCGTGACTTCGACAGTGGACCTTGCGCGATGCCCGGTCCGCACCAGAGGGTAAGGACTGGCGGTCGCGCGATCCCTGTCACGCAGCGCAACCTTGGGAGATAGATGCACGGTGAGCTCCAGCGAATCGTCGACGCCGTCGCCGCCCGGGTGGGGCGACCCGCCCTCATCGAGGACCGGCGGCAGCGGGTGGTCGCCTACAGCGAGCACGACGGCCCGATGGACGAGGTCCGCCGCACGTCGATCCTGCGCCGGCAGACGACGCCGGAGGTGATCGCCTGGTTCCGGGGCATGGGTGTGCTCACCGCGCACGCACCGCTCCGCACCCCCGCGTGCCCCGAGCTGGACCTGCTGGCGCGGGTCTGCGTGCCGATCCGGCACGACGACCTGCTGCTCGGGTTCGTCTGGTTCATCGACGCGGACGGTTCGATGACCGACGCCGACATCGCCACCGCGACCGGTCCCTTCACCGACCTGTCGTTGGCCCTGTACCGGGAGAACCTGCTCGGTGAGCTGGCCTCGCAGCGGGAGACCGAGGGCACCCGCGCCCTCCTGGTGGAGAGCCCGCAGGCGCGCGACCACGCGGCGCGGGCGTTGCTGGAGGAGGGCGTGCTTGCCGCCGACGGGTCGACCGTCGCGCTCGTCGCCCAGCTCGTCCCGGCCGGCGGGCGGCAGCCCGACGAGATGGCCCGGATCGCACTGGAACAGGCTCTGGTCACCACCCGCCGGTGGATCGGCGTACGGGAGACGCTGCACCTGGTCTGGCACGACCACGGGGTGCTGCTGGTGTGCGGCAACCGGGTCGCCGGCAAGCCCTCGCCGGAGGCATCGGCCGGGCACCTGGACGAGGCGTTGGCAACGGCGACCCGGGGCCTGGCCTCGGTGGACCGGACCGTGACCGGGATCGGCCAGCCCCGTCCCGGGCTCTCCAGCGCGGTCGAGTCCTACCAGGAGGCCGCGCAGGCCGCCCGGGTCGGCACCCAACTGCCCGCGCTGGGCCGGGTGGTCTCCTGGGCCGGCCTGGGCATCTACCGGGTGCTGTCGCAACTGGACAGTCAGCACCTCGACGTCGGGGGCGTCCACCCCGGGTTGGAGCGGCTGCTGCGCGACGATGCCCACCAGGTGCTGCTGGAGACCCTGGAGGCCTACCTGGACCTGGCGGGCAACGCGCACGCGACCGCCGAGAGGCTCCGGCTGCACCGGACCACGCTCTACTACCGCCTACAACGGGTGGAGCAGCTCGCCGGGACCGACCTCAAGGACGGCAACGAGCGACTGTGCCTACACCTGGCGATGAAGCTCGGTCGGCTGAGCGGCCACTACCGCACGGCGTGACAGCACCCGCGCGTTCGCCGCCGGCCGGGCCGCCGGTCCCGGGCGAATCCGGTCAGACCAGGCGGGTCATCCAGCCGTGCGGGTCGGCGACCCGGCCGTACTGGATGTCGAGCAGGCGGCGGCGCAGCCGCATCGTCACCGAGTCCTCGGCGCCGGCCTTCGGAGCTGTCACCTCGCCACCCTCCCAGACCAGCCGTCCGACCGGCGTGACCACGGCGCCGGTGCCACAGGCGAAGACCTCGGTGATCGCGCCGGACGCCACGCCCTCCTGCCACTCCCGGATCTCCACCGGGCGCTCCTCGACCTCCAGGCCCAGGTCCTTGGCGAGGATGAGGATCGACCCCCGGGTGACGCCCTCGAGGATCGTGCCGAGTTCCGGGGTGATGATCCTGCCGTCCGCCGTGATGAAGTAGAGGTTCATGCCGCCGAGTTCCTCCACGTAGCGGCCCTCTGCGGCGTCCAGGAAACAGACCTGCTCACAGCCGTGCTCGGCGGCCTCGACCATCGGCGCGAGGCTGGAGGCGTAGTTGCCGCCGCACTTCGCCTCGCCCGTGCCGCCCCGGGCCGCCCGGGTGTAGGTGGAGGAGAGCCAGATGGAGACCGGTTTGACGCCACCGGAGAAGTACGCGCCGACCGGGCAGGCGATCACCATGTAGGTGATCTCCTTCGCCGGGCGGACACCCAGGAACGGCTCGGACGCGAACATGAACGGCCGCAGGTACACGCTGTACTCGTCCTCGTCCGGCACCCACACCTGATCGGCCCGGACCAGCCCCTCGACCGAGGCGATGAAGTCCGGCACCGGCAGCTCGGGCAGGGCCAGCCGGCGAGCGGACCGGGCGAAGCGCTCGCCGTTGGCGTGCGGCCGGAACGACCAGATCGAGCCGTCCGCATGCCGGTACGCCTTCATCCCCTCGAAGATCTCCTGGGCGTAGTGCAGCACCGCCGCCGCCGGGTGCATGAGGATCGGACCGAAGGGGATGATCTCGGAATCCTGCCAGCCGCCTTCCGGCTTCCACACCGCCCGTGCCATGTGGTCGGTGAAGTACCTGCCGAACCCCGGATCCGCCATGATCTCGGCTCGCCGCTCCGCGCTCGCCGGGCTCGGATTCTGGTGCAACGGGAACGACAGGCTCATCGCCGGGTCCTCTCAATGGGCGCATCCCTGGCGCTCAGGTCACCGCAAGCGAACACGCAGGGGAGGTTTGTCGGATGACAGGTGCAGAGTACCGACCATCTCGTCGCCGATCGTAGACAGCGGACAGCGACCCGGAGGGGCGGCACGACCTCGATCCGGGGCGACGAGCGGTGCTCCGCGCTTGCCGGTCTCTCCGGATCAGAGGACGCGGGCCATCTCGATCTCCGGGCCGAGAGATCCGTGGAAACTCATCCCGGTGGCCGTGAACCCCGCCTTCTCGACAAGTGCGACGGACGTTCCCACCCAGGTGCCGTCACCGGCGATCGCGACGAACTGGCGTGCCCCCGTCTGCGGTCCCCCATCGTCGGAGGAACCCTGGGCGCGCGTCTGCCAGAACTCGTCAGGCTGGGCGGCGCCCTCCTCGTAGGACTCGACGAAGGCCAGCGGGGCGTCCTCGTCTCTCAACGCCTCCAGACGCAGTGCCCGAACCTCGCGCCACTCATGGGCGCGAATCGGGCGGATGACGTAGTCGCTCACGCAGGGACTAGGCCAGCAGTGCCTGCTGCGGGGCCATCGGGAGAGACCGCCGGACGGGTTGGCTGCTAGCGTTCGCCGCCATGTGGACTGAGGAATCCGTGGCCGGGCGACCGGCATGGCGGCATGTCCCTTCGGGAGTCGTGTTTCGGGAGGTTCCGGGTGGCACGTTCCGGATGGGGCTGTCCGAGGCGGAGCTGGATGTGCTACGCGCGATCGAGCGCGGCGGAGAAGTCGAGGACACCATTGAGCCGTTCCTCGCCTATGCCAAGACCGCACAGCCGGTGCGCGAGGTGCGGGTCGAGCCGTTCCTGCTCGCCCGGCACCCGCTGACGGTGGCGCAGGTCCAGCACTGGCTGCCCGATTACGAGGACGACTACGCCGAGGCGGACACGAGCACGGCCCGACTTGAAGGCGACCTGGACGACCTGCTCAAGCTGTTGCCGTTCATGCTGCCCAGCGAGGCGCAGTGGGAGTACGCGGCGCGAGCCGGCACCACCACGCTGACGTTCCGCGGGGACGCGAAACCCGACGAGGACCAACTGCTCGACGATTTCGGTGACGAGACGCGGACGGTCGCGGGCGAGAACGCGTTCGGGCTGGTGGCGATGGGGTCGGCGAACGAGCTCTGCGCCGATGTGTGGATCCCCGGGTTCGACGGCGCGCCGGCAGACGCGCGACCACGGGCCGGCGACGGGCCCCGCACTGTGCGCGGCGGAGCCGCCGATCTCTATCCGTGGCAGGGTTGCGACGAATGGCTGCTACTGCTCTCGGCCACCCGGTACGAGCACGCCAACTTCGCGGCGGTACGCCCGGCCGCACCACTGCCACGCCAGTGACCGAGCCGATCGCCCCGACCCCGGTCATGATCGGCGCGGCGATTACAGCTCCGACAGCGAACCCCTGGCCTCGTCGGCGAGCTTCCCGTTGCCAAGCCTCTCGTACTCGTTGATCGCCGCCCGGAACGCCTGTACTGCCTCATCCCGACGGCCCTGCGCTGCGGCGACCGATCCGAGAGCCTGGTGCGCCGCGCCTGTCCCGGCACCGTGTCGGATCCGCTGGAAGATCTCCAGCATCGCGCGGAAGTCCCTGTCGGCGTCACGGTGCCGCTCGTCCTCGACGGCGAGCCAGCCACGCTCGTGGAGGCAGTATCCGCGGAGGAACTCGTCGTCCAGGCGGTCGGCGACGCTGAAGGCCCGCCTCGTCAGGGCGGACGCCTTCGTCGGGTTGCCGGCCAGCTTGTGCCCTGCGGCCAACCCCAGGAGGACGTAGCCGTGCACCGCCGTCTCCGGCGGTGCGAGGAGCGCTTCCGCTCGTTCCAGCACGGGGATGCTGCGCTCC
The DNA here is from genome assembly GCF_040649995.1 of Micromonospora sp. NPDC048835. Classification (NCBI taxonomy): domain Bacteria; kingdom Bacillati; phylum Actinomycetota; class Actinomycetes; order Micromonosporales; family Micromonosporaceae; genus Micromonospora; species Micromonospora sp. NPDC048835. The sequence continues at coordinate 94,108 of NZ_JBEZGM010000018.1, read as the reverse complement.
GGACGTCGAAGGGTGTTGTAGAGGGTCCCGAGGGCGGCGCGAACCTCGATCTCCTCCTCGACCACCTGCGATTGTTGGAACAGTCGCAGGGCTCGGAGCAGTTGCCGTTCCGCCTCATCGGGATGACCGTGCGCCCGCAGCGCCTCGCCCAGCCGGCGCGCGGTCTGCGCCAGCTCTCCCGAATCGCCGAGTCGTTCGGCGACGGCGACGGCCTCGCGCGCGGTGGCCAGCTCACGCTCAATTTCGCCGGCCAGTCCGTAGGAGTGCGAGATCCATCGCAGCGCCCGCACCCTCCTGCGGTCATCGGCCGCCGCCCGCTCCACCGACCGCCACAGCTGTAACCGGTAGCGGTGGTCGTCGGCTGCGGTCAGCAGCGGGTGCACCGCCTCCACCAGTGCCCAGGCCTGATCGGTGAGTCCCTGCGCAACCGCGGTGCGCAGCACGGCCAGGATGTTGTCGCGCTCATCCGTGACGTCGCCGCCGGATGCGGCAAGGCCCCGCAGCCAGTCCAGTTGCCGGGTCAGACAGGCGACACGGTCGCCGGGCGTCTCGTGTCGCTGCAACATCTCACCGGCGAACAACCGCAGGAGGTCGTGCAGCCGGTAACTCGACGGTGTGGGCGCCTCGATCAGGAAGGCGTCCACCAGCCGGTCCAAGGCATCCTGCACCACCTGTCGATCGAGTCCGCACCGTCGGGCCGCCGACTCGAGGCCGAACATCACCCCCGGGTGCGCCCCGGCTCGCCGGAACACCAGCCGGTCCACGTCGCTCAACTCGTCGTACGTGGGCTGGAAGGTGGACCTGATGGCGCCGTCCCCCACCCGCAGCTCGTCGAGGCGGCGGTTCTCGTCCGCCAGACGGTCCGCGAGGGCGGACGGAGTCCAGCCGGGTCGGGCTCGGAGCCGAGATCCGACGATGCACACCGCAAGCGGTAGCCCCGCGCAGATCTCGACCAACCGTCGTGCGCCCGACGGGTCGGCCGCGACCCGGTCCGCTCCGACAGTGGCAGTCAACAGGTCGAGTGCCTGCCCGGGCGGCAGCGGGTCGAGGGTCAGCACCGCGGCCCCCGGCAGATCGGTGAGCAGCCGACGACTCGTGACCACGGTGAGACAACCTGTGCCAGCAGGAACCAGCGGTCGTACCTGCGCCGCGTCGGAGGCGTCGTCGAGCAGGACGAGAAGCCGTCGGTCGGCAACCGCCGACCGGAAGCGCGAGGACAGCTCGTCGAGCGTGCCCCGCCGTTCCTCAGCGTCGCGGCCGACCGCACGGAGCATCCGGATCAGCGCTTCCTGTGGTTGCACGGGGGCGGCGCTGGCCCCGCCCAGCGCGACGTACAACTGGCCGTCCGGGAAGTGCTCACGAACCCCATGGGCGTACGACAGGGCGAGCGCCGACTTTCCGGTGCCCCCCGCCGCGCAGATGACGACGACCTGCGTACCCGCCTCGACCAGTTCCTCGACAGTGGCCAGCTCCGCCTCGCGGCCGACGAGTCGGGGCACGATCGGAAGTTCACTCGGCGGAGCAGGGTCGTCCATCGGCGGGGAGACCGGTGGCGCAGCAGGCTGGCTGGCCTGTCCCAGCCGGTGCTGCCACAGGGCGAGACCGACCCCGGTGAGGGTCAGGACGGCGACCGTGGGCCAGGCCAACCAGCCGTACGCCGCGACCGGCTCGGGCAGGTCACCGCCGGTCGCCACGTTGACCACGACGGCCAGTACGACCGAGAGCAGACTGGACACCGTCACCAGCAGCAGCGCCACCAGCCGTCCAGGACCGCCATCTCCGGTGACACGACGCGGACCACCACGCCCTATGGCGCCACTCAAGCGACTGCCACCCTCGCCGCGTCGAGGAACGCCAGGCGGTTCGCCTCGAGATAGTCCCGCACGCTCTCCCCGTCCGGCAGCCCCTCCCAGACGACGCGGTTGAGGTCGAGGAAGTAGGCCCGCGCCGCCTCGTGCACCGCGAGCGGGAACGTCAACCGGATCAGGCGCTCCGAGACCCAGACCCGGTTCATCACCGCCTGCGTCGCCTCGTGCCAATCGTCGCCGGCCGTCCAGCTCGTCGGACGGTCGAAGGCGCACCGCTCCGCGTCAGCCGTCACCTCGATGAACCTCTCGAGCTGGGCGAGCCGTTCCGCGCGGCGGCTCTCCGCCAGAGCAAGACCGCGTCGCCGTTCCTCGGCCCGCTCCGCCGAGCGCTGGGTCTGATGCTGCACCCCGAAGGACAGGGCGCCGCCGAGGACTACGCCACCCAGCGAGACCATCGACAGCCAGAGATCGCTCGGCATGCGGCCATGATGCCAGCTCAGCTCCACGCCGAAGTGCCCAGGACGCGCGGGCGTGCATCGTCCACGCGTTGGGCGATCCGGACGGGGTGTTGATCCTTGATGACACCGTGACCTAGAAAGGGTGTGCACACCATCGGGGTGCAGCGGCAGTACGCCGGGACCGCGGGAGGAGTGGAAACGCCGGACAGCCCGGACACGGCCGCCACCGCCGCACGATTGCCGGCATGACAGCACGCCCTCGACCTCACACCTCTTGTGCCCGGAGGAACGCAGACCATGGACCACGCACCTCAGCTCATTCAGGAGCGGAGTGCCCCGCCGGCCACGCTGGTCATCTTCGGTGCCTCCGGTGATCTGACCCGGCGTAAGCTGCTGCCCGCGATCGAGAGCCTGGCTCGGCACGAGCGGCTTCCGGACCAGTTCGCGCTGGTCGGCGTCGCGCGCACGCCGATGACCGACGAGCAGTTCGCGGAGAGCGCCCTCGGCGAACGCACCCTCGCCAGCAAGCGCCAGCTCCAGGGCGGCGTGCGGTACGTGGCCGGCGGTTACGACGACCCGGAGACCTACAAGCGGCTCGTGGGGACCCTCGACGAGCTGGACGCACAGCGGGGCACGTCCGGCAATCGGCTCTTCTACCTGTCCACCCCGGCCGGGGCCTTCGAGCCGGTGATCAACGGGCTGGCCGGTGTCGGGCTCAACCGGCCCCGCGAAGGCTCCTTCTCCCGCCTGGTCATCGAGAAGCCGTACGGACGCGACCTGGTCACGGCCCGCGAACTCGACGGCGTCGTGCACAGCGCGTTCGACGAGCACCAGGTCTTCCGTATCGATCACTATCTGGGCAAGGACACCGTCCAGAACGTGCTGGCGCTGCGTTTCGCGAATTCGATCTTCCAGCCGATCTGGGATCGTTCCTGGGTCGACCACGTGCAGATCACCGTCGCCGAGACCCTCGGCGTCGGCAGCCGCGGCGGCTTCTACGAGGACGCCGGCGCGATGCGCGACATCGTGCAGAACCACGTGCTTCAGGTGCTCGCGCTGGCACTGATGGAGCCGCCGGCCTCATTCGAGGCTGAGGGCCTGCGCAACGAGAAGGTCAAGCTGCTGCAGGCGATCCGGCTCCCCACCGACCGGGACATCGCCGAGGCCGCGGTCCGCGGACAGTACACCCGGGGCGGCACCCGCGAGGAGCTGATGGCCGGTTACCGCGAGGAGGCCGGCGTCGACCCCCTGTCGCGGACCGAGACCTACGCCGCGATGCGGCTCAACGTGGACAACTGGCGGTGGGCGGGGGTGCCGTTCTACGTACGCACCGGCAAGCGCCTACCGGCCCGGCTCACCGAGGTGGCGCTGCAGTTCCAGCGGCCGCCGCACCTGCCGATCCCGACCGACCAGCTCACCGGCCTCGATGCGGACGCGCTGATCCTGCGGATCCAGCCGAACGAGGGGATCTCGCTGCGCTTCGGCGCGAAGGTGCCGGGACACTCGTTCCGGGTCCGCACCGCCACCATGGAGTTCTCCTACGACCAGACGTTCGTCGAGGAGTCCCCGGAGGCGTACGAGCGTCTGCTCCTGGACTCGCTGATCGGTGACGCGTCGCTGTTCATCCGCAGTGACGAGGTGCAGCAGTGCTGGCGGATCGTCGACCCGATCATCGACAACTGGGCGAAGGACAGCTCGCCGATTCCCACCTACGAGGCGGCCTCCTGGGGCCCGACCGACGCCGACCGGCTGATCGGCCGCAACGGCCGCAAGTGGCGCAACTCCGCCTGACTCTGCGCCGACGAGTGTGACCGGGCTGCTGAGTCCGATCACCCGACCGCACGGTCGACACACGGCGCGCGCCGAAGAGGTGTGACACCTCCGGTGCTCGTCGCGGTGCCGCGTACCCGAAGCCTGCCCTCGATCGCCGGTGGACCGCAACGCGCTGCGTTGACCCGACAGCACCCCGTAGTTAGCGTTAACAGGCCGTTTACATTGGAGCGAGCCCACCGCCGGCCAAGGAGGATCCATTGAGACTGCGACAGCGAAGGCCACGTACCGGGTCGAGTCGGAAGGGTAGGGGCGTCGCGGTCCTGGCACTGGGTGCGCTTCTGTCGGTCTCGGTCGCGGCGACGCCCTCCTACGCTGCCGGGGAGCAGGTGGACGCGGGGCTGGTGCACCACTTCGCCCTCGACGAGACCAGCGGGACGACGTTGGTCAACTCGGGCAGCGCGGGCCCGGCGGCGAACGCCACGTTGGTGAATCCCGGCAAGGCGACCCTGACCGGCGAAGGGGTCCGGTTCAACCCCGACTCGTACGAGAGCGCGCTCGACGGCGCCTACGTGGCGCTGCCGAACGACATCACCGCCGGCATGTCCAACCTGACCGTCGACTATGACGTGCGGGTCGACCCGGCGAACGTCGGCGAGCACCAGATGTGGAGTTTCGGTCGCAAGTCCGGCTCGTGCGACGTCGACACCGGCGCCGAGGGGTCCATCTTCGCGTCGAACACGCAGCGGTTCCGGGTCGCGGTGGGTCCGACGAACGTCCAGCAGAACCGGGTGCGCATGCTCGAGGGAGCGTGGACGCACGTCACCTACACCCAGTCCCTGAACTCCAACGGCACGAGCTGGACCGGCAGGGTCTACCTCGACGGCGTGCTGCACGCGACGTCGACGAACCTGACCACACCGCCGTCGGTGAGCGCCGCGGGCACCAACTGCAACTTCCTCGGCCGCTCGCAGACGTCGGGTCACTACTCGTTCCGGGGAACCATCCGGGACTTCCGGGTGTACGACCGGGCAGTGAGCCCCGACGAGACACTCGCCCTGGCCGACAGGACCGTCTCCGACGGCGTCCGCGCCGACGCCGCGGCCATCGACCTCGGCCTGACCAGTGCGGTCGTACGCGATATCGTTCTGCCCAAGACGGGCGCCGCGGCGGGCTCGACGATCACCTGGACGAGTTCGGACCCGTCGGTTGTCGCGGTCTACACCCCGCCGGCCGTCGCCAGCGCCCGCAAGGTCGCGGTGACCGGCACGATCAAACGGCCCGCGCAGGGGCAACCCGACGCGACGGCCACGCTCACGGCGACTGTCCGCAAGGGCGCCCAGGAGGTCACCACCCGGGAGATCCCCGTCGTGGTCAAGGCCGAGTTCGACGACGCCCGGGCGGTCGACCGTGACACCTCCGACCTGACCCTGCAGGCCACCGACGACGTGCGCGGAAACCTCGACCTCACCGCCAAGGGCGAGTTCGGCTCCACGATCACCTGGACGTCGACCACCGACCTCGTCACCCCGACGGGCGAGGTGACCCGCCCGGCCTTCGGCCACGACGATGTCGCCGCCACCCTGACGGCGAGCATCACCAGGGGCGCGGCCTCGCGCACGAAGTCGTTCCCGGTGACCATCACCGCCATGCCGCGATCCGAGGAGTACGAGCGGTACTTCATGGGGTACTTCAAGGGTGAGGGAATCGCCGACGGCGAACAGATCATGTTCGCCACGTCCAACGGGAACACCGCCCTGGACTGGACCGGTCTGACCGGAGGCCGGCCGTCGCTCATCTCCCAGCTTGGCGACCAGGGCCTTCGTGACCCGCACATCGTCCGCTCACCCGACGGCGACACGTTCTACATGATCGCCACCGACCTGAACTGGTACGACCAGGGCGGATACGCCATCAACGACACCCAGTACATCGAGGTGTTCGAGTCGCACGACCTGGTGAACTGGACCCCCCAGCGGCACGTCAAGGTCGCACCCGACGACGCGGGCAACGCCTTCGCACCCGAGTCGCTCTGGGTCGAGGAGATCGGCGCGTACGTCGTGTTCTGGGCGCAGTCGCTGTGGAGCGACCCGGTGAACCGCACCGGTCAGGGCAACGCGCAGATGTGGTACGCCACGACGCGGGACTTCCGGACGTTCTCCGCCCCGCAGGTCTGGCAGAACCCGGCCCCGCTGTCGCGGATCGACACGACCGCGATCAAGGTCGGCGACCAGTACTACCGGGTGACCAAGAACGAGGCCGGCAACCAGGGCTCGGACATCTTCTCGGAGAAGCACACCGACTTCCTGGACAGCAACATCAACAACTGGACGATGGTCGCGCCGGCTCTGGGGCGCACCACGTGGGTCGCCAACCAGGGGTACGAGGGACCGGTCATCTTCAAGGCCAACCCCGGGGACACCTCCTGCCCCGGCCAGTTCTACCTCTGGGGTGACCGGTACACGAACGGCGGCGGCTACCAGGCCGCGTGCCACGAGAACATCGAGGCCCCGACCTGGAACGCCAAGGCGATCACGATGACCAACGCGGGTGTCGTGCGCCCGCGGCACGGCACCGTGATCCCGTTGACCGTCCGCGAGTGGAACGACATCCGCGGAATCCCGAACAGCGACGTCACGACCACCACCGAGCTGGCGGTCGAGCCGTACGCGAGCGGGGCCCAGACGACCACCGCCACCGCGACGGTCACGGCATCCGACGGGTTCGAGACCGGCGGTAAGGTGCGGTTCAGCATCGGCTCCTGGTCGACGGTCGCCCACCTCAGCGACGGCACGGCCACGGTCACGCTGCCGACGGGTCTGCCCGCAGGTGCCCGGACGGTCAAGGCCGAATACCTCGGCTTCGACCACCTGAAGGCGTCGGCGGGTACGGCGTCGTTCGAGGTGCCCGCCGGCCCGGCCGCCGTCAAGGTCAAGGCGAAGGCGACGCCGGCGTCGGTCGTCCGCGGGGGCACGTTTAGATTGGACGTGACCGTGGGGGCGGCGGGCGGGCCGAAGCATCACGCTCCGACCCCTACCGGCGAGGTGACCGTCACCTTCGGCGGCACGGTGCAGATCGTGCCCCTGGCGGACGGTAAGGCCGTCGTCGAACTGCAGACCGCCGACCTGCGACCCGGGGTCTACCAGGTCCACGTCGCCTACTCCGGCAACCCGACCTACCGACCCCACGCGGCCAACCACCAGAAGTTGCGGGTGCGGTAGCCGGCACGGGCACTGCGCCACGTAATTCAAGCGCCCAACGGTAGAGGGCGGGCGAGATCAATGGATCTCGCCCGCCCGAGCCGGCGCCCCCGGTCGAGGTCGAACGGCTCGTCAACGCCTGGCGGGGCGGCTGGTCGCCGGCCACGAAGCTGTTGTCCGGCAACAGGGCACGAGGGTCGCCACCATCGGTCTATCCTCTTCCCGTGGTCAGGCACGCAGCGGGAAGAACCCACAAGTGCCCCTGACCGACATCGAGGTGTGGGATGCCGTATCTGAGTCCGGTCGCGGTGCAGCGCGTCGAGGGCCTCGTCGTCGCGGCTCTCGCCGTCGTCGTGACCGTCACCGTCGGGTACCCGTGGTGGTCACTGCTTGCCCTCTTTCTGGTCTTCGATCTGTCCATGCTGGGCTACCTTCGCGGGCCACGCCTCGGGGCCTTCTGCTACAACCTGGCGCACTCCTACGCGCTACCGGCCACGCTGGGCGCGGTAGCCGTGGCCGCAGCCGGGTTCGGCGACCCGATCAGTTGGCTCGGAATTCTGGCCCTTGCCTGGGTGTTCCACATCGCCGTCGATCGCGGCCTCGGCTACGGCCTCAAGACAGCCGAAGGATTCGAGCACACCCACCTCGGCTTGATCGGCAAGGCCAGAGCCTCCGACCGGCTTTGACGGACATCCGGGATCAGGAGCCGGCACCCCCGCCACGGAACGCAGCATGTCGCCGCCACCGCATGAGTCACGACCAGGTCTGTGTCTTCTTCCACGTGACGTACTCATCGAAGATCGTCGCCAGGCCGCCATGCTCGGTTCGCCGCTGTAGGTACTCGTCAAGCAGCCGAAACAACGTTTCGACGGCCACATGGTTGAGCTCAGCATCCGCCTCAAGCTCGTCGCGATGCGGCGGCCCGTCCGGGAACGCATGGTGCAACACCAGCGCCTCCCAGATCAGGTTGTCGCCGCGCCCGCAGCGGGCAACCAGCCACTCACGGAAGCCTGCTAGCAACTGCCAGTCGTTGCCAGCCTCGCAGCCCCGGACGAAGACCGTGAAGTCGTGGAACGACCCGTCCAGCGTGAACATCCCCGGCCGTCGATGCACGTCCGCGAAGAGCTTCCGGTAGTCCATTGCGCCATCCAACCAACCTCGTCACCCGGCCGTTGAGGAGATCGGCGGTCTTGTTGATCGATCCCGTTCGGAGCGGTCAGGGTCGAGTCGGAGTACGCGAGGTGACTGCCGCAGTGCCGGCAGCGGAAGAGATACGCGGTGACCGGACCATCCTTGCTCAGCGCTCGCGAATACCAGTCCTTGTCACGGGTCGTCCAGCCAGCACCGGCCGATCCTAGGACGTCACCGTCCTTGCCCGCGCCAGGAAGGCTCGGGCGGCCAGTTCGCCGGAACGGTTACCGGCCCACATCGCCCACCCGACGCCTTGGCCGGGGAATATCGCGGCGAACGTTTTCCAGATGTGCAGCCGGAAGCCGTCCTGCTCCCACCAGTGCTCGGTGTACCCGTACGCCTCAGGTATCGGGGTGAGGCGCGCGGCGTGTGCCTCGACCGCCGCCAGACCTGGCGCGTCGTCGAGCGAAACCGGGGTCCAGGTGGCGCATTCCTGGTAGAGCGCCTCGGCTTCGAGCATCGCGTCGATGCCAGGAAACACGGGCACCACCGGTGGTGAGTGTGGGCCGGTGAAGCAGTAGACGACCGCGCCGTCGCCGCGCAGCCAGACCGCGTACGGGTGCGCGACGTCGTGCTCAACGAGTTCGCACATCGCGTCCTGGTCCTCGGGGCCGTACTCGCCTGCTGCCCAGGGGACCGGCACGAACGTGACCGTCTCTTCGAACGACCAGGCGACACTGCGGTACCGCAGTCCCCCGTACCGGGCCGCTGCTCGCCGAAACAGGGTCAGCGTCGCCTGGACGTCCACGCCTGGCATCTGGCTCAACACCGACCTGAGCTCGTCCAACGCTGGCCAATCCGACACGTCGAACGAGGTTCGCTCCGCGGCGTACCTCAGGAAGCGACTGGCTCTCGGCGACAACCCCGAAGGATCGTCCAGGACATGACGCATGACTCCATGATCGAGGACACGCACGCCGTTCCAGCCGGTGGGGTCACGCCACCTCCGACACAAATCCGTCACGCATCACGTGGAGCCCGACCTCGCCTGGCAGTCCGGTGTCCTGGGTCAGTTGACCGGGCCGCCGTCGGCGTGATCATGCGTGCGATCTCCACCCTCTACGCAGGGTTATGGACCGTTCGACCCACCCATCGACTGGTGGCGCAGTCCTTTGGGTCAGGCCGTCGCTCGACGAGTCGGCCACCCGACCGCCGAATCCGTGTCGTACTCGGTGGCCGGAGTCATGCTCGGCAGCACCCGCCAGGCGTCCACGACCTGGTCTCCCGCGACAAGCTCGCCCGCCACCCCGAAGGCGGCGTGTGCTCCGCCTCCGTACGCGACCGACTGCTCACGGAAGGATCCCGGCGTGCCTGAGACCATCATCGACTCCAGCACCGTGCCCATCGCGGTCCGCGACCTGGCCGCCGTCACCGAGCACCTCGGCCGGAGCCCACCTCCCGGCGAAGGTCGAACCTGCCGGCCGGCATGGGTCGAAGCCTGCGCAGAATCGTTCACGACGGCATGCCGTGGTCCCCGTGCCGCGTCAGGAAAGTCGGCCCTGTTCCTGTCAGACTCCTCAGGTGATCGTCAGACCTGCGGGCAAGCAAGACTTCCACGGCTTCCTCGGCCTGGCGGCTCAGGTCGAGTGCTGGTTCGGCCCGATGGTCGAGGATCTCGGCTTCCATCACGCCGTGCGCAAGCATCTTCGTCGTTCCACCGCGATCGTCGCTGTTTCCTCGGGTCCGGAACTCCTGGGCGGGCTTTTGCTCGCGGCGAAGGCCCCGACCTACCACGTCCACTGGCTTGTCGTATCCGAGCAGTCACGGGGAAAGGGCGTCGGTCGCGCGCTGATGGCGGAGATGATGCGGAGGTTTGTGCGGGGCCCCGGCACCGTTGAGGTGGTCACCTTCGGGGCTGATCACCCTGGTGCCTCGGTCAGCGGTGCGCGGGTCTTTTACGAGCGCCTTGGTTTCGCCCCTGCTGAGGCTGTCGCTGCGGGTCCGGAAGGCGGTTCCCGGCAGGTCTTTCGGCTGGCCGTCACCTGACGGCAGCCGCGAAGCGGCGCGTCAGCCGATAGCCCGGCCTTCCACGGCCATCAGCCACCCTCGCGATCGTCGCGGTCCCGCCCCGGACGTGTCCCCATCGTCCCTCGACGCCGTGCGACCATAGGCATATGTCGACCACCCGAAAGAGCCGTGCCTCGTAGATCAGCACGTCAGATCCGAACGGAATTTCGGCGCTGCCAGCGGCCCGGGGAACGGATCGCCGTAGTCCCCGGCATTCCTCGCCGCGGTCAGTCCGAAATAGCCCGGTGGGAGCGGTCACGTCTATACGCTGGCGCGGTCTCCGAGGCCCTACGTGGCTGGAAGCTGTTCGTTCGTGCCTCTCGGCAGCAGCGGTCGGAGATGGTCGGTTGTAGCGTGCCCTCCTGCTGCCCGGACCCACTCGATCACCGTCGGGTACTGAACCACGCGATACATGCCCTGCCGCCGATTGCTGCCACCGTGCTTCGACGCCGTACCGAAGAGTTGGACGCCCACATCGAAGACTGGGATGAGCTGCCAGACCTGTAGCTGGTGCCGCCGCACCGGCGCACGCCACCTTCCGCGTCCAGGACAGTGACCAGATCCTCACCGAAGTGCCTCGCACGACTACGGAGCCCGACCATGAAGCTGCCGCCCGGAGCCACCGGCTTCAACCCACCACCCGGCGCCCAAGCGGATCTCAGGGCCTTCACCGCCGTGTGTCACCACGCCGCCCGCGCCATCGACGCGACCGTCATCGGCGTCACCCCCGCCAGCGTCACACCGAACTTCCACACGGTCGACATCGCCGACGCCCACGACCACATGGCGGTGCTGCGACACACCACCCTGCCGTTCATCGCCTTCGCCCGCCCCCAGGCCAACGGCGACGTCATGGTCACGTTCGTCGACCACCCCAACCTCGCCGCTGCCCTCACCGCCCTGACCGACGTCCAGCCCCTCACCGCCAAACAGCTGCAGACCGCCCTGTCACAGGCCGACCTGACCGCCCTCAACGCGCACGAACACGACCAGATCACCTACTCGAAACCGACCACCGTCGGCGAGCTGCTGTTCAACTTCTGGGATTGACCACCGGTAGCCTGAGACAAGGAACGGCCAAGATCGTCTAGCCGGACACGGCACCGACGTCCCGCGACCGATCTGTCGCGTCCGTCCTGAGACCCGACGGCATCACTCGCACTCTGTCGCGTCCTGGCTGATGCCTGACACCTGCGTCCCGCCGGATGCTTGACACGGCCGGTCTGGCCCAGGCGCTAACGTGCCCCGGTGAGCTACGACATCTTCGTTCAACGGTTCGCGCACGGCGACGCTGCCCCGATGGCACGTGACGCCTTCCTGGCCACCTTCGAGCCTCGCGTCGACCGCCGGGAACCCCAGAACAACTACTGGCACATCAGCACCGACGACGGCGGCACCGCAGACATCCACGCCGCCCTTACCGATAACTCGCTCGGCAGTCTCATGATCAGCCGGTTCTCCGCGGGCGCCGTTCTCGACCTGCTGGTCACGTTCATTGTGCTCGCCGATGCCGTTGTGCTTCCACCTGGCGGCCCCACCGTGCTCGCACACGAAGGTCAGCGGCGCCACCTACCGGAGGAACTTCGCGCCGAGGCCGTGGTGGTCCAAGCGGGTGTGGACGTGGAGCGCGTCCTGCAGAATTGTTAGGCAGGTCGTGGAGCAGTGCGGGAGGCCGGGCATTCCTGAAGACTCCCGCGACGTCGACCAACACAGGCTGCTGACCTGGGTCGCCAGCTCGGACCAGTTGCAGATGCCATTCGTGGGCGTCCCTGAGGGCCCGTGGCCGTAGGCCCCGGTTGTCACCCGGCTGGACGCCCAGGCCCGCGATAGCCTCCGAGCATGCGTTACCTGACCCGGCCGTTCGTCCTCGGCGCGCTTGGCCGCAGGAAAGGCGTTGAGCAGTTTGTTGGGCCCATCAATCTGGCGGGAGTTCGCGGCATCCGATGGGTCGCGGTCTGGCCCTGGCAGGACGGCTACAACGTGTCCGTCCATGACGTACAGGACCTGGACGACGAGCACCGCCGCGATCTGTCCGTTTTTCCGCCCCTCGATCCCGAGGACCAAGACGACACGGGCTACGGCCACGTGATCGGCCACGCTCAAGACCCAGCCGAGGCGTTGGAACTGGCGGAGCGGGACTTCGGGGCATCCCCTGATCGATGGGTCAACGACGGGGTTGCCGGAGAGGACTATGCGGACTTCGTGGTGGCGAGGCGCGCCCCGCACCGATTCAGGAAGGTGCGTCTGGAGTACTAGGCGTGGGGCGGATGCCCAGACCACGCACGTCATTCGCAGTAGGACGAATCGACCTTCTCGGGTCGGTGCTCGGTCGAGCTGTCGTCACTGTCGGCCAGCTCGGTGTCGAACGCCATCTGCCAACGACTTCGGTCCGGCCCGGTGTTGTCCGGGTCACTCAGGAACTCCTCGATGCCCTGAGCAAGCAGACGACACAGTCGCGAGTCATCCTTGCGCGTGCCGACACCGTATTTCTCCTTGTGGATCGCCGAGCTCTCACCCTCCCAGACCACCGGGCCGGCCGCCATGTCCGGGTACCTGGCTTTCGAGTAGGCCCGCAGGATCGTTTCGTCGGTGATGGCGCCGATAATGGAGTCGTCGCGCTTTCCGAATCTGTCGAAACAATCCGCCTGGGACAGAATTTGGCCCTGTCCATCCATGTAAACTGACGCTGTCGTGCCCTTGCTCAGGCAGATTTCGTCAGGCGGGAAGACGTTGCCGTTGGGATGCTCTTGCGCGAACTTCTTATCCTTCGCGTAATACTGTTCGAGCTTGGCCTCGGAGTACATGACGCCCGATTGGTCGAGGAAGTACGGCCCGGCGAAATTCACCACCTCGCGGCGCTTCTTGGTCGAATCGTCCGAACTGGTCCCGTCCATGGAGAAGTTGGCGACCACCAGATCGACTTCCCCGTCCACCAGTGCCTGCTCCCGCCGGTCCGGGGTCAAGGGCTTGAAGACCGGGGAGAAGTTGTACTTCTCGGCCAGGAAGTTCACCAACTGAACGTCGAACCCGGTAGCGTCGCTCGTCGAGCAGGATCCGGGGCAGTTACTCCACCCGGGCAGAATACCGTTGATCCCGACCGACACATCGCCACGCAGATAGAAGAATGCTTCGTATTTGTTGACCGTGGCTATCACGCCGGCGCTGAGCACGAGTGACACTGCCAGTGGTCCCAGCTTACGGAGAAGGGCTGGCTTCACGGTCGACCCTCCAGGTCCGTCTTCGATATGGCAGCGGGGAAGATCGCGGACGAAGCTACCGCGCCCAGATATCCGATCACCGCGACGGGTACGGCCGCGACAGCCGCGTACGGCAGGTACCAATCGAGCCGCCACAGCACGAGGACACAGCCCGCTGCCGCGATGACACCTGCGGCGATCCACCATGCGTAGGTCAACTGAGCCAGAAGCCGTTTCGGGTAGTTGGCGGAGACCTCACCCACGGTCATGTCGGCGAGGAGCCCCTCAGCGCGCGCAGCGATCATCTTGCTGTCGTCGGAGCGCAGTGCGGCAACGGCCTCTCTGATCAGGCCTTGCACCGCCGGGTTCGCGGCGGCGTAGGAGGTCGACAAATCGCTCAAGGCGGCCAGCCGGGTGGGGATGTCCCCATGCTCGGCCAGAGTCGTCAGCGCCGGGGGGACCCGGTGGGACTCATGGGCCCGGTTGGACACCAGCGCCAGCCCGTCGATGTTCTCCGACCGGTGCAACGACGGCCTCGGCAGTTCACTCGACGCCAGCTCGCTCTCCAGATGGGGAAAGATGTCAGCGATTGACAGCAGTGGACCGGTGCCGTCGACCCCGCGATTCAACAGCCTGATCAGGGCGCCGGTGAAGGCGGTGTGACGATCACCTTTGGGTGCCACGGCCCGGTGGTTCGGTCCGACGGCCGCCAGGGTGGCGGTGCCGGAAATCTGCATATGCTCCGCCCCCATCGCCTCGGGCGCGGCCAGGCCCGCGTAACACGTATCGATGACCACGATGCGTAGCGGAGCCGGGCTCTGCCGCACGATGCGGCGGATGTCGTCGAAGGCAAGTGACCAGTATCGCCATGCCGGGTGGTTCCGGTCGGTCTTGGGCAGAGCGATGAACAGTTCGTTGCCCGCCGCGTCGCCACGTACGGCGTGGGAGGAGAGGTATACGAGCAGAACGTCCTTCGCGCCCTGAGCCGCCGCATGGAGCCGCGTGAGGATGTCCTCCGGACCGATGACCTCCTCACCGAAAATCTTGGTGCACCGGCTGGGAAGAAAGCCGCCATAGTTAGCATCGGTCAGCACACTCGCCAGGTCGTTCACGTTGTTGCGAACGGCGCTCAACGGATGGTCGGCGAACTCACCCTGGAATTGAGAGGTGCCGATCAGGACAAGTTGAGACTTCTCAGGAACCGGCAGGCGCATCGTCTTCCTCCGCCGAGCGAATCTGCCTCTTCGGGCTGGAGCCGGCCCCCGCCTGTAGGAAGAGCTTCGTCAACTCAACTGCATCGGTGGTCCGATTGACCTTGACCTCCTGCAATCCGCCGGAACTGGTGGTGATCTTCAGGACGATGTCCGAACCGCGGCGGTTGTGGCGCGCTACCAGGTACTCACAGATGGACCTGGCAAGGACCGAGACAGCAGCAAGGGAGGCGACGATGAAATATTCCGCTCCCATCGTCTCGGACGGAATGTCGCTGGGACGCAGCTTTATCTGCGCCCGGAGGTCCTCTTCCCGTTCCAGCCATGACCACAGGTCGCTCGTTTCGTCCGAGGCGACCTCGTCTGTTGCCGTGATAATCAGGTCCACGTTGTCAACTTCCCGTTCGGCTCGGCGACGGGCAGCGCCACTCCGGCCGGGGACGCGTACTGGAGCAGGCTACCGTCTGAACCCATCCCGTGTCGGCACGCATCGCAGTCATATATCAATCACTGCCGAGGGCGGGGCAAGCCGTTGTTCCGGATCTTGCACAAATGATCGACACGCTGAGGTCCGACACCGCCGCGTCAAACGTGGCGGCGCGCAACCCGAGGATACCGGCGACCAATAGCAATCTGGCGGACGTTGTCGACCTGATGCACGCCACCGACGCCCGCATCGACGAGATCGTTGTCCTCCGATGGGAGACCTCGACCTCGCCGCCGAACCACCCACTCTGACCATCTGCCGCACGCTCGTCTTCGTCAAAGGCCAGGGCTTCCCCCGCCAACCCTGCACCACGAGTGACGCCGGCTGGCGGTGTCGTCGAGGGCGAAGGGATCCGCCGGACTCAGTGCACACCACGGTGCATCCGGCGACCACGTCGGCGATCGTCGTGTCCGCGGTGACCTGCCAGCCGGCGCCATCGTCGCGGGAGATCCCACTGATCGTTTTGCGGCGCCGTCCAGCGACACGGCACACCGCAGCATCGAGGGCGTCGGCGTCCCGTGGTCCGGAACCCGGGCGAGGGTCTGTAGCAACGCCGGCATGCCCTGTTTCGACAGCGGCTAGATGCGCCGCTGCACCGATCGCGGCTCCCTGCGTGACAAGGCGCCGTTGATAGAAAGCGTAAGTCCCGGCGACCTGAACGGCATTGATCGTGGTCTTGACTCTATGCGCCGCTCTGCTCATGATTTACTGCGGCGGTTCAACAGTGAGGGTCAATGTGATGACGCAGGTAGAGCCACCGGCAGCAGGCCCGACACCAGCCGCCACTGTCGGCGAGCCCGGACAAAATGGCCGACTCGCGCGTGTCAGTTCAGGCACCAGGGATTGGCTGACCCGTGGGCATCGACGGGAGTTGAGCAACGCAGTCCTCGGTTCGGTGTTCCTCGCCGTAGCGATGATCTGGCTGATTCCGCCGTACGCGATTCGGGTGATGAGTCGCGGCGCCAGGACTGTGCCGATCGCCGACCCGGCCCACACCATCGTCGGTGACGTGGGTGACCCGACGGCCCAAGCATGGCTGGTGGGGTGGGGTGGCCACGCTCTCACCCACGGCCTGCGTGGCCTGTGGGACACAAACGCCTTCTATCCCGACAAGTACGGCCTGGCCCTGAACGACAGCATGCTCGGCTATGCCCCGGCAGGGCTGATCGGCAGCGGTGTGGTTGGCGCGGTGCTGCGCTACAACATCCTGTTCGTGCTGGCTTTCGCGCTCGCCTTCCTCGGCGGTTACGCGCTGCTGCGCCAGCTTGGCGTGAACAAGGTCGCCGCCGCGGTAGCCGGGGCCGCCCTCGCCTACGCACCCTGGCGCTACGGCCACGACGGCCACTTGAATATTCTCTCCACCGGTGGCATCACTCTGGCCCTGGCGATGCTGGCGCGCGGCCACGGACTCTCGTTCACCCGCGGCTACCTTGCCGAACGAGTCCGGCCGGGCTGGGCGTTCGCTGGCTGGCTGGTCGCGGCCTGGCAGGTCAGCCTTGGCTTCGGCGTGGGGCTGGGATTCGTATACGTCCTCGCCGCCCTCTGCCTGATCACCCTGACAGCCTGGCTGATCCACCGGCCACGCCTCAGCCGCCGGCTGATCGTCGCCGATCTGATCGGCGGGCTGGTCTTCACCGCGGTGACCGGATACTTCGCGTACTGGTATCAACACGTGCGCGAGCTCAACCCACATGTCACCCGGGACTGGGACTACGTCGCGTTCTTCTCCCCGACACTGCGCGGACTTCTCGTGGCGCCGCAGTCCTCGTTGCCCTGGGGCACCCTGCACAACGACGCCCGCACCGCTCTTGGTGGCGCAGCGACGGAGAAAGTGCTGCTGTGTGGGTACGCGCTGTATCTGCTGGCCTTCGCCGGCCTGTTCCTGTCCCGCTGGTCACCGCTGCAACGGCTTCTGCTGCTGTTGGGGGCGGTCGTCGGAGTGTTGTTCGCGCTGGGCACGAACGGGCCGATCTACCGCCTGCTCTATCTCTACGTGCCCGGGTTCGATGGATCCCGTACACCAGGTCGGTTGATCTTGTGGCCCACTCTCTGCCTGGCCATCCTCGCGGCCGGCCTGGTTACCCAGTTGGCCGAGGTGGCTCGCAGGGGCGCCGAGCCGAAATGGTCGGTGGAAGAGGCACGGCTGCTGACCGTTCCGTTGCTGGTTCTCGTGCTAGCTGAGGGCCTGCCTGACCTGCAGCACCCGCAAACCCCAGCCAGACCGGCCGCGATGACGTTAGCCTCCGCGCACGCTCCGACAATCGTATTGCCGTCCGACGACGGCGCGGATCTCAACGTCCTACTGTGGTCGACGGACGGTTTTCCCGCCATGGTCAACGGTGCGGCCAGTTACACCACACCCAACCGTCAGGCGATCCGCGACGTCATGTCGACCTTCCCCAGCCAGCCGGCATTGGATCGGATGCACCAGCTCGGCATCCGCAGCGTCGTCGTGCTGCGCAACCGGGTCTACGGCACCCCGTACGAACCACTGCTCAACATCCCCGACGTACCCGGTATCACCCGCCATGACGTCGAGTCCGACGTGGTTTACACCATCGACAGCAACACGAAGTGATGTTGGGCGTGTCCTCGGGATACGAGGATGGCAGGGCCTGACTGCAGGCTGGGTTGGCGGCGCGGCGACCATCCACCGCAGGTGGTAGAGAGCGCAGGGCATGCGCCGAAAAGCGGGCACCCAGGCCCGCAAGCACCATGTTACTGTGTGGCCCGTTCGCACGAGTTGATCGACGCCCGTCTCGCTCGGCTCTCATGGGTCGCACTGTTCGCCGGGCGCTGTTGATATCGCCCGTTGCGTTTTCGAAGGACTGCTCGACACGGGGGCATTTGACCAATGGCGGTAGCGCGCAGCAATCTGCGAAGGTTCGAGACCGGGCATCTCCCGGAGGTCGAGTTCGATGCCGCACGTAGCTACGTATGCTACGAGCGGAACTTGTACTACATGTACTCCTGGTGCCGCGGACTACGCATGTTTCCTCTCTTCTATCTCGACCGGGCCCTGGGTTGGACGTATTCGGGCGGAGCCGAGCCCCTCGCCGCCGTCAACAACGGACTTCAGGACTTCCTACGAAGTCATGTCACGACGGAACTATTTCTGACCCCACCAGAGATCAGGGAGACCCTCCGCGAGGCGTTCAGGCGAGGCGAGGTAGCAGCGGTCGAGGCGTGGGTGAGCCATACCGACGGCAGTAGGTACGTGACCTCGATCCTGATCGAGGGCATGGACGATGGCGACGTCGCATATTTTGCCAAGTTCAACGGCTTCCTGAACCATACCGGGCACCCGATGCCCTTCGACCGTTTGTTGTCTGATCTCTTTGTCTATCCTGACGGCACGGCGCTGATCACGCTGCATCGTGACGCCCCTGCCGTCGACGCCCTCGCCGCGATGAGCAGTCTCGATGCATTCCGCCACGTCTTCGGGGACCTGTACGGATACAGTTGGGCACACGGGCCTCTCACCCGCCACGGCAAGACGGTCGCGAGCTCCAACAGCGGCCTGGACGAATTTCTCTGCGAGCTCGATCGCGGTCTGCATCAAATCAGTACCGACGCGGGCGTTCCAAAGCAGCAGCAGTTTCGCCTTGGACGAAACGTGTTCAACAGGTTCGAACCAATTCAGCAGTACCTCCGATTCGTGCAGACCGACAGCATTTTGTCGAATGAACTCGGGAAGCCGCTGATTCGGGAAGTCAGCGAGCAGCTCCGCTTGATGGACGCGGCACTGCAGAACGTGCTGAAGTTCGTGAGCCTGCTGACGGTCAAGCCAATTCCGACTGTCTTCGAGCTGTATGTGGAGCAGATCAGGACACTGCGCGACCTCCAGCCAGCCTATCGACAGGCGAATCTCGCAGTCATGAAATCGCTTACCACATGACTCATCCTGATGCCAGGAAACTGCTCCCCCATCGACCGACATGACCGACAGCTTGAGACCCCACTCGCGATACTTGTGGCCGAGCATGGTGGAGATAAATGGACACCCGGCTAGCATGCTCGATTGGCCAGCCCACACGAGAACACGGCGCCCCTCTCGTCATCACCGCCCCGGGTAAAGTCAATCTTCACCTGTCGATCGGCCCACTTCGCTCGGACGGTTACCACGAGCTCGTCACCCTCTTCCATGCGGTGTCCCTCGCGGACGAGGTCGTACTGACGAAGTCCGAGCAGCTTGTCGTGACAGCGGAGGGCGAAGGCGCTGACCGAGTACCACTCGACGAGACCAACCTGGCGGCGCGGGCGGCGCAACTGTTGGCTCGTGAGATTGGCGTTGCGCCAAACGTCCACCTCCACCTGCGGAAGCGGATCCCGGTCGCCGGCGGAATGGCTGGCGGCAGCGCGGACGCCGCAGCGACGTTGGTTGGCTGCGACTCGCTGTGGGGTGCGAACCTGCCTACCGCCCGCCTACTCGACCTCGCCGCAGAGCTGGGCAGCGACGTCCCCTTCACGCTGCTCGGCGGCACGGCGACCGGGCTTGGACGAGGAGAGAAGCTGACGCCTGTCGGCGTGGCGGGCGCCCTCCAGTGGGTGTTCGCGGTCGCGAAGACTGGACTGTCGACACCCGCGGTGTACCAGGAATCCGATCGTCTACGGAAGACCGGCCGTCTCGGACCCGGTCCGGCGCTCTCGCAGCACCTCCTCGACGCCCTCTCGGCCGGAGACGTGCGCGCCGTCGGCGCGGCTCTGCACAACGACGCTGAGCCGGCTGTCTACAGCCTCCGCCCGGAGCTACGGCAGGTACTTCGTGTCGGCAAAGACGCCGGTGCGATCGCTGGACTCATATCAGGCACGGGGCCCACGTGCGCCTTCCTGGTCGAAGACCTCATGATCGCGCGACGTGTGGAGTCAGCGCTCACAACGTCACTGCTCTGCCGCAAGGTGCGCGTTGCTCACGGACCTGTGCTGGGCCCATTGGCGATGCGGGAAGCTTTGCAGAGAGATGCCTGAGACCTGTGGAGGCCGTCGTCATCGGTGCGGCACTGGCCTACCGGCTCGAGGGCGCGCCACGTCCGAAGCGATGTCTGCTCACACGCAGCCGTCCGAGAGGTAGAACTCCATCGTGCCCGCACTCGTTGACCTGTCGGCCAACAGCACCTCCCGGGTGGCGCGGGTCGTCACCGAAGCATGCGCACCAGCCGTCTTCGCAGCCCTGATGCCACTGATCATCGCCCTGCACAGCACCGCCCCCGCCGTGCTGACCGGCCTCGGCTGGGCACTGCTCGCCATACTTTTCTGCTCCGCCGTCCCCTACGCCGTCATCTGGGTCGGAGTACGACGGGGACGGCTCACCGACCACCACATCGGCGTACGCGAGCAGCGTCGCATGCCCCTGGTCTACGGACTGCTGTCCGTCCTCGTCGGTCTCGCTGCGCTCGTCCTCGGCGGCGCACCCCGGCCGCTCGTCGCCATGGTCGTGGTGATGTTCGCCGTGGGGCTCATCGTCACCGCGATCAACCAGGTGTGGAAGCTCAGCGCACATGCTGCTGTCGCCAGCGGCTCGATGTCCGTACTGATCATCGTCTTCGGGCCGGCGCTGATCCCATCGCCGGCGATCGTCGTCCTGGTGGGCTGGTCCCGCGTACGGCTGGGTGATCACACTGTCGGCCAGGTCGTCGCAGGCGCTCTGGCCGGCATCCTCGTCGCGGTGCCGACGTTCATCCTCCTCGCCTGAACCGACGTTGATTCCGGCGGATCGGCGGCATTTGGCGCCCCGCCACGCTCAGCGCCGCAGGGCGGTCAACGATGGGTGACGTCGGCCGGCCGCTCAGATTGGCCGATCTCACACCTCGATCACGCTGTGGAACAGCAGCAGGGCGCTGCCAGCGGCACCGCCGCCCCACAGCAGCGCCGTCGGGACAGAATGATCGACCATGTACGACAGCGCGCCGGCAAGTCCGCCGACGAGGATCGCCAGCAGCAGCACCACAGCGGCACGAACCGTCAGTAAGGGGCCGGGTGGAGACGGTGTCACGGGAACCTCCAGAGGGCTGAGATGGACACCGGCTCGTAGGTGGCAAACCCTTCGCTACCCCACGACGAGCGCGTGCGCCCAGCTGCCATCAACATCACAGAAGATTCTTGGAGGAATCCGTGGGCTGCATCCCGAGGCCGCACTTAAGAACCACGACCGTTGTTGTGGCCGACTCCTCCAAGGGAGGGCGAGGCGGCACAAGACATCCGGAGGAACCGGTCGGTGATAAACGCCGGCAAGGCAGCAGGTGATAGGTCATCAGTCCACCCGAGTTCTGCCGCAGTGCAACTCTCAAACACGCCCGACTCCTGTGACGAGGTGGTGCCGCTCGACGTGCTGGCCGACCTGGCGCCGCAGCTCGCGGACGAGACCCGCAGGGTGCAGGAGAACCTGGACCGTCGCATGGCTGATCGACAACTGGTCCGTGAACTGGCTGCATCCGACTTCACCGGCCCGCGCTACCGCCGGTTCGAGGAGGAGTTGGCGCGCTACGGCTTGTCGGTGCTGCACGGCTGGATGTACACCGGCTTCATCTTTCACCTCACCGCAGCCCGCGGGTTTCCGCTGCACCCCAGCGATGCGGAACTCGAGGAGCTTTCGGGTGATGTCGACGCGCGAGATGAGTTGGCGATCATGACCGTGGCCCTCGCGCTGCTCCACTTTCGAGAGAAAGCCCTGATCGGTCAGGGCTGGCGCTTCGAGGCGGGCGCCGGCCTCGCCACCTACTTCATGGGTACGTGCCTGTCCGTGTTCCCGAACGAGCTGCGCAAGCGGCGCAACCAGCACAAGAGGTGGCGGTTGCAAGACACGGGCGACCCGGCGCTGAGCAGGCGGCAGCAGGATGTCATATCGGATCCGGGGGTGCTGGCGGTCGGCAATATCCGCGTCTGGGAGTACCTGAAGCGGGTCGACGAGCGAACCCGGGCAATCTTGGCGCTCACGATCGACGGGTACAGCCAGGAGGAGATCGCTCAACTACTCGGGACGTCTGTCCGGGCCGTCGAGGGCGTGCTGCATCGCTGGCGCAACAGGGAGAAGGCGAATCAGCAGTGGGGAGGGGAGCCGGATGGGAAACCGTGACAAGGACTTCGAGGACCTGCTGGAGCGCTCCTCGCTGAGGAGGCCCGGCTTTCAGCCGGGCCAGCGCAGTCAGCGAGCGCACGTCGAGTCAGTGCGTCAGATTGTCGAGCTGCGCCGCCGCATGATGCACGCCGCGCATCCGGGTGACGCGGATGCTGCGGCTATCGAACTCTCTCAGCTCCTGCGAGAGTTGGGCTACGACGATCAGGCCGAGCACGTGTTGCAGGAGAGATTCCGCAAGCCGGAGACCCAAACCATCGAGCAGATGGCGCGGGTCATCACTGTCCGTGCAACGGGAGGTGCGGCGCAGAGCCTCACGTCGTCAGATGAGCCCGTCGCGGTGGTGGCCGTCGGCCCTCTACGGGGCGAGCGTCGCGCGGTGCTCGAGGCGCTGCTCGGCGTACACGAGCCAGAACTGCAGATGTCGGGAGATGGCTATCTCGTCGTGAACTATCGGCATGCGGCGAGCCGGGTGGCCTATGTTCCTGGCTACCGGGAACCCCGTCCTCACATCACGACGACGGTGCCGGCCCCGATGCCGCGACCGGCCAGGAGGGTCGAGTTGGGTCTGCCGAATCCACTCCTGCGACATTTCGTGCTTGTGGATGCGCCTGACAGCGAGACGCTGGGGGTGGCTGGGCGCCGGGTGGTGCTGGATGCGGCACGCCGTGGTGGTGCCCTGCTCTTCGTCATCTCTGCCGATCAGTCGATCAGTCGCGCAGATCTGCACCTGTTGGCGGAAGTCGCGGAGTTCCCGGTGCGTCCGTATTTTGTGGTGACGTCCAGCGCCCAGGGCGGCTCGTCCGTGGCTGACGAGCCGACGGTCGAAGGGGAGCTCAATTCGGCGACAGTCGCCCGCGACGCCCAGCGGGCCGTGTTGTTGAGCGCCGTGCCATCGCTCGCCCACGCGCCCTGGTTCGCGCTGGATCCGGCTGCGGGTGATATTCCGCATCTGCGCCGCGCTCTCGTCGGCTGGGCCGCGGACGAAGGGTTGCGCCGGGCTGGCGCGAACCGACAGGTCACGTCCGTCCCTGAGTCAACCGTGCAGTCTGTCAGCGGTAGGCAGGAGCCAGACCGGATTGGCCGGCTCGACAGGCTGGTTCGGGCGAGCGTCCAGCGGATACGTCAGCACGTCGCCTTGGAGTTGGCCAACATCCATCTGCGCTGCGTGCAAGAGCTCGTGTTCGGAGTCGGGCCCTCAGGGATACCAGAGTTGCTGGACCGTGAACTGCACGCGCTGTCGCTCTTCACGACAGCGCAATGTGCAAGTGGCGTGACCAGCCTGTTGCAGGACAACGGTGGCCATGTCTCCGCCGATGCCCGCAGCGAAGCCGTGGGGCGACGACCAGCGAGCGGCGACCCTACGGGCTCTGTCGACCGTGTCGGCCAGGACCTGGACACGCTGCTTCTGGTCACCGGTTCAGCCACGGTGACTCGCCTGGCCGGGCCCGGGATGGTTGCCGCGCTCTCCGCCTCCCAGCGCGACCCCGGTGGGGAGATTCTGCCGCCTGTCGGCGTGGCCCTCTCCAGCAGTTGTTACCGGGACTGGCGCAACCTCGATGAGGTCGACAGCAGCCGGGCCAGGTCGTGGTTGCAGCGGGCCCTGCGCGAGGTCGAAACTGCGCTCAGCCGTGAGGTCTCCCGCCGATTCGAGGCACTTCGGCTCGCGCTGACCTCTGTTGTGGGCGATCCGCTGTCGGCGCCCGGCCCGGACCACGACCCGCACAGCCCTTCGGCGAGGTCGGTGGACGCGGACGCCGCCAGCGTCGCGGACGGGGCTTCGGCAGCCAGCTCTTTATGAACATCATGACCGTCGCCGGGTCGGGTCGAGCTCCGCCTCGAAATGCTCGTTCGCCGCTTTCAGGATCTCGTTCGCCCGCCGCAGCTCAGCGACTTCCTCGCGCAGCCGCCGGTCCTCCTCGGCCATCTGGGCGCCGTGCGGTTCAGCGTCGGCATGATCATGTCTGTGCCTCCGCGCGCTGCGCGGTCCGGGCCGCCAGCCGACGCTCCCGCTCCTGCGCACCGATCAGGTCGTCGGGCAGCGAATCCGCGACCTCAATGTCGAAGCGGCGCAGCAGCCGGATCGCGAACCCGCCCAGGGTGATCAGGATCAGCGCCGCGCCGAAGCAGACGTACGCGAAGCCGATGCCCCGTCCCGGACCGGTGCCGATCACCGCGCCCACCGACCCGGCCAGAGCCCCGTCCGGGGCGAGCAGCGGCTCGAACAGGCGGGTGGCCGCCGGAGCGATCAGCGCGAACCCGATGGGCAGCGTCGACCAGGAGATGGTCTGGTTGAGGCTGAACACCCGGCCGTGATAGCGCTGCGGCACCTTGACCTGGACGATCGTGGCGTAGATGGACTGTGCCGTGGTCATCGACATGGCCAGCCAGAACGCGCCGACGCAGATCATCGCCACGGACGCGTCCAGGCCGACCAAAACGCAGCCGACCGCCGTGCCGAGGTTGCCGATCAACACGCCGATCATGCGTCGGTTGCGGGGACCACCCCAGAGTGACATGAGTACGCCGCCGGCGACCGCGCCGAGAGCCTCGGCCAGGGCCACCTGGGCCACCTGCGTCGCGGTGCCGAAGGAGAGCACCAACGGGGTGGTGAGGACCAGCGCGGGCGCCAGGAAGATGTTGCCCAGCGCGAAGTAGCCCAGCATCAGCCGGAAGCCCCGGTGCCGCCACGAGTAGCGCAGACCGTTGGCGATCGCCACCAGCAGTCGCTCCCGGGGTCGCCATCCGAGCAGGTCGGGGAAGCGGACCACGGACAGGGTCACCACCGCGATCACGTAGCTGGCCACGTCGAGCAGCAGGATGCCCTTGAGGTCGATCGCGGCCAGCAGGCCGGCTGCGAAGACCGGCATCAGCAGCATGGCGAACCCGTTGGAGAGCTGGGCGATGCCCATCGCGTGGCCCAGGTAGCGCTTGGGCACCAACTGCGGGACCGCCGACTGGAACGCGATCCGTTGGAACGAGCCGGCCACCTGACTGAGCGCCACCAGGCCGTAGATGTGCCAGAGCGCCAGGTTGTCGGTCCAGAGCAGCGCGGCCAGCACGAGCTGGACCGAGCCGGCACTGCAACTGGCGATCATCATGATCGTGCGGCGGCTGATCCGGTCGGTGATCGCCCCGGCGACGGGCAGCACCAGCACGCCGCAGATCAGCGCCAACGCCCAGAGCAGACCCAGGTCGGTCACCGAGCCGGTGCGGGTGAACAGCCAGATCGGCAGGGCGAACGCGGTCAGCGCCGAACCGGTGGTGGAGACGAGCTGCCCGACGGTGACCGACACGAAGCGGGCCATGCTGGGCCGGACCACCGGCTTGTCCGGGACGACGACGGCGTCCACGCCGCGGGTGCCGGCCACCGCCCAGCCCGCGTCCTCACCCCGTGCCTGCGGGGTCAGCTCGCCGACGTCGCCGGCGATCAGCGCCGGGTGCACCTGGGTGACGATCTCGGCCAGTTCCTGCGCGCGGTACTTGAGGAAGAAGTGCCCGGCCTGGTCGAGCACCACCAGCCCGAGGCGGTCAGTGAGGAACTGCCACTCGGCGTACCGCTCGACGTGGTAGTCGGTGACCGGGTCCTCCGAGCCGACCACCGAGATGATCGGGGCGCGCAGCTTCACCGCGCCCTGGTCGAGCAGGGCGGTGAAGTATTCCTCGGAGGCCCGCGAGTCGGCCCGCATGTTGCTGATGATCCGGTCCGCCTGCTCCGGCTCCAGCTCGTCGGTGTCCACACCCATCGACTTGAGCCAGCTCGCGTAGTGCTTGTTGCTGCGCAGCTTCTCCAGCTTGGTGCGCACCGCCGCGAACAGGCCCTTGGGCCGGGCGAACGGGAACATCGCACCGATGTAGAGCGCGGTCAGTTCCCGCCCGGCGGCCTCCACCTTGCGGGCCACCTCGGCGACGATCGCGCTGCCCACGCCGCAGTGCCCGTACAGGGCGAGCGGGCCCTCGACGCGCTCGATGATCTCCTCGGCGACCCGGGTGGTCAGCTCGTCGAAGGGCAGCGCGTCCTCGGTGAGCCCCACGTCGTGCCCGGGGATGGCCAGCGACCAGAGCGCGTGCCCGGCCGGCAGCGCGTCCGCGAGGGGCTGGTAGACGATTGCGCTGCCGCCGCCGTACGGCACGCACACGTACGTGATCACTTGTTGGGCCGACGGGATCGGCCTGGTCAGCTCGTAGAGCAGCCGACGGGGCCCGTCGCCACCGCCACCGGACATGAACGTGGCCAGGTCGCGGATGGTCCGCCGCTGGAACAGGTCCATCACGCCGACCGGCCGCCCACCATGCTCGGTCTTGCGGATGCGGGCCACCACCTGGGTCGCGAGCATCGAGTGCCCACCCAGGTCGAAGAAGTCGTCGTCGATGCCGAGGGTGGCCACGCCGAGCACCTCGGACCAGATCCCGGCGAGCAGCCGTTCGGTGTCGTCGCGCGGCTCCACGAGCGCCACCGAGGCGGCGCGGGTGACGACCGGCGCGGGCAGCGCCGTGCGGTCCAGCTTGCCGTTCGGGGTCAGCGGCAGGGCGTCCAGGGTGACGAACGCCGCCGGCACCATGTACTCCGGAAGGGTCTCCTTGAGCGCCACCTTGACCGCGTCGGGCTCGGCCGCGCCGACCAGGTACCCGGTGAGCCGCTTGTCGCCGGGGGTGTCCTCGCGGACCACCACCACCGCGTCGGTCACCCCGGGCTGGGCGCGCAGCGCGCTCTCGATCTCGCCCAGTTCGATGCGCAGGCCGCGCAGCTTGACCTGGTGATCGATCCGGCCGAGGAACTCGAGCACACCGCCGGGCCGGTCACCGGGGACGACCTGCCAGCGGGCCAGGTCGCCGGTACGGTACAGCCGGGCACCCGGCTCGCCGGAGAACGGGTCGGGCACGAACCGCTCCGCGGTCAGCGCCGCCCGACGGTGATAGCCGCGGGCCAGCCCCACCCCCCCGATGTGCAGCTCACCCGCGACTCCCACCGGGCACGGGTTGCCCCGGGCGTCCAGCACGTGCAGCCGCACGTTGCTGATGGGCGCACCGATCGGCACGCTGGCCACCTCGGCCAGCAGCACCGGGTCACACGCCCAGGAGCTGACGTCGATCGCCGCCTCGGTCGGGCCGTACAGGTTGTGCAGGCCACAGCCGGGCAGCCGGGCGGTGAAGTCCCGGGCGGCGGCGAGCGGCAACTCCTCCCCGCTGCAGATCACCCGGCGCAGCGCCGTGGCCGCCTCGACGCCGTCCTCGGCCAGGAAGACGGTGAGCATGGACGGGACGAAGTGGGCGGTGGTGACCGCCTCGGACACCAGCAGGTCGCGCAGGTAGCCGGCGTCCTTGTGACCGCCCGGCTCGGCCAGCACCAGCCGGGCGCCCTCGCGCAGCGGCCAGAAGAACTCCCACACCGACACGTCGAAGCTGGCCGGGGTCTTCTGCAACACCGCGTCGTCGGCGCCGAGCCGGTAGGTGCGCTGCATCCAGTCCAGTCGGTTGACGATGCCCCGGTGGGTGTTCGGCACACCCTTGGGCCGGCCGGTCGAGCCGGAGGTGTAGATGACGTACGCGAGGTGCGCCGGGCCGGCCGTCGGCGTCGGGTCGCTCGTCGGCTGGTCGGCCCAGAGCGCCTCGTCGTCCAGCGCGAGCACGGTGGCGTCGGTCGTCGGCAGCACGTCGCGCAGGTGTGCCTGCACCAGCACCACCGGCGCGGCGGCATCGGTGACCATGAAAGCCAGCCGGTCCGCCGGATACTCCGGGTCCAACGGCAGGTACGCGCCGCCGGCCTTGAGCACGCCGAGCAGGCCCGCGACCAGCTCCACCGAGCGTTCCGCGCAGACACCGACCAGAGTCTCCGGGCCCACCCCGCAGGCGCGCAGCCGGTGCGCCACCCGGTTCGCCGCCGCGTTCAGTTCGGCGTACGTGACCGAACGGCCGGCGAACCGCAGCGCCGCCGCGTCCGGAGTACGAGCGGCCCGCTCCTCGATCGGGGCGTGCAGCGTCTGCTGCCGGGGAAAATCGTGGGAAGTGTCGTTCCACCCGGCCAACAGGTCCCGCTCGGCGGGTGCCAGCAGATCGAGCGCGGAGACCGGCAGATCCGGGGTGGCGACCACGGCGCGCAGCAGCGTGGTGAGCCGGTGCGCCATCCGCTCGATGGTGGCCCGGGTGAACAGGTCGGTGTTGAAGACCAGCTTGCCCCAGAGCCCGTTGCCGGTCTCGACGGCGTGCAGCTCGAAGTCGAAGCGGGTGGCGCGCAGCTCCATCGGATGCCACTCGAAGCCGACGTCGGCGTCCTCGGCCACCCCTTCGAACCGGCCCATCTCGTAGTTCTGCAGCACGAACATCGCCTGGAACACCGGTGAGCGGCTGACGTCACGCGGCAGACCCAGCTCGTGCACGACCCGGGCGAACGGCACCTCGCCGTGCTCCAGCCCGTCCAGCACCGCGCGGCGGGTCCGATCCAGCAGCTCGGTGAAGGTCGGGTCGCCGGCCAGCTCGGCACGCATCGGCAGCATGTTGATGAACATGCCGACCAGGTTCTCCAGCTCCGGAGCGGACCGGCCGGCCACCGACGCGCCCACCGCGAAGTCGTCCTGCCCGGTGTGCCGGGCCAGGAACACCTGGTACGCGGCGAGCAGCGTCATGAACATCGTGCCGCCGTAGGCACGGGTCAGCGCGGCCAGCCCCTCGGTGGCGGCGGCGTCCAGGGTGAACTCGACGAAGTCACCCCGGTACGTCTGGGTGGCCGGCCGCGGCAGGTCCAGCGGCAGCTCCAGCGGGGTGATCCCGGCGAGGCGCTCCTTCCACCAGTCCACGTGCCGCAGCGCGCCCGGCCCGGCCAGCTCCCGTGCCTCCCAGACCGCGAAGTCTCCGTACTGCACCGGCAGGGCGGGCAGCTCCCGGTCGCGGTAGCGGGCGATCAGGTCACGCAGCAGCACGTCCACGGACCAGCCGTCACCGACGATGTGGTGCTGACCGAGGAAGAGCACGTGCTCGGTCGGT
Organism: Micromonospora sp. NPDC048835; assembly: GCF_040649995.1. Classification (NCBI taxonomy): domain Bacteria; kingdom Bacillati; phylum Actinomycetota; class Actinomycetes; order Micromonosporales; family Micromonosporaceae; genus Micromonospora; species Micromonospora sp. NPDC048835. Next base: position 64,726 of record NZ_JBEZGM010000018.1, on the reverse strand, counting down.
GCCAGCCGGATCAGCAGAGCCCGCAGCAGCGGCCCGTTGGCCAGGTCGAACGGCTCGACGGCCGCCTCGTCGACACGTGCCTGGGCGGCGGTGTCGTCGGCGGCGTCCACCACGGTCAGCGGCACCTCGACGACCTCGTCGAGCACCACGGTGGGCCGGCCGTCCGAGTCGGCCGGGAACCGGGTGCGCAGCGACTCGTGCCGACGGGTCAGGTCAGCCAGCGCGCGGCGCAGCGCCGCGACGTCCAGCGGGCCACGGACCCGCAAGGGCACCGCGATGTGGTACGCCGCCTCGCCGGGAGCGAGCTGGTCCATGAACCAGACCCGCTCCTGGGCGTACGACAGCGGCACCTCGGCGTCCGGCGGGCGGGCAGTGATCCGCGCGGCGGGCGGGCTGCCTGACCGGCGGCGCAACCGCTTGGCGATCAGCGCCTGCCGGGCGGCGTCGCGGGCCGAGTCCTTGACGTCGGTCATGAGGGGGTGTCCTTCTCCGCCGCGAGCAGCGCGGCGACCTCGGCTTCGGAGAGTCCGTCGAGCTCGGCCGCGATCCGCTGCTCGATCTGGGCAGCCAGGTCGGCCACCACCGGGCTGCTGAACAGCGCCCGCATCGGCAGCTCCACGTCCACCTCGGCGCGGATCCGGGCCATCGCCCGCATGCCGCGCAGTGAGTTGCCGCCGAGGGCGAAGAAGTCGTCGAGCGCGCCGACCTTCTCCAGTTGCAGGATCTCGGCGTAGACCTCGGCGACAAGCACCTCGGCGTCGGTACGCGGGGCGAGGAAGCCGTCGGCGGTGGCGGCGGTCGGTGCCGGCAGCGCGGCGGTGTCCAGCTTGCCGTTCGGCGTCAGCGGCAGCGCGTCCAACCAGACGAACGCGCTCGGCACCAGGTGCGCGGGCAGCTCCCGGGCCAGGTCCGCGGCGAGCGTCGCCTCGTCGACCCGGCCGACCAGGTAGCCGACCAGGGTCGGCTCGCCGTTGTCGGCGCAGACCACCACCGCGGCCTCGGCCACGTCCGCGCGGGCGCGCAGCACCGACTCGATCTCGCCCAGCTCGATCCGCATCCCCCGGATCTTGACCTGGTTGTCCCGGCGGCCCAGGTATTCCAGTGCCCCGTCGGCCCGCCAGCGGGCGAGGTCCCCGGTGCGGTACATCCGCTCCCCCGGAGGCCCGTACGGGCAGGGCAGGAAGCGCTCGGCCGTCAGCGCCGGCCGGCCCAGGTAGCCCCGGGCCAGTTGCGCCCCGGCGATGAACAGCTCACCGACCACACCCGGCGGCACCGGGTTCAGCGCGGCGTCGAGCAGGTGGACCCGGGTGCCCCAGGTGGACCGGCCGATCGGCACCGGCCCGGCGGAGACCGGCTGCTCGGGAGCGATCCGGGCCGCGACACAGCCGACGGTCGCCTCGGTCGGGCCGTACTCGTTGATCACCGCCACCCGAGGGTGGGTGGCCCGCCAGCCAGCCAGTTGTTCGCCGGTCAGCGCCTCCCCGCCGATCACCAGATCGGTGGTCGGCGACAGGGCGTCGTCGAGCAGCGGCAGGTGGCTGGGGGTGACCTTCAGGAAGGTCGGCGGACCACCGGCCCGCGCCGCCGGGGTATCGATGCCGGCGAGCCGGACCGTGCCCCCGGCGGTGAGAGGGCCGAGCAGCCCGGTCACGGTCAGGTCGAACGAGACCGGCGAGTGCAGCAGCGCGACACCGGCCAGCCCCGGGTACGTGTCCCGGGCCCAGGCCAGGTACGCGGTGACCGCGCGGTGCTCGACCAGCACACCCTTGGGCCGCCCGGTCGAGCCGGAGGTGTAGAGCAGGTACGCCGGGTGCTCCGCACGCAACGGCGTACGACGGTCGTCGTCGGTGAGGTCGGCGCAGTCCAGGTCGGCGGCGGTCGTGTCGGTCAGCACCAGTGCGTCGGCGGGGGCCAGCGCGGCGGTCTCCGAGGTGGCCAGCACGAGCGTCGGCTCGGCGTCGGTCAGCAGGTAGCTGATCCGGTTCGCCGGATAGCCGGTGTCCACCGGCAGGTACGCGGCACCGGCCTTCAGCACCGCGAGGATGGCCACCAGCAACTCCACCGAACGGGGCAGCAGCAGCGCGACCCGGGTCTCCGGGCCGGCACCACGCTCGACCAGCAGCCGGGCCAGTTGGTTGGCCCGAGCGTTCAGCTCGGCGTAGCTCAGCTCCTCCCCGTCGCAGACCAGCGCGATCGCGGCGGGGGTGGCGACGACCTGCCGCTCCACCTCGGCCACCACTGTGGTCGGGGCGACCGTGTGCCAGGTGTCGGTCCAGGCGCGCAGCAGGTCACGTTCGGCGTCGTCGAGCAGCGGCAGCGCCGACAGCCGCGTCCCCGGGTCGGTCACGGCAGCGGTGAGCAGCCGCAGGTAGCGGGCGACGACCGCCTCCGCGGTGGCCCGGTCGAACAGGTCGGTGCGGAAGACCAGCCGGCTGGTGCCGCCGGTGATGTCGAAGGCCAGGTCGTCCTTGGTGGTGCCCAGCGGCACCGGGTCCAGGCCCGAGTCCGGGATCAGGTTCAGCGCGGTCTGGAACACCGGCTGCACCGACGGGTCGCGCTGCGGGGCGACCGCCTCGACGATCCGCTGGAACGGGGTCTGCCCGTGCTCCATCGCGTCCACCAGGCCGGTCCGGACCCGGCCGAGCACCTCCGTGACGCTGGGGTCGCCGGTGAGGTCGCACCGCAGCGCCACCGGGTTGACGAACATGCCGATCAGCGGCGTCAGCTCGGCGGTGTCCCGGCCGGCGGTGGAGACGCCCACCACCACCTCGGGGTCACCGGAGATCCGGGAGAGCAGCGCCGCGAAGGCGGCCAGCAACACCATGTACGGGGTGGTCGACGTGCCGGCGGCGAGCCGCCCGACCTGGTCCAGCAGCCCGTCGGGGAGGTCGAAGCGCACCTCGTCACCGGCGAAGCCGAGCTGGGCCGGGCGCGGCCGGTCAAGCGGCAGGCCGGTCACCGCCGGCGCACCGGCCAGGTGAGCGCGCCAGAAGGCGAGCTGCCGCTCCACCTCGGTGTCGGTGAGCTGGTCGCGCTGCCAGACGGCGAAGTCGGCGTACTGGATGGGCAGCTCGGGCACGTCGGCGGGTACGCCGGTCAGCGCGGCCCGGCTGAACGCGGTCAGCTCGGCGTCGAACAGCACCGCCGAGTGGCTGTCGAAGACCGCGTGGTGCACCACGAACTGCAACCCGACCCGGTCGGCGGCGAACCGGACCAACCGGGCCCGCCACGGCGGCGGAGTGTCCAACGGGATCGGACTACGCGCCAGCTCGGCGAGGGTCTCGTCGTAGCGGGTCTGCTGCTCGTCGGCGGGCAGACCGGTCAGGTCCAACTCCGGCAGATCCACCGGCTCGACGGCCCGGACCACCTGCACCAGCGCGCCGTCGACGATCCGCAGGTGCGTACGGAGCGACTCGTGCCGGGCGACCACCTGGCCGAACACCTCGGTGGCCTGTGCGGCGGTGACGCCGACCGGGAACCGCCACGGTGCGGAGACGTTGTAGACCGGCGACCCGGGGTCGAGCTGGTTGGCCGTCCACACCCGCTCCTGCGCGAAGGACGCCGGGAAGGTCCACTCCTTGCTCATCGTTGCCGCCTTCCGTTCGCGACTGCGGGGCTCCGCTGCGCTGCACTCCTCGCGCTCACCGTTGCCGCCTTCCGTTCGCGACTGCGGGGCTCCGCTGCGCTGCACTCCTCGCGCTCACAGGGCACCCTCGCGTACCGAGCGGGGGCGCATGTCGGTCCAGACGGTGTCGATGTGCGCCAGGCACTCCTCGCGGCTGCCGGCGAAGCCGGTGTCGTGCCATCCCGCCGGGAGGTCCCGCTCGGCCGACCAGATCGAGTACTGCTCCTCGTCGTTGCGCACGACCAGGAATCGGGGCTCGGCCATCACTGCTCTCCGTTGATGTCAGGGGTGTGCGGTTCGGCCATCGCGACGGCGATCCGGCGGGGGCCGGTGAACGGTTCCCGACCGTGCGCGGCGGTCATGTTGTCGACCACCAGCACGTCGTCGCGGTGGTAGTCGAAGCGGACGCTCGCCGCCCGGTAGGCGGCCCGCAGGTGGTCCAGGACGTCGGCGGGGATCTCGCCACCGTCGCCGTAGTAGGTGTTCGACGGCAGCCCGTCGGCGCCGAACATGTCCAGCAGGCCCTCCTGGAGGTCCTTCGCCAGGCTGCTCACGTGGAAGAAGGTGGCGTGGTTGAACCAGCGGGGAACGTCCGAGCCGGGGCGGAGGTGCACGGCGTCGCGCACCGCACGGGTACGCAGCCCGTCCCGGCCCACCCACTCCAGCGTGATCCGGTTGGCCGCCGCGTACGCCTGCACCTCGGCACGATCGTCGGTGCCGAACACGTGCTGCCAGGTGGCGCCGAAATCGTCGTGGAAGTTCCGGATCAGCATCCAGCGCCGGCGTACGAACTCCTCGCGTACCGCCGGGTCGATCTCCCGGTAGACCTGACGGATGTCGGCCAACGGGGTGGCGCCAAGCGTCTGCGGCGCGGTGATGCAGTAGAAGAACAGGGTCAACGGCCACCGCGCCTGGTACGAGTTCTCGTTGTGCAGAAAGATCTCCTCGTCCGGTGGGTAGTCGGTCGAGGTGTACACCCGGCCCTTGATGGCGTGCCGTGGCGAGGACCGCTCGGTGTAGGTCAGTGGTTCCCCGGACAATGCCCGGACCACCTGGTCGAAGCCGTCCACCCCGCCCACGTCGAAGCCGCGGAACAGCAGCCCACCCTGGTCGGCCAGGGTGGCCCGCAGCTCGGCGCGGCGATCGGTGATCAGCTCGGTCAGGGCCCGGCCGTCGGCTTCGACGACCACGGGCAGCGTGGCGATCGTGTCGCTCATTGCTCTCTACTCCTGGTTCTCGTTACGCGCGGGGCAGTCGCGGGATGGCGGAGGTCGACGCCGGGGCGGCCGGTTCGTCGGTGTTGGCGGCACGCAGCTCCTCGATCCGGGCGGCGAGCCCGGCCACCGTGGGGGTCTCGAAGAGGCTGCGCATCGGCAGCCGCACGCCGGTCGCCTTGCGCATCGCCGCGATGAGCTGCACCGCGACCAGGGAATTGCCGCCCAGGGCGAAGAAGTCGTCGTCGACGCCGACCTCGGCCACCCCGAGCCCGTCCTCCCACACCCGGGCGATGACCTTTTCCAGCTCGGTGCCCGGTGTGGCGCCGCCGTCCCCGGGGCCGGACCGGGTCGAGCCGGTGAGCGTGTCGTCGGCGGTGACCCGACCGGCCCGATGCCTGATGTCGGCCACCGTCCGGGTGGCGATGACGACCTGGGCGCCGAGACCGGCGGTGAGGCAGCGGCGGAACGCCTCCGCACCGTCCACCGGCCGGATGTCCTCGGTCGAGGCCGACGACGGGGCCTCGACAGTGGACGTCTCGGTCAGCCCACCGGTGACCGCCCCCTGGTCGACCCGGCGCAGCACGAAGTCGCTGATCGCGACCAGTTCCCGGCCGTCCGGGTCGCGCAGTGACAGGTCGGCGGCGACCACCTCGTCGGTGTGACCGGGCCGGTGTCGCAGCTCGCTGGTGAACCGGGCCGGCAGCGGCCCGCGCACCACGATCCGGCCGTAGGACAGCGGCAGGTAGGTGCCGCTGCCCTGGCCCCGGCCGAACGCGGTCGCCACGTCCAGCAGCGCGGGGTGCAGGCCCCAGGCGGGCAGGTCACCGAGCGCGGCGGCAGGGGCCTCGATCACCGCCAGCTCGGTGGCGTCGGCCAGATGGTGCTCGGTCAAGGCTGCCCAGCGCGGCCCGAAGGTGAGCATGCTGGTGCGGCCCCGGCCGAAGGACGCGTCGTCGTCCACCCGCCGACCGGCAGGTTCGACGCGGTGGGCCGGCGGGGTGGGCTCGTCGGTCCAGCCGGCTCCACCCCGTACGTGGGTGCGCAGGACACCGTTGGCCAGGCTCCGGACGGCGAAGTCGGTGCCGCCGTCGTCGGCCGGCGTCAGCTCCACCCGGTACTGGGCGATGGTGCCGTCGGGCACCGCGAACGGCTCCAGGAAGACCACGTCGCGCAGCTCCACTGCCGCGTCCCCGTCGGGCGCGGGCATCGCGGCGGCCACCGCGGCCCGCACCGACTCCAGGTGGGCGGTGCCCGGTACGACCGGTACGCCGGCGATCCGGTGCTCGTCGAGCAGCCAGTGGGTGCTGGCGGAGACCAGGCCGTGCAGCACGGTCTCCGTCGGCCCGCTGACCTTCGTGGTGAGTACCGGGTGGTCGACGGTGCTGGTCACCGTGTCGCGGCCGGCGGCACGGAACCCGGCCGGCGCGGCGGTCTCCACCGCCATGCCCACCTCGGCCCAGCCGCCCCAGTTCTGCGACAGCACCGGAGCGCGCCAGCCGGCACCCGAGCGGGCGTGCGCGTCCAGGAACGCGTTCGCGGCGCAGTAGTCGACCTGCCCCAACCCGCCGACCACTGCGGTGATGGACGAACAGAGCACCACGAAGTCCAGCGGCAGGTCACCGAAGACCTGGGCCAGGGCGAGCGTGCCGGCGAGCTTGGGAGCGAGCACCCGCTCGGCTTCGGCCCGCTCCTTGACCTCGATCATTCCACCGCCGGGCAGACCGGCCGCGTGCACGATGCCGTCGATGCCGCCGTACGCGTTGTGCGCGGCGTCGCGGACCCGGCGTAGGTCGGCGGGGTCGGTGACGTCGGCGGCGAGTACCAGTACCTCGGCGCCGGCGGCTTCCATCCGGCGGATCGCCGCGATGGCCCGACCGGCCCGGTCGTCGCCGTGCACGGCGAGGTGGTCGTCCCACCGCTCCCGCTCCGGAAGCCCGGAGCGGGCCAGCAGCACCAGCTTGGCGCGGGCGCGGGTGGCGAAGTCCTCGGCCAGGGTGATGCCGATGCCGCCGAGCCCACCGGTGATCAGGTACCGGCCGCCGTCGCGCAGCGCGCCCGACTCCCCCTCGGCGTCGAGCGTCACCTGCTCGACGTCGGCCACCCAACGCCGGCCCCCACGTAGGGCGACCTCAGCTTCCCGAGGACGGCGCAGTTCGGCGACCAGCGCGGTGACGTCGTCGTCGGCCGGGTCCGCGTCGACCAGCCGGACGGCCAACCCGGGTAGTTCGGCCGGGAGCACCCGGGCCAGCCCGGCGAGGGTGGCGTGCTCCGGGCGGCGCAGGTCGTCGCCGCGCACATCGCCGGTGCCGGCGGTGACCAGATCCAGGACGACGTCGCCGTCCTCGCCGGTCAGGCCGGCGCCGGCCAGCGCCTGCACCAGGTGCAGGGCGCTGAAGAAGCCCAGCTCCTGGGCCGCCCAGGTGGCCGCGATGTCGGTGCCGGTCGGCGCACCGTCAAGCGTGAAGGCGTGCACCAGCCGGGTCGGCAGTCCACCGTCGGCGGTGAGCGCGGCGACCAGCGCCTCGTGATCCGAGCGCACCCCGGGGCGCAGCCGGTAGCCGCCGTCGGCGGTGAAGGCGTCGCCGGGGCGTACCGGAATCGGGTCGGCACCGGCGGCCCGCAGGCCGGCGACCAGGGCGTCGCCGCGCGGGCCCGCGGTCAGCACCAGGCAGCGGCCCAGCGCCCCGGTCGGCGGCAGCGGGGCGGCCTGCCGCCAGACCGGCACCGCGAACCACTCGGGCAGCGGTCGCGGCCCGGCCTGCACCGCGGCGGCGGCGACCTGCTGCTCCGGGTCCGGGTCGATCCAGTAGCGGCGGCGCTCGAACGGGTAGCTGGGCAGCGGCGCCCGCCGCGCCGCCGGGTCCACGTCGAACCGTACGGGCAGCCCGGCGCACCAGAGCGCGCCGGCGGTGCCGAGCAGAGCGGCCAGGTCGCCGGTGGTCTCCCCGGCGGCGGGCAGGCTGCCCAGCGGGATGAGCGGCCGCTGCTCCGGCGCTGCCCTGGCGACCTGCATCCGGGCCAGGCTGGCCAGTTGCCGGCCGGGACCGCACTCGACCAACTGCCAGGTGCCCGCCGCCAGCAGGGTGGCCACACAGTCGCCGAAGCGGACCGGCTGGCGCAGGTGCGCCGCCCAGTACGCCGGGTCGGTGGCCTGCTCGTCGGTGATCCAGGTGCCGGTCACGTTGGAGAGGAACGGCACGGTCGGCGGGCGCAGCGACACCGTGCCCATCAGCGCGGTGAACTCGGCGAGGACCGGCTCCATCATCGGCGAGTGGAACGCGTGCGAGGTGCGCAGCATCTTGGACTTCGCCGTCAGCGCCGCCGCGAACGCCTCGACGGCGGCGGTCTCGCCGGCCACCACGCAGGTCCCCGGCCCGTTGACCGTGGCCACCGAGAGCCCCTCGGGCAGCACGTCGGCGACCGCCGACTCGTCAAGCGAGACGGCGAGCATCGACCCGGTGGGCAGCGACTGCATCAGCCGTCCCCGGGCGGCGACCACCCGCAGCGCGTCCGGCAGGCTCAGCACCCCGGCAACGGTGGCCGCGACGTACTCACCGATCGAGTGGCCGATCATCGCGGCCGGGCGTACGCCGGTGGCCTGCCAGAGCGCGGCCAGGGCGTACTCGACGGTGAACAGCGCCGGCTGGGCGTAGCGGGTCTCGGTGAGCTTCTCCCCCGCCATCGGATCCCGGCCGAGGATCAGGTCACGCAGGTCGATGCCCAGCTCGGGAAGGAGCAGTTCGGCGCACTCGTCGACGACCGCAGCGAAGCGGGGCTGCTCGGCGTGGAGCTGTGCGCCCATCCCGGCGTACTGGGAACCCTGACCGGAGAACAGGAGAGCGACCTTCGGGGCTGGACGCCCGGTCGACGGTTGCGCTGCGCGCTTCGGGGCGCGCAGGGCCGCGACGGTGCCGGGAAGATCCGACGCGACCACCGCGCGGCGGTGCGGGTGCGGGCGGCGGCCGACGCGCAGGGTGTGCGCGACGTCGGCGAGGTACGCGGGCCCGGCGTCCGCGGCACCGTCCAGGTGGGCGGCGAGGCGCTGCACCGCGGCGTCCAGGGCGCCCGGGGTGGCCGCGCTGACCTGGAGTAGATGCGCCGGGCGCACCCGGCGGTCGGTGCGGTCCGCCGCCGGCGCCTCCTCGAGCACGACGTGCGCGTTGGTGCCGCCGATGCCGAACGAGCTGACCCCGGCCCGGCGCGGCCCGCCGTCGGTGTCCCATTTGGTGAGGGTGCTCGCCACGTAGAACGGGGTGTCGGCGAACTCGACCGCCGGGTTCGGCGTCTCGTAGTTGATCGTCGGTGGGATCAGCCCGTGCTCCATGGCGAGCACCGTCTTGATCACGCTGACGATGCCCGAGGGTTGGCTGAGGTGGCCGATGTTGGACTTCACCGACCCGATGCCGCACCAGCCCCGCTCGTCGGTGTCCCGGCCGTAGACGGCGGAGAGCGCGGCGACCTCGATCGGGTCGCCCATCGCGGTGCCGGTGCCGTGCGCCTCGACGTAGCTGATGGTGCGCGGGTCGATGTCGGCCATGTCGACGGCCTGGGCGATCGCGGCCACCTGCCCGTCGACGCTGGGCGCCGTGAAGCCCACCTTGGCGGCGCCGTCGTTGTTGATGGCGTTGCCGCGGACTACGGCACGGATGTGGTCCCCGTCGGCGATCGCGTCGGAGAGCCGCTTGAGCAGCGTCACCCCGACGCCACTGCCCCACACGGTGCCGTTGGCGGCGGCGTCGAACGGGCGGCACCGGCCATCGGGCGAGGTGAAGCCCTCCATGCCGAGGTAGCCGACGTGCGGCAGCTCGATGTTGACACCGCCGGCCAGCGCCATGTCGCACTCACCGTTGCGCAGCGACTCGCAGGCCAGGTGGAACGCGACAAGCGAGGTGGAGCAGGCGGTGTGCACGGTCAGGCTCGGCCCGCGCAGGTCCAGCCGGTACGACACGTTTGTGGCCACGTAGTTCGGCGAGTTGCCGGTGGCGATCGAGACCGTGCTGTGTGGGTTGCCGCCGACCCGCTGGTTACGCAGCACGTGGCGGTGCAGGTAGGTGTTGCCGCCGGTGCCCGCGTACACGCCGATCGCGCCGTCGTAACGGCCCGGGTCGTAGCCGGCGTCCTCAAGCGCGGTGTGGCAGGACTCCAGGAACAGGCGGTGCTGCGGGTCGGTCAGCTCCGCCTCCCGGGCGGTCATCCCGAACAGCGTGGCGTCGAACTCGTCGTAGCCGTCGACAAGCGGGGCGCGGTTGACCCAGCCCGGGTCGTCGACCTCCGCGGGTGTCGCGCCCCGGGCGAGCTGCTCCTCCCGGGTCAGCTCGGTGGTGGACTCCACGCCGTCGACCAGGTTGCGCCAGAACTCGTGGACGTCCGCGGCGCCGGGCAGGCGCGCGGCCAGGCCGACGATCGCGATCGGTTCGATGCCGTGATCAGGTGACTCGGTGAGGTGGTCGGACTTGTCGGCTGCGGTCGGGTTGCTCATCAGACTGTCCCTCGTCACGCGGAGCCGCCGGGGCGGCGAGGTGGGTTACGACGGGTACGGCCGCGGCGTGCGGCGGCCCGCATGGCGGCTCGGGCCAGCTCCGGCCGGTCGCCGGCACCGTCGAGGCTGGCGGCGAGCGCGCGGACGGTGGGGTGGCGGAACAGGTCGAGCATGCGGATGGACCGGCCGGTCGCGGCGGTCAGCCGGGCGTGCACAGCGGCGAGCGCCAGCGAGTGCCCGCCGATGTCGAAGAAGTTGTCGGTCACCCCGACCCGGTCGTGCTCCAGCACCTCCCGCCAGATTCCGGCGATCAGCTCCTCGGTTTCGGTGCGCCCGTCCGGGCCGACAGGCGTCAGCGCGGGTGGGGGGCCGACCGGATCGCCGCCGGCGACCGTCATCGCGCCGAGCTGCGGCACCCGCACGGTGGGTCGGGGCAGCGCGGTGGCGACCTCGCGGGCCGGCGTGTTGGCCGCCGCGGCCAGCGCGCCCACCAGCTCGGCCAGGTCGGCGAGCAGGTCGTCGACGCGCCCGGCGTCGAACAGGTCCGGGTTGTAGACCACCTCGACGCCGGTACGACCGCCGTGCTGCACCACGTAGACGGTGATGTCGAACGGCGAGCCCGGCTTGGGCACCGACACCGGCTCGGTGGCCAACCCGGTCAACGTCAGCGCGGGCGGCGCGAAGTTGAGCACGTTGAACAGCACCTGCACCAGCGGTGCGCGGGCGGTGTCCCGGCCGACGCCGAGCGCCTCGACGATGCGTTCCAGTGGGGCCCCCGGGTGGGCGGTGACCTCGTGCAACTCCCCGGCACACCGGTCGACCAGCTCGGTGAAGCTCACCCCGCCGGTGCGGACCCGCACCGGCACCGTGTCGATGAAGAAGCCGATGACGTCGTCGAAGGCGGCCAACCGTCGGTCGGCGACGATCGCCCCGAGCACGTGGTCGTCGCCACCGGTGAGCCGCGCGATCAACTCACCGAAGGCCGCCAGCAGCACCGCGGCGACCGTGGTGCCGCGACGCTCGGCCAGCTCGCGGACCGCGCGGTCGGTGTCGGCGGGCAGCCGGACCGCCGCCTCCGCCCCGGCGTACGTCTGCACCGCCGGCCGCGGCCGGTCCCGGGGCAGGTCCAGCACGGTCGGCACGCCGTCCAGGTGCCCCGTCCACCAGGCCAGGTCGGGCCCGCCCCGCAGCCGGTCGCGTTCGGCACGCCACACCGCGTAGTCGGCGTACCGGGCCGGCAGCGCCGGCAGGGTGGGCGCCGTGCCGGCCACCGCCTGGTCGTACCCGGCGGCGAGGTCGTCGTAGCAGATCCGCTCCGACCAGCCGTCGAAGACGGCGTGGTGCCAGGTGACGGCCAGCACGTGCTCGGCCGGGTCGAGCCGGTAGACGGTCACCTGCCAGGGTGGCCCGGTGGCCAGGTCGAACGGATGCGCGGCACCGGCCGCGAGCATCTGGGCCAGCTCCGCCTCCGGCTCGGCGCTGCCGGTCAGGTCGACCACCGGCACCGCCACGTCGGTCGGCTCGGTGCAGACCGCGTAGGGCACCCCGGCGGACTGCGGGATGCGCCAGCGCAGCACGTCGTGCCGCTCGGCGACGGCCCGCAGTGCCGCGCCGAGGGCCGCGATGTCCAGCGGGCCGCGCAGCCGGTGCGCCACCGCGATGTTGTACGGCGCACTGGACGGCGCGAGCTGGTCGACGAACCAGAGCCGGCGTTGCGGTGGGGAGAGGGTGGGCGGGTTGCCGGTGCGCAACCGGTCGTCACCGACGGGTGCGGCGGCCACCCGCTCGGCGAGCCGGCCGAAGGTGCGCTCGGTGAACACCTCACGGGTGTCGAGCTGCCGGCCCAGCTCGGCGCGCAGCGCGGCGACCAGGCGCATCGCCGCGATGGAGTTGCCACCGGCGGCGAGGAAGTCGGTCGCCGGCCCGGGAGCCGCGCCGAGCAGCCGGGTCCAGATGCCGGCCACGGCCGCCGCGAGGGGACCACCGGGCACCTCCGGAGCGACGGTGTCGGCGGATGAGGCGGTGCGGGCCGCGGCCAGCGCGCGCAGCGCGAGGCGGTCCAGCTTGCCGCTGATCGGGCTGATCGGCAGGGCCGCGCTGCGCAGCACCCGGGCCGGCAGCATCGCCGTGGTCAACCGACTGCCGGCGTACGCGCGCAGCCGCGCGTCGTCGGGGGCATCCGCCGGAGTGAGGAACGCGACCAGCTCGGTGCCGGCCGGACCGGGCACCGCCTCGACGGCCACCCCGGTCACCCCGGGCAGGTCGGCAAGCACCGCCTCGACCTCGCCCAGCTCGATGCGCTGCCCACGGATCTTCACCTGCCGGTCGGCCCGGCCCAGGTAGACGATCCGCCCGTCCGGGTCCTGGCGCACCAGGTCGCCGGTGCGGTACAACCGCTCGCCGGGCAGCCCGGAGAACGGGTCCGGAACGAACCGCTCAGCGGTCAGCGCCGGCCGGCCCAGGTAGCCGTCGGCCAGCCCGGGCCCGCCGATCAGCAGCTCACCGCTCTCGCCCGGCGGCACCAGGTCCAGCACGGCGTCCACCACGTACGCCCGGTGGTTGGGCATCGGCCGGCCGATCGGTACCGGGTCGACCTCGGTGGCGCTCAACGGGCCGCAGACTGCCAGCACCGTCGTCTCGGTGGGACCGTACGCGTTGAGAAAGCGGCGGCCGGGCGCCCAGCGGGCGGCCAGCGCGGCCGGTACCGCCTCGCCGCCGCAGAGCACCGTACGCCAGCCGGTCAGCTCGGCCGGGTCCACCATGGCCAGCACGGTGGGTGTGACGAAACCCCAGTTGACCTCGTGCTCGATGATGAACCGGGCCAGCCGGACCGGGTCGGCGCGATCCGCTGCGCCGAGGAGCTGCACCGTCCCACCGAGCAGCAGCGGCACGAACAGGTCGATGGTGGCCGCGTCGAACCCGAGCGACGCCAGGCCGAGGCTGCGTACGCCGGCGTCGGCACCGCTCGACGCGGCCACGCCCGTCACGAACTCCACCACGTTGCGGTGGCTGGTGAGCACACCCTTGGGCCGACCCGTGGAGCCCGAGGTGAACAGCACGTACGCCGGGTCGCCGGGCCGGGCCGGGCAGGGCGCGAGTGGGGCCGGGCCGGGCAACCCGACCGCCTCGACGCCGGGGGCGTCACCGAACTCGGTCTCGGCGGCGTCGCCGACCACCAGGGAAACGCCCGCGTCGGCGGCGATCCCGCGAAGCCGCCGACGCGGGCCGCCCGGTTCCAGCGGCACGTAGCAACCGCCGGCCAGCAACACCCCCAGCACGGTCGCCACCAGCTCCGGCCGGCGGCTGCCGCACACTCCCACCCGACTCTGCCGGCCGACGCCGCGGGCGCGCAGCGCGGCAGCCACCCCGGCCGCCTGGGACAGCAGCTCGGCATAACTGAGCCGGCTGTCCCACTGGCGCACCGCCGTCGCGTCCGGCGTACGGGCGGCCTGCGCGACCACCAGCTCGGCGATCGTCGCGTCCGGCCAGGGCAGGGTCTCGCCCCGTACGGCGTTGCTGGACAGTAGGTCGGTCACCCGTTCCCCCCGGGACAGCTGTTCGGATCGGTCATCTGCCGGCGCGGCTCACTGACGTAGCCACGACCCTGCGCGTCGGTCACCGAGCTGTCGCCCCGGCATCCACAACGTGCAGTCGCAGTTCACTGAAGTAGCGCCGACCGGCCCCGTCGGGCACCCAGGCGTCCTGTTCGGTGGGCAGCATCTCGCTGACCACCACCGTGGTGTCGTCGCCGCCGTCCCGCCGGGCCGCCCGGACCAGCACGCAGAACATGTCGGCGAAGACGGGGCTGCTCAGGTCGACGAAGCAGGGTTTGGTCTCGCTGCCGAGCTTGACGTACACCTGCTCGGGCAGGCCCAGCCGGCGTCGCCAGTCCCGTACGGCCAGGAAGCGGGCCCGCTCACCCTCCGCCGCGCGGAAGTCGCACGCGCCGACGGTGGTCCGCCAGGTCTGCCGGGCCACCACGAGCCGGTCCAGCGTGATCCTCGGGGTGTACGGTGCGGCCGCGACCAGCTTGAACCCGTCCACGGCGTGCAGGCTGAGCAGCCCGGCGCAGACCTCGGTCAGGGGCCAGCGCTGCCCGTCGGGGGCCACGACCGTCAGTCGGCCGTCCTCGTCCCGCACGGTCAGCGCCACCGTGGGCAGCACCCGGTCCGGGTCGGCGTTGGGCGCGGACGCGAAGGCCACCTGCCGGTCGGTGGGGCCGATCAGCGCCTCGGCGATCCGGCTGGTGCGGCGCGGCCAGTCGGTGGGATAGAGCAGCCGGATCCGGTTCGGGCCGAGGTCGGCCGCCAGCGCGTCGCGCAGCCGCTCCACGTCCGGGTGTGCGGCCGTGAACACCGCACAGTCGAACGACGGCCAGGCGGCGTGCAGCTCGCCGAGCACCACGGTGTAGTCGCCGCGGGCCAGCGCGTCGGCGTCGGCCGCGCAGATCTGCAGGTCAGGGCTGTGCAGCCGGGAGTTCGACCAGTATGGCCGCAGAACGGGGAAGACCTCGTCGACCCGGGCGGCCAGGTCCGCCACGTCCAGTCGCACGTCGGTGCTGCCCGGCGGCAGGTCGGCCAGCCCGAACAGCCCCGCCCAGCGGGCCGCGAAGTCGCCCGCCACCGCGTCGACCGGGCGCGGCCCGCTGCCCCAGAACATGCCCTGGACCAGGAACCACAGGTCGGACAGGGCCACCGGGGCGTCGCCGGCCTCGGCGCGCAGCTCGTCGTACAGCTCCCGGAACACCACCGCGTACGCCTCCTCCAGGGCGCCGGCCAGCCAGCGGGCGGCCCGCAGCAGCACGGCGAGCGGGGCGGCGATCCCGTCCAGCAGCGGTGCGCCGAACACCACGTCCAGGTCACGGCTGGTGTCCTCGTAGCAGAGCGTCCGACCGGCGTACATCTGCCCGGCCCGACGCTGCGCCGGCTGCCCGGTCAGGTCGGTGAACGTCTCGTCGAGCGCGTTCAGCGCGGCGTGCAGCCGGTCCGGATCGCCGGCCGCGCCGGCTACCGCGTCCCGGGCGGCGCAGAGCCGATCGAAGCCGGCCTGGGCGACGGCCCGCGCGGGGGCGTCGCCGACCTGCGCGATCCGCTGCCGCAGCACCTCCTCGGCGGCCGGACTCACCGGCAGCGCGGCGTCCCAGGTGGCCAGGTCCCGCTGCACCAGCCGGTCGAGCAGCGCGTACCCGTCCTCCGGCCGGCGCAGACCGACGGCCGGGTCGGTGACCAGCTCGTGGGCGGGGCGGTGGCCGTCGGCGGCACCGAGCAGTGCCGCCTCGACCGGCGACAGGGGCACCGGGGGTCGACCCGGCCGGCGCACCTCCCGGCCGGCGAGGCTCAGGTGCGGGGCGAGCTGGGGTGCCCACCAGCGGCGGACGGCCAGGTCCTCGGCGATCCGCTGCGCGTACACGGTCAGCGCCCAGGACTCGAACCACACCCGGCGGTCACGGGTCAGCGCCGCGCCCGGCCGGACCTCGGCGGCGACCGGCAGCTCCGGGTCGAGGGTGACCCAGCAGCTCGGGCCGAAGAAGCCGACGGTCTCGTTCTTGCCGCAGTAGCGCTGCCAGTACCTGACGACGGCCCGTTCGCGCTCGCGCCTACGGGTGTTGCGGGGAGCGTCGGGGCCACCACGGACCAGCCCGTCCAGGGTGGGCAGCACCCCCCGGTTCTGCCAGGTGACCGCCTCGCGTAGTAGCGGGTCGGCGGCCAGCTCGGTGATCCGCCGGGTGGCGGTGGACAGCGCCTCGGCGAACTCCTTGTCGAAGACGTCGGCGCCGGTGCCGGTGGTCAGCAGCTCGTCGGCCGCCGCGGCGGCGTGCGGCGCGGACAGCCGGGTCAGCCCGTCGGCCGGAAAGCCGGTGCTGCGCAGGATGGCGTCGCGCCACACCGACCAGCCGGTGTCGCCAAGCGGGACCCGGTACGCGGCGGCGGCCGCCCTCGGCGCGGTGGCCGGCGGTTCGGCGCTGAGCGCCGCGGTCAGGTCGGCGCGGATCGCGTCGGCCAGCTCGGGCAACGCCTCGTGCAGGAAGAAGTGCCCGCCGTGCAGCTCGTGCAGGGTGAAGCCGGCGGCGGTGTGCTCCCGCCAGGCCGCGCTCTGCTCCCGGGTCACCGCCTGGTCGCGCCGGCCGCTGAACGCGATGATCGGCACCGGCAGCGGCTCCTCGGGCCGGTACCGGTAGGTGTCCACCCGCTCGAAGTCGGCGCGCAGCAGCGGCAGCAGCAGATCGACCAGCTCGGGATGCTCCAGCACACCGGCGGGCAGGCCGCCGCCGGTCCGCAGCCGGCGCAGCAGCTCGTCGTCGTCCACCTGGGACAGCCCGTCGAAGATGGTGGGTGCGCTGACGTGCGGTGCGCGGGCGCCGCCGACGTAGAGCCGCAGCGGCAGTGGACGCCCGGCGCGGCGCAGCTCGCGGACCACCTCGAAGCCGAGCCGGCCGCCCATCGAGTGGCCGTAGATGGCGTAGGGCCCGGTGGCCCGCCCGGCGATGGCGCTCGCCACGTCGACCACCCGGAATCGCGGGTCCTCGCTGATCCGGTTTTCCCGGCCGGGGAGCTGCACCGGCAGCACCTCGACGTCCGAACCGAATCGGCCCGGAAAGTTGCGGAACGCGCCGGCTCCGGCGCCGGCATAGGGCAGGCAGAACAATTGCACCGGTGCCGGATCGCGGCTGCCGGCGGAGAGGAACCAGTTCACCGAACACCTTTCTGAGGAGGTTCGATCCAGTACCGCTGCCGCTGAAAGGGGTAGGTGGGCAGCGAGGTTCGTCGGACGCCGTCGGCCGGGTGCAGGGCCGTCCAGTCCAGGGGCCGGCCGGTCACCCAACCGGCGGCCAGGTCGCGCAGTGGGCCGGCCGGACCGACCACCCGGGTGTCCGTGGCCAGTAACGCGTCGAGCGCGGCGACCGCGGCGGCCGGGGTGGTGGCGACCACCGCGGCCCGGCAGCCGAACTCCCGTCGGCCCAGCGCCAGCGTCGCGGCGACCTCGGCCAGCGTGGGCGCGGTGCCCGCCAGGTGCCGCCGCAGCCGGGTCAGGGCCGCCCGCAGAGCCGCAGGGGTACGCGCCGACACCGGCAGCAGGTGTGCGCTGGCCGACCCGGTGTCGACCGGCTCGACCGCGGGTGGTTGCTCCACCACGACGTGCGCGTTGGTGCCGCCCAGCCCGAACGAGCTGACCCCGGCCACCCGGCGCGGCATTTCGGGCCAGTCCCGCGCCTTCGTCGGTACGTAGAACGGACCGGCGGCCAGATCGATCTCCGGGTGCGGACGGGTGAAGTGCAGGTTCGGCGGGATGACCCCGTGCTGTACGGCCAGCACCGCCTTGATCAGCCCGGCGATGCCGGCCGCGGCGTCGAGGTGACCGATGGCGGTCTTCACCGAGCCGAGCGCGCAGGTCTCGGCGGGGGCGGCGCCCTCGTACACCTCGTGCAGCGCGGCCACCTCGATGGCGTCCCCGAGCGGCGTACCACTGCCGTGTGCCTCGATGAAACGGACCTCGCCCGGGGCGACCTCGGCGGCGGCGAGCGCGCCGGCCACCGCGGCGGCCTGCCCGGCCGGCCCGGGAACGGCGTAGCCGGCCCGGTCGGCACCGTCGTTGGTGACCGCCCAGCCGGGCAGGATCGCGAGGACGCGGTCCCCGTCGGCCTGCGCGTCGGCGAGCCGACGCAGCGCCACCACCCCGACGCCGGAGCCGAAGCCGGCGCCCTGGGCGGCCTCGTCGAAGGCCCGGCAGCGCCCGTCCGGTGAGGCCAGGCCACCGGGGGTGTGCCGGTGCCGGGGCCAGGTGACGCTCACGCCACCGGCCAGAGCGATGTCACACTGGTAGTCGGCCAGGCTCTGCGCGGCCAGGCAGACCGCGACCAGGGAGCTGGAGCAGGCGCTCTGCACGGCCACCGCCGGCCCGGTCAACCCCAGCCGGTACGCCACCTGGCCGGGCAGGTGGTCGGTGAGCTGCCGGCCGATCAGGCGGGCCTCCCAGTCGTCCGGATCGACGTCACCGGTCACGGCCGGGTTGTCCATCAGGTGGAAGAGGAAGTAACGGTTGACGGAGGTGGCGCCGTACACGCCGACGAGGCCGGGGAACCGGGTCGGGTCGTGGCCGGCGTCCTCAAGCGCCTCCCACGCGGTCTCCAGGAACAGCCGGTGCTGCGGGTCGGTACGGGCGGCCTCCTGGTCGCCGAAGGAGAAGAACTCCGCGTCGAAGTCGGCGATGCCGTCGAGCCGCCCGGTGGCCTTCACGTGCCGGGGGTCGGCGCGCAGCCCGGGGCCGACGCCCAACGCCGCCAACTCCTCGTCGCTGTGGTCGTGGATGGCGTCCACGCCGGCGCACAGGTTCCACCAGAAGGTGGCCACGTCCGCCGCTCCCGGGAACCGGCCGGCGAGACCGACCACGGCGATCTCCTCGCCGGTGTACTCGCGGACGCCGACCGACGAGGAGTACGCACCGCCGGTGGACGGCGACGCGGTGGACGCCGAGGCGGTCGCGGCGGGCGGGGCCGGCAGGTCGGCGGACGGCGGCGGGTCGACAAGTCGGGCCTGGGCGGCGACCGTCGGATGGTCGAAGAGCCGCAGCAGCGGCAGCCGGACCCCGAACCGTTCGGTCAGCCGCTGCTGTACCTGACCGAGCAGCAGGGACTGCCCGCCGACGTCGAAGAAGCTGTCGGTGCGGCCGACAGCGTCCCGGCCGAGCACGGTGCACCAGATGTCGTGCACGATCCGCTCGGTCGGGTTGGCCGGTCGATCCTCGGCCAGCACGGCCCGGGCCGGCGCCGGCAGCGCCCGTTCGTCGATCTTGCCGCTGACGGTCAGCGGAAACTCGGCGACCGGCACGACGGCGCGGGGCAGTGCGTACTCGGGTAGTTGCCGGGCCAGGGCGGCCCGCAGCGCGACCGGGTCCACAGGTGTCCCGGTCGACCGGACGTACGCCAGCAGCTCCCCGTCGCGGGCGATGGCTCGCACCTCGGCGACGCCCGGCTCGGCGGCGAGCACCGACTCGACCTCGGTCAGCTCGACCCGGTACCCGCGCACCTTGACCTGCCGGTCGAGGCGGCCGAGGCAGCGCAGCTCGCCGGTGGGCAGCAGCTCGCCGAGATCGCCGGTGCGGTACGTCGGCACCCCGTCGGGGTCCAGCCCGAACCGGTCGCTGACCTGGTCGAGGTAACCGGGGGCGAGGTGCCGCCCGCGCACCACGATCTCGCCGTCCGGTGTAAGCCGCAGCGCGTACCCGGGCAGGGCGGTGCCGATGGGCAGCGGCCCGGTGGCCGTACTGTCGACGTCGGCCAGCGGCAACGCGGACCGGGCCGCGAAGGTCATCTCGGTGGCACCGTAACCGTTGACGAGCACGCACCCCGGGGCGAAGTGACCCTGGGCGCGGGCGGCGTCGGCGTAGCTGGCCTGTTCGCCACCGAGCAGCACCACCCGGACCCGGTCGAGCCGGTCGACGCCGGGAGTGTCCAGCAGGTACCGGAAGACCGTCGGGGTGGAGTGGTAGACGGTGACGCCGTGCCGGGCCAGTTGCTCGACGGCGTACGCCAGCCCGTGGCGGCGCAGGTCGACCGGGACGACGGCGGCACCGGTGAGCAACGCCGGGTAGAGGTCGGGGATGGCCGCGTCGAAGCTGAACGAGGCGAGCAGGCTGAGCCGGTCGTCCGGACGCACGTCGAGGGTGGCGATCTGGTTGTCCACCACGTGCAGCAGGTTGCGGTGGGTCTGCCCGACCGCCTTGGGCCGGCCGGTGGAGCCGGAGGTGAACAGCACGTACGCGAGGGCGTCCGGGTCCACCGACACCGGCCGCAGCGGCGCCGGCCGCACGTCGACGGCGGGGACCACCCGCGTGCCGGGCCGGTCGGTAGCGAGCCGGCGGGCCAGCTCGGTGTGCTCGCCCCCGCTGAGCAGCACGGTGACGTCGGCGCCGTCGACGAGCTGGCGCAGTCGCTGCTTCGGGAAGCCCGGATCGAGCGGCACGTAGGCGGCGCCCGCGGCGAGGGTGCCCAGCATCGCGGCGATGGTGCCGGCACCGTGTGAGGTCAACAGTCCAACCCGGTCGCCGGGTCGGACGCCGGCCCCGGCGAGCAGCTCGGCGTGGCCGGCGGCCAGGCCGGCCAGGCCGGCGTAGTCGAGCGGGCCGCTGTCACCGAGCACGGCGGGATGATGGGGCCGGGCGGTAGTGGTATCGCCGAAGCGATGGATCAGCGTCGAATTTTCCATCTCAGGACGCGGACATCGCTCCACACAAGACGGGCACGCCACGGTCGGCCACATTGATCATGATTCCCCCCCAGGACTTCACAATGGAGCGAGCATAGGGCTCAATGCCTGAC
This sequence comes from Micromonospora sp. NPDC048835, assembly GCF_040649995.1. Taxonomy (NCBI): domain Bacteria; kingdom Bacillati; phylum Actinomycetota; class Actinomycetes; order Micromonosporales; family Micromonosporaceae; genus Micromonospora; species Micromonospora sp. NPDC048835. The sequence continues at coordinate 44,090 of NZ_JBEZGM010000018.1, read as the reverse complement.
ACGGAAGATCATCGACCGGAGTCGACCCGAAGGGCTAGCGGGTGATCAGACGAGGGATGACAAACATCGTCCGATCATCCCCCTGGCGCAGCGGCGGATCTACGCCTAAGACGATCACCAGGGGGCATTTTTGTGGCGACACATTCATTGCGTAGGGGAATTTCCCGACCAGAGACGTCGGGTCGCTCGCCGCAGACCCTTTGGGCCACCGACCGGCGCCGAAGACATCGCCTTCCTCCACTCGGTGCCACACCTGTCCGCACCGACCGTTCCGGTAACAAGCTGAGCTACATCTGTATGAAGAACATGGAGCTCACCCGGCTGCTGATCTAGCCGGCGAGAATCCGGGCGACGGCGGTGCTCAGCACGCGTACGCCGCGGGTCGAGCCCGGCTCCAGCCCGGTCAGGTCACGCACCCGGGTCAGCCGGTAGTCGAGCGTGCGCGGGTGGATGCACAGCGCGGCCGCGGTGTCGAGCCGGTTCATGTCGTGCTGGTAGTAGGTGTCCAGCGTCGCGACCAGGTCGGGGCCGGCGTCGAGTTGCGCCGCCACCACCTGGAGCCACTGCCCGACCTCCGCCAGCCGGGCGGCGCCCAGCTCGGCGAAGACGTCGGTGACCGTGTACGCGTGGCTCGGCACGGCCCGCACCGGTGCGACCTCGCTGACCTGCCGGGCCAGCGCCACGGCGTCGCCGAACGCGCGCACCCGACCAGGCGCGGTGCCGGCCGCGCACGGTCGGCCGGTCATCGAGGCCACGTCGCGGGCCAGCGCGAGCCCGCGCTCGACCGCCGGCTGCCGGCCGCCCGGCGAGCTGGGGATCAGCGCGACCACCTCGTGCGGCTCCAGCCAGCTCAGCGGCATCCAGTGCGTCTTCAGCAGCGCGCCGGCGAACTCGTCCCGCGCCGCCTGGTCCGGCCCGGGCGACCCGCCGGCCACCCGGACCACCGTCGCGACGACGTGGTCGGGGACCGGCATGTGCAGGCCGCGCGCCAGGTCGGTCGCGCTGTCGTCGCCGGCCAGCAGCATCACCGTCAGCAGCCGCACCTGGGCGACGGTCGCCAGCGCGCGCCGCTGCCCCTCGATCCACCCCCGGGTGTACGCCCCCTGGGCGGCCAGTCCCGCGGGAGCCAGCCAGGCGAGCGTGTGCATCGTCGCGGCGATGTCGTTCGGGCCGGCCGCCTCGTACACCTCGCGCAGCGTCAGCCGGGTGTGCACGAGCAGCACCTGCCGCTGCGCGGTCAGGGTGAGTCCCTTCTCGCCGCGCTGGCGGCCCATCGCGGCCATCAGGTCCAGATCCTGCACGTGGAACGGCGCGCTGTCCGCCGCGAGGTCGACCGTGCGCTGACGGAGGAAGACCGCGAAATCGAGCATCTCCGACCGCACCCGCGGCATCACCGCGAGGTTGCGGTATTCCAGCAGCTCCTCCTGGTAGGCGTCCACCGCCCGGCGGGCATTGTCGGCCACTCGCTGCCGCCAGAGGCTGAACAGACCGCCCATGCCGGTCAACGGTAATCGATGCGTTCCGGCCACGCCGCCCGGTTGACGCGCACCGGACAGCCTTGCGGACATTCACAAGAACCGGGGTACACCGGCGACCCGGTTCTCGCAAAGTCACGAAGACCCGGCCACCGGCACCCTGGAACGCTTCGCCATAGACGTCAGACGACGGCCCGGCCTGTTCGGGCGCGACCAGGTACGCGCCCCGGCATCCGCAGGTCGCACAGCAATCGAGAGGTGGTTCTGGTTATGACATGGCGTAGTCGACCCTCCGCCGGAGCACGATCCGGCACTCTCCGCACATCCAGTCTGCTATTGGCCGCGACGACGATGCTCGCCGTGTTCATGACCGCGCCGTCCGCGGCGGTCGCGGCGCCCGCGCCGAGCGGCGATGCGGCTGTCGCCGCCATCGGAGCCGAGCGGGCATCGGCGAGTTCCGCCGGCACGTTGAGCGTCACGACGTCGACGGCGGCCGCCGCCTCACCGGCGAAGGGCGGCGGTTTCTCGGTGATGTCGGGCTCCTGCCCGTACGCCGGGCAGTACATCGACCCGTGGCTGATCATGTTCCAGGGCTGCACCCTCACCGGCCAGCCGACGACCGCGGTCAGCGCCAGGTGCTCCAACGGGGCCACCCTGGGCCCCGTGCACGTGCCGCCCGGCGTCTACGACATCTATGTCGACTGCTACCCGGCGTTCTTCAGCTCGCTCGCGTTCATCTGATCGGCCCGCCCGGCACGGATCCCGTTGCGGGATCCGTGCCGGCGGTGCCGGTCTCAGGGCAGCGCGTCCAGGTGCGGGCCGACCGTGTCGGCGAAGCGGTTGCCATTCGTCACGTCCCAGCTGACCGACCAGGTCATCGCGCCGCAGGACGTCACAGGATCTCCGGCGTCCGGCGCTGAGCACGAGTACCGCCCTGATGACACGGTCAGTCCCGCCACTCCTTTGCGAGCAGCTCGTATGAGCTGACCCGGTCGCTGTGCGCGTGGGTGATCGTGGTGATCAGCAGTTCGTCGGCGGCGGTGACGTCCCGCAGGACGCGCAGCCGCTCGACGACCGTCGCGGGCGATCCGACGAACTGGGTGTCCACCCGGTCGGCGACGAGGTCGCGGTCCTCGTCGGTCCACGGCAGCGCGGCTACCTGCTCCGGGCGGGGGAACGGGATCGCGCCGTCGCCGTTGCGGATGCTGCGCACCCAGGGCCCGTACGGCGCGGCGAGTCGGCGGGCCGCCTCGTCGGTCTCGGCGACCACCACGTCGGCGGAGACCACCACGTACGGCTGGGCGAGCACCGTCGAGGGCCGGAACGCCGCCCGGTAGGCGGCCACCGCCTCGAGCACCGAGGAGGGGCTGACGTGGTAGTTCGCGGCGAAGGGCAGGCCGAGCGCGCCGGCGAGGTGGGCGCTCTCCCCGCCGCTGCTGCCCAGGAGCCACACCGTGAGGTCGGCAGCCTCCCCGGGTACGGCGTGGGCGTCCAGGCCGTTCTCGTCGGTGTAGTCGCCGCGCAGCAGGGCCAGGACGTCGGCCACCTGGTCGGCGAAGGCCGGCGGCTGCGCGCCCGGTTGGTGCAGCAGCGCGCTGGCCAGCGCAAAGCGCGGTGAGGCGAGCACGCTGGCGTAGGAGAAGGGCGGCGGGATCAGCAGTCCGTCGACGACCCGGGCCTCGACCCGCGGCGGGTCGGCGGGGGCGGTGACGGCGCGGGCTGCCTCGACGCGTCGTTGACCGGAACGGCCGAGCCCGAGGTCGATCCGCCCGGGATAGAACGCGGCCAGGGTGCCGAACTCCTCGACCACCGACAGGGCGGTGCGGTGACCGACCTGGACGGCGCCGGAGCCGACGCGGATGGCGCTGGTGGCCGCGGCGACCTGCCCGATGAGCACCGCTGGCGCCGAGCTGGCGACGCCCGCGGCGAGGTGGTGCTCGGCCAGCCAGTAGCGGTGGTAGCCGGATTGTTCGACCCGGCGGGCCAGGTCGACGGTGTTGCGCAGGGCGTCGGCGACGGTGCCGTCGGCGGGCACCGGCGACAGATCGAGGACGGACAGTGGCGTGGATGGCATGGTGGGTTTCCCGTCTCTCTCAGACCGCTGGCGCGGCGTCAACCGCCGACGCGAAGGGGCGACTTGGTATCTCTTGCCGCAGCACCGGCGCCACCTCGGCCTGGAACAGCTCCAGGCTCTCGCGGTGCTGCTTGTCGGTCAGCCCGTCGTGGTCGGCCTGGAGGTGCATGACCTCGTGACCGAACTGCTCGTGGTAGCGCAGCACCTTGTCGATGATCTGCTGCGGACTGCCCACCAGGATGGAGCTGCGATCGATCGCGTCCTCCAACGTGGGGAAGACCGTGGGAACGCCGAGCCTCTTGAACGCGGCGACCCGGGCGTCGAAGATCGGCCGGTACCGCTCGATCGCCTCCTGGGAGGTACGCGCCACGTGGAAGCCGGCCGAGCCGGCGCCGACCAGGGCGTCCGCGGGGTCGTGGCCATAGTGGACCCAGCGCTCCCGGTAGTGGCGGATGAGTTCGGCGTACGGCTCGATGGGGTTGGTGACGTTCGCGGAGAAGAGTGGGTCCCCGCAGCGGGCCGCCAGGTCGACCGACTCCCGGCTGGTGGCGCTGCCGTGCCACACCCGGATCGGTTGCTGGAGCGGGCGCGGCCAGGTCTCGGCCTCGTTCAGTGCCGGCCGGTACTTCCCCGACCAGGTGACCCGGTCCTCGCGCCACAGGCGGCGGAACAGCTCGTAGCCCTCCCGGTTCCGGTCCCACTGGTCCTCGGCGGTGACGTGGAACAGTTGGGCCTGCGCGGCGCCGTTGCCCTTGCCGATGATCAGTTCGAGCCGGCCACCGGAGAGGTGGTCGAGGGTGGCGTAGTCCTCGTATGCGCGGACCGGGTCGAGCAGGCTGAGGGTGGTGACGGCGGTGAAGAGGCGGATGGTGGACGTACGGGCCGCGATGTGGCTCAGCACCACCGGAGGCGACGAGGAGATGAATGGCCGTTCGTGCCGCTCGCCGACGCCGTACCCGTCGAAGCCCAACTCCTCGGCGAGGACAGCCGTTTCGACCACCTCCCGGAACCTTTCGGTGGTGGTGCGGCGCTCACCGGTGACCGGGTCGGGCAGATGCGTGATCAGGGTGATCAGCAAGAACTTCATGCGGGGACCGTCACTTTCGGCGGCAGGATCAGGGGCGGGCGCACCGTCAGCGCGAAGCAGCGCGAGTACGGCAGGGTGTCGTACGGGGCGAAGACCGGGATCGGCTGGTAACCCGCCTGCTCGTAGCGGCGGATCGCGTCGGGTTGGCGGTCGCCGGTCTGTAGCACGATCCGTACCGCGCCGAGCTGACCGGCGGCCTCCCGGGCCACGTCGAGCAGGCCCCCGGCGATGCCGCGCCCCCGATGAGCGGGCGATACGTACATCCGCTTGAGTTCCAGGTCGGGACCGCACCACCGCAGGGCGGCGTGCCCCACCGGCGTGGCCTCAGCCGTGTACGCCACGCCCGTCCACGCGACCGAGCCCGGGCTGAGCACCTGGGCCGTGGGCAGGTGGATCGGGTCGTCAGGGCGGTCGGCGTACCGGTGGCGCAGTTCGGCGGTCATGGCGGCCCGCAGGGCGACGGCGTCGGGGTCGTCCCAGCGTCGGCGGCAGACCGTGACGGGCATGCTCACGCCGCACCGACGCGGCCGACCGGGCGGGCGGGGCCGAGACCGAGGTGGTCGCGCAGGGTGGTGCCGGTGTACTCGGTGCGGAAGACGCCGCGTTCCTGCAGCAGCGGGACGACCTGGTCGACGAACTGGTCGAGACCGCCAGGGGTCAGGTGTGGCACCAGGATGAATCCGTCGGCGGCGTCGGACTGGACGAAGTGGTCCATCCGGTCGGCGACCTGCCGGGGGGTGCCGACGAACGACTGCCGTCCGGTCACCTCGATGATCAGATCGCGGATTCCGAGGCCCTTCTCCTCGGCCAGGGCACGCCACCGGCGCGCGGTGCCGACCGGGTCCGGGTACATGCCGGCCCGGCCTCGGCTGATCGCGTCGGCGCTCACCTCCGGATCCTCGACGGGCAACGGGCCCTCCGGGTCGTACGCGGACAGGTCCCGGTTCCACAGCTGTTCCAGCAGCAGGATCGCGGTCTGCGGGCTGACCTGCTGACGACGGATGTGATGGGCGCGTTCCTGCGCCTCGGCGTCGGTGTCGCCGAGCACGAGCGTGACACCGGGAATGATCTTCAGGTCGTCCGGGTGGCGGCCGTGTCGGGCGAGCCGGGCTTTGACGTCGCGGTAGAACTCCTGACCGTCCTCAAGAGTGCCGTGCCGGGAGAAGATCGCATCGGCGCTGGACGCGGCGAACTCACGTCCGTCGGGCGAGTCGCCGGCCTGCAGGATCACCGGGTGCACCTGCGGGCTGCGCGGCACGGTGAAGTGCCCGGCGATGTCGAACTGGTCGCCGTGGTGGGTGAACGCTCCCGGGTCCGCCTCCGTCACGTACCGTCCGCCGGCGCGGTCCCCCACGATCGCCTCCGCTGGCCAGGACTCCCACAGCTCGCGGGCGGTCCGGACGAATTCGGCGGCCCGCTCGTAGCGCAGGGAGCGGTCGAGGTAGCCGCCCCGGCGGAAGTTCTCCCCGGTGAACGCATCGGACGTGGTCACGACATTCCAGGCGACGCGGCCGCCGGAGAGGTGGTCGAGGCTGGCCAATTGGCGGGCCAGCTCGTACGGCTCGCGGAAGGTGGTGTTGAGGGTGCCGGCCAGCCCGAGATGGCTCGTGACGCTCGCGAGGGCGGCCAGCAGGGTCAACGTGTCCGGGCGGCCCACCACGTCGAGGTCGTGGATGCGGCCGCGCTGCTCGCGCAGGCGCAGCCCTTCGGCCAGGAAGAAGAAGTCGAACTTGCCGCGCTCGGCGGTGCGGGCCAGGTGGACGAACGAGGAGAAGTCGATCTGGCTGCCGGAGTCGGGGTCGCTCCACACTGTCGTGTTGTTCACGCCGGGAAAGTGCGCGGCCAGGATGATCTGTCTGGGCATCTCGGTCTCCAGGGTTCAGGCGGTCGCCGCGACGGCGTACCGGCTGGCCGGTCGGGGCAGACCGAGCAGGTCACGCAGCGTTCCGCCGGGATAGCCGACGCGGAACAGGCCCCGGCGCCGCAGCGCGGGCACCAGCGCACGGGTGATCAGGGTCAGGTCGTGGGGGAGCACGGCGGGTCGCAACCGGAAACCGTCCACGCCCGCGCGGTGCCATTCCCCGAGCAGATCGGCCAGGTCGGCCGCCGTACCGGTGAAGCTGGCCGCGTCCGAGCTGACCTCACCATCGTGCAGTTCGTCGAGGCGATCCCGGCGTCGGCGGGCCAGACTCGGCGCCTCGTCGAGCAGGACGCCCAGGTCGGCGAGGACGCGCAGCGGTGGTTCGGTCCGGCCGACGGTCGCCTCGGCGGCCCGTACTTCCGCCACGATCGCAGCGGCGTGCCCGGCATCGGTGGGAGTGATGAAGACGACGTCGGCGTGCCGCGCGGCGAACGCGTACGGCACCGACGAGTGGGCCAGCGCGGCCACCACCGGCTGCCCCTGCGGAGAGCGGGGCACGATGGATGGACCCTTGACCGAGAACCAGCGGCCGACGAAGTCGATGTAGTGCAGCCGGTCCCGGTCGACGAAGCGCCCGCTGGAGACGTCCCGGATCTCGGCGTCGTCCTGCCAGCTGTCCCACAGCCGGCGGACCACCTCCACCGCGTCGCCGGCCTCGGCGAAGAGATCACCGACAAGCCGGACGACCTCCGGAGCGTCGAGCCGGGTCGGATCCAGCGGGGGGATCTCCCGGCGGCCGAAGTGACCGGCCTCGGTTCGCCGGGCGGAGACCCGGGGCCGCCAGCCGGCCCGGCCGCCGCTGACGTGGTCGAGGGTGGCCACCCCGGTGGCGAGGTGGAATGGTTCGGTGTGGGTGGTGCTGGTGGTCGGCACCAGCCCGATGTGCCGGGTCAGCGGGGCCAACCGGGCCGCGATCTGCACGGCGTCAAGGCGTCCGCGGAGCTGGTCGACCCGACCGTCGGGGCCGTCCGGTCGGGTCGACTGAAGGTCGAGGCTGTCCTCGAAGGTGAGCAGGTCCAGGGTGGCCCGTTCGGCCTCGCCGGCGAGGGCCGCCCAGTAGCGGGCGGTCAGCGGTGCCGCCGCTCCGGCGCGGGACAGCCGCCAGGCAGCCGGGTGCCAGCCGAGGCCGTCGAGGGCGACTGCCAGATGCAGTGTCTTCTCGGTCATGAGCGTTCCTCCTTCGGTGGACCGGCGACGACGAGCGTGGGCAGCGCGTCGAGCAGGGATCGGGTGTAGTCGTGCCGGGGGTAGGTGAAGACGTCGCCGACAGGTCCCTGCTCGACCACCGTGCCGTCGTGCATCACCAGGACCCGGTCGCTGAGGTGGTGCACCACGCCCAGGTCGTGGGAGATGAAGAGCAGCGCGGTGCCGTCGGCAGCGCGTAGCTCGGCCAGCAGATCGAGGATCTGCGCCTGGACGGATACGTCGAGAGCGGAGACCGGCTCGTCGCAGATGAGCAGACTCGGTTTCGGAGCGATCGCGCGGGCGATGGCGACCCGTTGCCGCTGCCCGCCGGAGAGTCGTCGCGGGTGCCGGTCCAGCAGGTCCGGGCCGAGGCCGACCCGGCGTAGCAGGTCGACGACGTGCGTGGACCGGTCCCGTCGGTCGACGTCGGGGAGGTTCTCACCGATCACCTGGCCCACCGTGTAGCGGGGGTCGAAGGAGCTGAGCGGGTCCTGCGAGATCAGTTGCAGCCGGCGGCGCACCGGACGGCGGGTCCGTTCGCGGGTGCCGGACCATCGCAGGCCCTCGAAAGTGACGGTGCCGGCGTCGGGATCGAGCAGACCGGCGACGATCCGCGCGACCGTGCTCTTGCCGGAGCCCGACTCCCCCACCAACCCGAGTGTCTCCCCGCGCCCGATCGAGAACGTCACGTCGTCGACGACGGTGTGCTCGCCGTACCTCCTGGTCAGGCCGCGCGCGTCGAGCACCCGGTCGTTCGGGCGGAGATCGCCGCGCGCGGGCAGGGCCGCCGGGACACCCGCGACCGTGCCCGTCGCGGCAAGTCGGCGACCCCGCGACGACGCCGACGGCACCGCGGCCAGCAACTGCCGGGTGTACGGATGCTCGGGTGCCCGCAGCAGCCGCTCGGTGGGCCCGTGCTCGACGATGCGGCCCTCGCGCATGACCAGGACCCGGTCGGCGACCTGGGCGACCACCGCCAGGTCGTGGCTGATCAGCAGCAGGCCCACGCCGGCGGCCCGCCGTTCGGCCAGCAGCCGCAGGATCTGGGCCTGCACGGTGACGTCCAGCGCGGTGGTCGGTTCGTCGGCGATGAGCAGCGCCGGTTCCCCGGCGATCGCCGAGGCGATCAACGCGCGCTGCCGCAGCCCGCCGGAGAGCTGGTGCGGATACTGTCGGGCCCGGCGCTCCGGCTCTGGCAGGTGGACCAGGTCGAGCAGGTGGGCGACCCGGCCGGCCCGCTCCCGGCGGCCGACGATGCCGTGGGTGGTCAGTGCCTCGCCGACCTCGGCGCCCACCGTCCGCAGCGGATCGAGGGAGACCAGCGCGTCCTGCAGGACCAGCCCGGCGAGGCGACCCCGGACCCGCCGCCAGTCCCGTGGGCGGTGCGTGCGCACGTCCTCGCCGGCCAGGTCCAGCCGTGCGGCGCGCACCCGTGCGCCCGGGCCGGCAAGACCGACCAGGGTACGGGCGGTGACGCTCTTGCCGGAGCCGGACTCCCCGACCACGGCCACGCACTCGCCCAACTCGACGGTGAAGCTGATCCCACGCACCGCGGCGACCCGACCGGTCGGCGTCTCGAAGTCGACGTGCAGGTCCTCGACCGTGACCAGCGGTGTCATCAGCGACGCCGTCCGTCGAAGCGGGCCTGCCAGTGTCGGCCGACGACGGTCAGCGAGACCACGGTGGCGGTGACCGCCAGGCCGGGCAGGATGCTGATCCACCATGCCACCTGGAGATAGTTGCGGCCCTCGGAGAGCATCGCCCCCCACTCCGGCGAGGGTGGTTGCGGACCCATGCCGAGGAAACTGAGCCCGGCGGCGGCCAGGATCGCCTCACCGAGCCCGATCACGGCGAGCACCGGCACCGGGCCGACGACGTTCGGCAGCACGTGCCGCAGCACCAGCCGAGGCCGGGACTGCCCGAAGGTGACTGCCTGTTCGACGAAGCCGGAGCGGCGCACGAGAAGCGTCTGACCACGGACCACCCGAGCGTGGTGCGACAGGGTGGCGATACCGATGGCGCCGATCAGGCTGGCGGTGCCAGGGCCGGCGATGGCGATGAACAGCAGGGCCAGCAACAGCATGGGAAATGCCGACAGCGCGTCGAACGTCCGGCTGAGCGCCTCGTCGGCGACCCGGTGTGTGAGACCGGCGAGCAGGCCGAGAAGAACCCCGCCGGTCACCGCGATCGCGGTGGCGGCGATCCCGATGGTGAGCGAGTGACCGGCGCCGTGAACGACCCTGGTCAGGACGTCGCGGCCGAGGTGGTCGGTGCCGAACCAGTGCGCCGCGCTCGGCGGCGACAGTACGGCGAGCGGGTCGGCGGCGAGCGGGTCGGCCGGGGCCAGCGCGGCGGGCCAGGCCGCCGCGCCGACCAGCAGCATCAGGTACGCCCCGGCGGCAAGCAGGCCGGGCCTGGGCAGACGGCCCCTTCGCACGACCGGGGTGGGCGGGGCCGTCCGGGCCAGCCCGGGGGCATCGGTGGATAGCGGGTCGAGGGTGACGGTCATCGGGTCAGCTCCTTCTCAGGCGCGGGTCGACCAGCAGGTACGCCAGGTCGGCGGCGGTGTTGACCACGACGTAACCGGCGGCGGAGAGGGTGACCACGGCCAGCACCACCGGCATGTCCTGGTTGGAGACGGCCGAGAGGATGACCTGGCCAAGGCCGGGCCGACCGAAGACCTGTTCGACGATGACGGTGCCGCCGATCACAATGCCGAAGACCCAGCCGGCAAGGCTGACGGCCGGCAGCAGGGCGTGCCGCAGCGCGTGACGCAACAGGACAGCCCCTTCCCCGATGCCTCGGGACCGGGCGGTGAGCACGGACGGCTGGTCGAGGGCCTTGTCGATGCCGTCGCGGAGCACCTGGGCGAGCAACCCGGCGATGGGCAGCGCCAGGGTCACGGCGGGCAGCACCAGCGCGCCGACCCCCTGATCGCCGGAGACCGGGAAGAACGTGAACCGGAACGACAGCACGCTGAGCAGCAGGAGCCCGATCAGGAACGACGGGGTGGAGACGAGCAGCAGTTCGGTGCCGGAGCTGAGCCGGCGCAGCCACGGTCGCCGGTTCCCGGCGGTGGCCACCGCGATGACCAGGGCGAGCAACACCCCGAGCCCGGCGGCGGCGACCGCGAGCACGACAGTGGGGACAAGCTGTTCGCCGATCACGTCGGAGACCGGACGTTGCAACAGGTAGGAGCGGCCAAGGTCGCCGTTGACGAGCCGCACCAGATAGTCGACGTACTGCACCACGGCGGGCCGGTCCAGACCCCATTGGGCGATGATCTCGGCACGGATGTCCGGGGTGTCCGCGCCGTCGCCGATGATGTTGTCCACCGTGTTGCCGGGAGCCGCCAGCAGCGCCAGGTAGGCGGCGGTCGCGGCGACCCAGAGGACGACCAGAGCGGCGCCGATCCGGCGGGCCACCGCCCCCAGGGTTGTCACTTCCCGACCCACAGGTCGTACGCGCTGGCTGGTACGCCGGCGGTGGGCTCGAAGCGGACCCCGCCGACGCTGGTGCTGGCGGCGATCTGGTCGGCCGGAGCGTAGAGCGGCAGCAACAGGGCCTGCTCGGCGACAACGCGCTGCTGCAGTTCGGCGTAGATGCCGGCCCGCTTCGCCGGGTCGGCGGTGGCCTGGCCGGATTCCAGGAGCTGGTCGATGCGTGGATCGTTGACCCGGGCGCGGTTGATGCCGCCCTTCGAGTGCAGCAGCAGGTTGAGCGCCGCACCGGCGTCGGTGTCGGCCCGGGAGTTGTCGAACACCTCGTACTCGTTGCGCTCGAACGCCTCGTTGGCGGTGCCCTGGTCGACGAGGGAGACCTTCAGGTCGATGCCGGCGCTCTGCTTGACGGCCGCCTGCACGGCCTGCGCCAGGACGTCGCGACGGTCCCGGACGAAGGGCGCGGACTGCACCAACCGTACGGTGAGCCGCTTGCCGTCCTTCACCCGGAAGCCGTCGGCGTCACGTGCTGTCCAGCCGGCCTGGTCGAGCAGGGTGTTCGCCTTGCGTGCGTCGCCGCCGTATCCGCCTTCGAGGCTCTTGTCGTAGAGCGGGCTGGACGGGCTGATCACACTCCAGGCGCGGGTGGCGGTGTCCCGGTAGACCGACCGCAGCACGGTGTCGACGTCGACGGCCTCCCGGAACGCCTGCCGGACCCGCAGGTCGTCGAAGGGGGCGTGCGAGCTGTTGAAGTAGTAGGAGTAGGCGGAGCCGGAGTTGAGTTCGCGGCTCAGTCGCAGTCTCGTGTTGCCGGTGACCAGTGGCTGGTCGGTGGCGGGAACACCCTCGACGAGCTGCACCTGACTCGACGTGAGGGCACCGACGCGGACCGCTGACTCCTTGAGGAATCGGTAGGTGATCTCGTCGAGGTAGGCCGGGCCGGTGTGGGTCACGGTGGGTGGTGCCCAGTCGTAGCCGGCGTTGCGCCGGTAGTGCAGTTCCTGTCCGGGGACGTAGCGGTCCAGCACGAACGGGCCGGTGCCGACCACGTCGACACCGCCGGCCTTGAGGTTCTTCGCCTCCCGCAGCGACTTCGGCGAGACCTGGGCGCCCTGCGGGGAGGCGAGGAAATCGAGGATGAGCACGTCGGGCCTGGTGAGGGTGAGCCGTACGGTGCGCGGATCGGCGACCTCGACGGCCTTGAGGTTGCGCAGCTGCACAGCGGCGACGGCGGGGGCGTACCCGGGCTCGCGCAGTTTGTCGATGTTCGCCTTCACGGCCGCGGCGTCCAGGGGTGCGCCGTCGGAGAAGGTGACGCCGTCGCGCAGTGTCAGCGTGTACGACAAACCATCCGGGGCGGTCTGCCAGCCGGTGGCCAGCCACGGCGCCAACGTGCCCTGCTTGTCGTAGGTGAGCAGGGACTCGAAGGTGTTCCAGACCAGCAGGCGGGCCTTGGCCTGGGCGTACTGGTGCGGGTTGAGGGTGATCGGCTCGGTCTCCACGGCCCAGGTGAGGCTGCCGCCGGCGCGCGGCTGACCGGCGGCTTCGGCGGCCGGCGTGGCGGCGGTGGAGCAGCCGGCGACGACGGTGAGCAGTGGGGCGAGCGCGGCGGCGGCGAGGGTTCGCAGACGGTTGGCGGGCATGGCGAGGTCTCCTGTCCAGACAGGCGGTACGGGTACGCCGACACCCGGCCCGGCGCGGTGGGCGCGGGTCGGTCACGGTGTCGGTGCTGATGGCTCGGCGGTCGGCTCGGCGGTGAGCCCCACCTCGGCGGGCCGTGCGGCGGGCCGGGTGAGCGGGGTGCCGGTCAGGCCAGACAGGAACTCGACCACACCCGACCGAAGTCGATGTGGCCGCGGATCGTCAGCCGCAGCTCGCTGGACATGAGTCGAGTCCACCGTTCCCGCGCGGCGGTGTCAACGAATCGTTCGATGGATGTCGGCTATCGCACGTGGGACGCCGATTCGTTGACGCAATACCTACTAAGGCTATAGGATTTACAGGGAATGTGTCCGGCGGGTCGACCTGGACCCGCGCCGGGCCGGGACCGAATCCGCCGGACACGTCACCGCTCGGTTGCGTCAATCCAGATCGAGCAGGACCTTGCCCGGCACCCGCCGTTCCCGCAGCGCCTCGATCGCGACCCCGAGTCGACGCCACGAGCCGCGCCAGCCGATCGGCGCCCGCAGCACCCCCTGCGCCACGAGGTCCACCAGCAGCGCCAGATCGACGGCCGGGGCGCTGGCGTCACCGAAGGACCGTAGCGTTCGGAACGCGCCCGGGGCGTAGGTGGAGTTCACCGGAAAGACGGCCGGGTCACCGGAGGCCCAGCCGATGCTGTGCAGCACACCGCCCGGCGCGAGCAGACCCCACGCCGCCACCAGGTGAGCGCCGCCCACGGTGTCCAGCACCACGTCGACCGGGTCGCCGACGCCCGCCAGACCAACCACCACCTCGTCGGCCCCCAGTGCCGCCAGCCCGTCGCCCCGGGCCGCCGACCCGACCGCGGCTATCACGTACGCGCCGCCGTGTCGGGCCAGCTGGACGGCCACCCGACCCACTCCCCCGGACGCCCCCGTGATCAGCACGCGACGTCCGGACAGCGGACCGGACGCACGCAGCGTCCGCAGCGCGGTGAGCCCGACCATCGGCAGCGCGGCCACCTCGGACAGGTCGACGTCGGGAGGCACCGCCGCGACGCTGTCCAGGTCGAACACCGCGCGTTGGGCCCACGCGCCCGGCCCGAAGGCGAGCACCCGGTCGCCGGCACGGGGACCAGAGCCGCTCTCGGCGGCGCGCAGCACCTCGCCGGCGGCATCGTGCCCGAGCACTCGTCCAGCCGGCCAGATATCGAGGTGACGGATCTCGCCGGCGTTGACGGCGGCGTGCCGCACCTCGATGAGCACCTGCCCCGGCCCGGGTTCGGGCTCGGGAACGTCCATTACCCGGAACCCCTCGACGGCGTCCGGAGCGGCGACGATCGCCCGCATACAAACCCCCTGAGTCCTCTCCAGGCTTCGGACAGACGGCGCACGCCGACGACCCAGTCGACGACGCGCGGCGGAAGACGCCCGGTTATCAGGCGGCGGCGCGACGGGCCGTGCCGTCCGGAGCGTCCGCGAGGCCCGCGTAGCGACCCCGGTGATAGAGCAACGGAGAACCGACGTCGGCGTGCCGAAGCAACTCCGGCTCGGCCAGCACGACCACGTGATCGCCCACGACCACCCGGTCCACGACACGACACGCCAGCCAGGCCAGGGTGCCGCCGAGGATCGGCAGCTTGTTCGGGCCGGGCCGCCAGCGGGTCGGAGCGGCGAAGCGGTCGATGCCGCTCGTGGCGAACGTCTGGGCCAACTCGTGCTGGCCGTGAGCGAGCAGGTGTACCGCGACGTGCCGGGCCTGCGCCAGCGTCGGCCACGTGGACGAGCCGAGGTTCAGGCAGAACGAGACGATCGGGGGCGTCAGGGACACCGACGTGAACGATGTCGCGGTGAAACCCACCGGTGGCGCTCCGGGGGCGGTGACCACCGTGACGGTGCTGGCCTGGTGGCGCAGCAACCTGCGCAGCGCGTCGACGTCGGCGTCGGTCGGGTCGTCGGTGGACGAGGTCATGGCGTTCCTCCCGAGGGGTGTGGGCGCGAAGCGCTAGGAACGGGCGGCGGGGTCGGCCGCCAGCCGCTCGTACGGGATCTTCTCGCCGGCCTCGACGGCGACCGGCAGCCGGTTCTCCGACGGTGGCAGCGGGCAGGTCGCGAAGTCGGTGTAGGCGCACGGCAGGTTGACGGCCCGGTTGAAGTCCAGGATCACCCGGCCCTGCTCGTCCGGCGCCCCGACGGCCAGCGACCGGTTCGCCCCGTAGGTGGTGACGCCGGAGGTGGTGTCGGTGAACAGCACCGACAGGCTGCCGGGCGACACACCGTTGAACGCGGTCAGGCTCAGCGGCAGCCCGTCGACGCTGAACTCGATCCGACCCGGCGCGTCGTAGACGTGGTGGAGCCCCTCCACGGCAGCGCCGACCGTGGTCGGTCGGGGACGGTCGAACGGCACGAACCGCCCCTCGAGCACCCACCGTTCGGTGGGCGGGTAGGTGGCGGTGCCCCGGTAGCGCGTCCGCAGCGGATGATCGGGACGTCGAGGCCGAAGGATGTCGTGCCCACCCCGCCGAGCCACCTCAAGGACGCCCCGGTGGATGTCCACCGTGATGCCGGCACGTGCGGCGATCGCCCCGAACTCGTGCCTCTCCCGGACGCGACCGCCATCGACGACGATCTCCTCGTTGTCGGCGATGGCCACGACCGGCCCGTCCGTCCCGGTGTGCCACTCTCCGGGCACACCGGGGAACCGCTGCGGCTCCCCGGTGAGCCAGTGCAGTCCGGTCACCGCGAGGAAGCCGTGGCGGTCCGCCCGCGCCTCCTCGTGCCGGCGGTGCCACTCCTGCCAGTCCTCGGCGAATTGTCCGGCTTCGGCGGGTGCGGACGGTGCGAGACCACTAGTCATGACGGATCCCTCTCGTTGGCGTACGACCACTCGGAACGGGGTGTGGGGATGCCGGACGCGAGCCGGCGGGGCGACAACCGGTGGGCAGGGATCGCCTGCTCAGGCCGGAAGGGTGGCCACGCGACAGAGCTGCGCGGCGACCCGCATCGGGTCGACGACCCGGCGGGAGGTGAACAGCCGGACAAGCAGCATGGACCGATTTTCCTACCAAACAAGTAGGATTTCAACCCCCTGAAGCCGGGCGGCAGCGGGCGGACCGATTCCCAGCGCCTGAAATCCTACTTGACACATAGGAATTGTTGGTTAGCGTCGTATCCGTGACCAGCCAACACACCCTGCTGCAGGGCACCGCCATCGCGGTGTCGCGGGGATGTTGCCGTGGCTGGACCGCCGCTTGCGGCCGCTGCCGCTGAGCCCACGATCCTCCCTGTTCCCACTCGTGCCGCCGGCTCGACGACGACCGGCTGCCGATTCCTCGTACCGATACGACGGTTGCTCGCCGCCCTGGGTCCACGCGCACTCAGGGCGGTGCGTAGCTGTCTTCGTCGACCCAGGAGGACAGCCATGACCGTCATCGTCGAACCCGCCCTGCAACCAGCGACGAAGGAGCTGTAAGTGACCACACCATCCCTCCTGGACCGTCGGGCGTTCCTGTCCGCGACCCTCGGCGCGGTCACCCTGAGCCTGACCGCCTGCGCCGGTGACGACACACCCGTCGCGGCGTTGGCCGCGGGCGCTCCGCTGCCGCAGTCCGTACCGAAGGGAACCAAGCTCGTCGTCGGCGACAAGGAGCACCAGAAGGCGATCGAGTACTCCGGCGAGGCCGACAAGCTCAGCTTCGAGGTCGAGTGGGCGAACATCAGCGGCGGCCCGCAGACCCTGGAGGCCTTCCGCGCCAAGGCCCTGGACATCGGCTCGGTGGCGGACATCCCCCCGATCCACTCGCACTGGACGGGCATCCCCACGAAGATCGTGGCCTCGAAGTTCCGCCAGGACCCGCTCAACCACGCCATCTACCGGCTCGGCATCGCACCCGGCGTCACAGTCGCCACCCTCACGGACCTGGCGGGTAAGAAGATCGCGTACAGCCCAGGCCAGGCGCAGGGAGCGCTGGTTCTGCGAGTACTACACAAGGCCGGCCTCAGCAAGAAGGACGTCAAGCTGGTGGAGCTGCCGAGCACCGGCGATGTCTACAACACCGCGCTCGCCAGCCGCCAGGTCGAGGTCGCGCCGATCGGCGGTGTGCAGATCAAGCGGTACGAGACCAAGTACACCCGCGACGGCGCGACGACGATCGCGCACGGACTGCGCGACGACCCCGGTCACCTGTACGCGCCCGTCACCGTGCTCGGTGATCCGGCGAAGGCGGCGGCGATCCGCGAGTACACGCAGGCGTGGGCGCGGGCCTGGCGGTGGCGTGAGGCCAATCCGGACGAGTGGATCGAGCGGTACTACGTCAAGGACCAGGGCCTGACCGCCGACGACGGCAGGTGGCTGGTCCAGAACGGCGGCGTGGCCGACATCCCCGCGAGCTGGACCGAGGCCATTGCCCGGCACCAGGAGACCATCGACCTGCTCGCCAAGGAGACCGGCAACAAGCCCCTGAAGGCCGAAGACCTGTACGACCGACGGTACGAGTCGGTCGGTGCGCAAGCGCTGACCGCCGGAGGTGCCCAGTGACCGTCTCGGCACCGACCCGACCCCGGTCGGGGGCCGCCGCTCCCGCCGGCCGGCCGCGACGTCGGCTCAAGCCGGGGCGCCCGATCCCGTTCGGGGCGGCGGTCGGTCCGACCCTGCTGCTGGCGGTGTGGGCGGCCGGCTCGGCCGCCGGTTGGATCGACCCCCGTACGCTCTCGGCACCCTGGACCGTGGTGGTCACGGCGGGTGACCTCATCGCCGACGGTCGACTGCAGGAGAATCTGGCGATCTCCGCTCAACGGGCCGGCCTCGGCCTCGCCATCGGCACCGCCGTCGGCACCGTGCTGGCCCTGCTCGCCGGTCTGAGCCGGTGGGGCGAAGCCATCCTGGACGGGCCGATCCAGATCAAGCGGGCCATCCCCGCTCTCGCGCTGATCCCGCTGCTGGTCCTCTGGTTCGGCATCGGTGAGCAGATGAAGGTCATCACCATCACGCTGGGCGTGTTCGTACCCGTCTACATACATACCCACAACGGGCTGCGCACCATCGACAGCCGGTACGTCGAACTGGGCGAATCCCTCCGGCTGCGGCGTACCGCCTTCATCCGCCGCATCGTGCTGCCCGGCGCGCTGCCCGGCTTCCTGCTGGGCATGCGCTTCGCGGTTGTCGGGGCATGGCTGTCCCTGGTGGTCGTCGAGCAGATCAACTCCACCAGCGGCATCGGTTACATGATGGATCTCGCCCGCGAGTACGGCCAGACCGACGTGATCATCGTCGGGCTCGTGCTGTACGGCCTGCTCGGGCTCTTGTCCGACGGCGCCGTGCGGCTCGCACAGAGGAGGGCGCTGTCGTGGCGACGCACGCTGGCGGACTGACCGCATCCCGCGCCGTACGCGTCCAGGGCCTGGCACGCGGGTTCGCGGACCGGGTCGTGCTCGACGGGTTCGACCTGGAGATCGGCGCGGGCGAGTTCGTCGCGCTGCTGGGGCGCAGCGGTTCGGGCAAGAGCACCCTGTTGCGGGCGCTCGCCGGCCTGGACGGCGATGCCACCGGCTCCGGTCTGGTCGACGTACCGGGGAACTCATCGGTCGTCTTCCAGGACGCGCGGCTCCTGCCCTGGCAGCGCGTGCTGGACAACGTCGTCCTCGGCCTGTGCGGCCCGGACGCCACCGAACGCGGCCGCGCCGCGCTCACCGAGGTCGGCCTGGCTGGTCGGGAGCGGGCCTGGCCCAACGAGCTGTCCGGCGGCGAGCAGCAGCGCGTGGCGCTGGCCCGCGCGCTGGTGTCCGAACCGGACCTGCTCCTCGCCGACGAACCGTTCGGCGCGTTGGACGCGCTGACCCGGCTGCGCATGCACGCACTGCTGCGCGTGCTCTACTCCCGCCACCGGCCCACGGTGCTGCTCGTGACCCACGACGTCGACGAGGCCATCACGCTGGCCGACCGCGTGCTGCTGCTGGACAGCGGCCGGATCGCCGTCGATCTCGCCATCGACCTGCCCACACCGCGCTCGTACCGGCAGCCCCAGTTCCTCGCGTACCGCGAAACCCTGCTCCGCGCGCTCGGCGTCGAGCCGACGGAAGGATGACCATGCTGCACCTCAACGCGTTCCTCATGGGCGTCGGCCACCACGAGGCGGCCTGGCGGCTGCCGGAGAGCGACCCGTTCGCGCAGACCGACGTCGCCCACTTCACCCGTCTGGCCCGCATCGCCGAGCGCGGCAAGCTCGACTCGCTGTTCCTCGCCGACAGCCCGGTGCTGTGGAACAGCATCGGTCGTCGGCCGGGCGGCACCCTGGAGCCCACCGTGCTGCTCACCGCACTAGCCGGTGCGACGAACCACATCGGGCTCATCGCGACGGCCTCGACGACGTACAACGAGCCGTTCAACCTGGCCCGCCGCTTCGCGTCGTTGGACCACGTCAGCGGCGGCCGGGCCGGCTGGAACATCGTCACCACCGCCGGCGAGAAGGCGGCCCGGAACTTCAACCTGGACGACCTGCCGGCGCACCGGGACCGGTACGAGCGCGCCGCCGAGTTCATCGAGGTGTCCCGGAAGCTCTGGGACAGCTGGGACGACGCCGCGCCCCTCGGCGACAAGGACGCCGGGCGGTGGGGCGACGACACGCTGCTCTACCCGCCCGAGCACGCCGGGCGGCACTTCAAGGTGGCCGGTCCGCTCAACGTCCCCCGGTCCCCGCAGGGCTATCCCCTGCTGGTGCAGGCCGGGTCGTCCGAGGACGGCAAGGACCTGGCCGCCCGCTACGCGGAGGCCGTCTTCACCGCCCAGCAGACGCTCGGGGAGGCGCAGGCGTTCTACCGCGACCTCAAGCGGCGCACCACGCAGGCCGGCCGCGACCCGGACACCATCAAGATCTTGCCGGGCATCGTGCCGGCCATCGGTGCCACCGAGGCCGAGGCCCGCGCGCTGGAGGACGAGCTGGACCGGCTGATCAAACCCGAGTACGCCCGCCAGCAGCTCGCCACGACGTTGCGGGTCGCTCCGGAGGATCTCGACCTGGACAAGGAACTACCCGCCGACCTGCCGAGCGAGGACGAGATCGAGGGCGCCAAGAGCCGCTACACCCTGATCGTCACCCTGGCCCGGCGGGAACGCCTGACCGTCCGTCAGCTCATCGGCCGGCTCGGCGGCGGGCGTGGACACCGCACCTTCGCCGGCACGCCGGAGCAGGTCGCCGACGCCATCGAGGAGTGGTACCGCGCCGGCGCGGCCGACGGCTTCAACATCATGCCTCCCGTGCTGCCGTCCGGGCTGGAGGCGTTCGTCGACCACGTCGTGCCGATCCTGCAACGCCGCAAGCTGTTCCGCACCGACTACACCGGGACGACCCTGCGCGAGCACTACGGGCTGCCCCGACCGGCCAACCAGTTCACCCGCGCGCTCGTTGCCGCGTCCCGCTGACCGATCTGCGAAGGAGAGACCATGGTCGACCAACGGCCCTTCGGGCGCACCGGCGTCCGCATCAGCTCCCTGACCCTGGGCGCGATGAACTTCGGACAACGGGGCAACCCGGACCACGAGGACGGTATCCGGATCATCCACCGCGCCCTTGACGAGGGCATCAACTCCATCGACACCGCCGACGTCTACTCGCACGGCGAGTCGGAGGAGATCGTCGGAAAAGCCCTCACGGGCGGGCGGCGCGACGACGTCTTCCTCGCCACGAAGTTCCACGGCCAGGTCGGCGACAACCCGCAGCACCGCGGCAACTCCCGCCGATGGATCGTCCGCTCCGTCGAGAACAGCCTGCGCCGGCTGGGCACCGACTGGATCGACCTCTACCAGGCACACCGTCCCGAGCCGGACACCGACTTCGACGAGACCCTGGGCGCGCTCACCGACCTGGTGCGCCAGGGCAAGATCCGCTACATCGGCACGTCCACGTTCGACCCGTCCGCGATCGTGGAGGGGCAGTGGATCGCACAGCGACGCGGCAGGGAGCGGGTGGTCAGCGAACAGCCGCCATATTCCATTCTGGCCCGGGGCATCGAACGTGAGGTGCTGCCGGTGGCCCAGCGGTACGGGCTGGCGGTCATCCCGTGGAGTCCACTGGCAGGCGGGTGGCTGTCCGGCCGCTACCACGCCGGTCTCACGGCGCCGATCTCCGAGCGCGCCGCGCGGCTCCCGGCCCGATTCGACCCGACCCTGCCGGCCAACGCCGCCAAGCTGACCGCCGTCGACGAACTGGCCGCGCTCGCCGACGAGGCCGGGATCTCCCTCATCCACCTCGCGATCGCCTTCGTCCTGGAACACCCGGCGGTCACGTCGGCGATCATCGGACCGCGCACCCTGGCGCACCTGGAGTCACAGCTCCGCGCCGCCAAGGTGGCGCTGTCCCCGGACGTGCTGGACCGCATCGACGCCATCGTTCCGCCCGGCACCACGCTCAACCCCGCCGACGCCGGCTACCAGCCACCGTCGCTGACCGATCCGGCGAGCCGCCGACGCGGCGGCACGACGCCATTCGCCGCCGGACCCTCCCGATGAGCAGCCGAGGCACGCCGCTCTCCCTGCCGTCTCACCTGCCCCACGCGAGGAGCCACCGCATCATGACCCTGTCGAGCCACCTCAACTGGCGCCGCCGTGT
Organism: Micromonospora sp. NPDC048835; assembly: GCF_040649995.1. Lineage (NCBI taxonomy): Bacteria > Bacillati > Actinomycetota > Actinomycetes > Micromonosporales > Micromonosporaceae > Micromonospora > Micromonospora sp. NPDC048835. Next base: position 22,665 of record NZ_JBEZGM010000018.1, on the reverse strand, counting down.
GGCGATGATCGCCGCCGCCGCTCTGGTCGCCGGCCTGCCCGCCGCGCCGGCCGCCGCCACCACGACGACCGACACCGCTCTGGAGTGGTACGACGCCACCGCCACCGCCGTCGCTACCGGCACACGGCCACAGGTCACCAACAGCCGCGCGTGGGCGATCAGCTGGCTCGCCGCCGCCCGCGCCACCCGCACCGCGCCCACCGGAGACCCCCGCCACTACCGGGACGCGGCGCTCGCGGCCGCCGTTCACACCGCGCTGAGCACCCTGATACCCGACAATGCGGCCGCGCTCGACACGGCACTGCGGACCACACTCGACCGGATCCCCAACGGGCGGGCCAAGGACCGGGGCGCGGCCACCGGCCGCGCCGAAGCACGCGGGCTGCTGGCCCAGCGGGCGGGCGACGGGCTGGACCCCGACTCGGTCAACCCGGCGTATCCGAACCCCGAACCGGACCCTGGTACCTGGCAGCCCACCCCACCGAGCTTCTCCCCCGCTCAGCAGGCCGGCAACCGCTTTGCCCGGCCGTTCCTGCTCGACCGTGCGGACCGGTACCGGCCCGGTCCACCGCCCGCCCTGAACTCGGAGCGCTACCGGGCGGACCTCGCCGAGGTTCGGGCGTACGGGGCTGTGGACAGCGTCCTACGCACACCACAGCAGACCGACACCGCGACCTTCTGGCTCGGCTCCTCACTGACCCTGTACACCGAAATCCTGCGCGCCGCACTCGCGCAGTCCACCGGGCCGGTCACCGGACGGGCGAGCCTCGTGGCCATCTTCCACGTCGCGCTCGTCGACACCCAGATCGCGACCTCCGACGCCAAGTACGCCCACCTCCGCTGGCGACCGGTCACCGCCATCCGGGCCGGCGCAGGCGGCGATCCGGCCTGGACGCCGCTGCACACCACGCCGGCGCACCCGGACTACCCGAGCGGGCACAACACCTATTCCGGCGCCGCCGAGCAGGTGCTCACCACCCTGCTGGGGTCGCAGGCCCGGGAGCCGTACACCATCACCAGCCCGAGCCAGCCCGGCGCCACCCGGACCTATCGCGACTGGCGGCAACCCACCAGGGAGAACGTCGACGCCCGGGTGTGGTCGGGCATCCACACCCGTACCGCGGACCAGGTCGGCGTCCGGCTCGGCCGCGAGGTGGCCGCGCACACGCTGCGCAACGCACCACGGCTGTTCCGCTGACCGGACCCACCGGGGCGGGGCGGCCATCGCCGCTCCGCCCCCGAAGCGGGGAGACCCACTGATGAACCGGAACTTCCCCTCGTACAGGCCGAACCAGGTCGAGCCCGCTCATTGCCGCGGCGGCTCATCGGCGCGGTGGATCGGGGTGGCCTCATGAGCGACAGATCGCCGTCGACCCCGGACGTCGTCGTGCTGGTGGGTAACCCGCGGGCCGGGTCGCGTACCAGGGGCATCGCCGAGGCGGTCGCCGCGGCACTACTCGATCGACTGGACGGACCACCGAGCGCCGTCCAGGTGCTGGAGTTGGCCGAGATCGTCGGCGTGTCGTTCGGACCGGAACCGGCGTACGGCGCGAAGGCCGGCCCTGATCCGTTCGCGGCTGTCCGGTCGGCGCGGCTGCTGGTCGTCGCGACGCCGACGTACAAGGGCAGCTACACCGGGCTGTTGAAGGTTTTCCTGGACCAGTTCGGGCACCGCGAGTTGACCGAGGTGGTCGCGGTGCCGATAGCCGTGGCCGCATCGCCGGCGCACGCCGACGCGGCCGCAGCAGCCCTGCGCGACGTACTCGTCGAACTGGGCACTCCGGTCCCGGCGCCGCCGCTTGCCGTGCTCGAGTCGCAACTGGCGAACCTGCACGAGATCGCGGCGCAGTGGGCCGACCAGCACTCCACCGCGATCGGCGCAGAGCGGGCCAGCGTGACGTGACACGACCCCCGACCCGGCTAATCCGCCGGCGGCACGGTCACCGCCCGCCCCGCGGGCGACGCGCTGCCGCCATCTCACCGAACTGGAAGGCAGCCTCCGATGAGTTCCGAATTCCTCTGGTACATCCCGAACCAGGTCCAGCCCGGCCACCGCGGCGACGACGTGATCGACAACCACAACAGCCTGAAGACCCTCACCGACCATGCTGTGGCTCTGGAGGAGCACGGGTGGGGCGGCGCGCTCATCGGGACCGGCTGGGGACGGCCCGACACGTTCACGGTCGCCACCGCGCTCGCCGCCCGGACGACCACGTTCCAACCGCTGATCGCGATCCGACCCGGCTACTGGCGGCCCGCCAACTTCGCCTCCGCCGCCGCGACTCTCGACCACCTCAGCGGAGGCCGAACGCTGATCAACATCGTCTCGGGCAAGGACGACCTGGCGGCCTACGGCGACGGCGAGGCCGATCCGGCCCACCGGTACGCCCGCACCAGAGAATTCCTCCAGATCGTGCGGAAGCTGTGGACCGAGGAGAGCGTCACCTACCAGGGCGAACACTTCGCCGTCGCCGGCTCCACCCTGGCGCTACAGCCAGTCGTCCGCGGCGAACGCCTCCACCCCCGGCTCTACTTCGGCGGCGCCTCCCCCGCCGCCGAAGAGGTGGCCGCCACCGAGGCCGACGTCCAACTCTTCTGGGGCGAGCCACTCGACGGCGTGGCCGAGCGGATCGAGCGACTCAAGCAGCTCAGCGAGAAGCTGGGACGCGAGCACCGTCCGCTGGAGTTCGGGCTGCGGGTCACCACCCTCGTACGAGAGACCACCGAACAGGCATGGGCGGACGCCGAAGCCAAGGTCGCCGACATGGCCAAGGGCAAGGGCGTCGCACGCGACCGGAACTGGCAGGCCGCCGTCGGTCAGCGCCGGCTGCTCGACCTCGCCGCCCGCGGCGAGGTGCTCGACGACAACCTCTACACCACCCCCGGCACATTCGGTGGCGGCGGAGCGGGCACCACCTGGCTGGTCGGCTCCGCCGAGGACGTGGCGAGCTCGCTGCGCAAATACCAGCGGCTGGGCATCACCCACTTCGTGCTCTCCGACACGCCCTACCTTCGCGAAATCACCCGCCAGGGCGACCAACTGCTGCCGCTGCTGCGCACCTGAGGCTGCGGGACGCGACCACCGACAATTCATCGGCTGTGAGCGATGTGTTCGGTGCCTAAGCTGGAGGAATCACTGCCACGCGGGCGTTGTGGATCGTCGGCTGTAGCAGTTCGGTGGCGACAGCTTGGGCGTATTGGGCGTACGTCAGATGGGCTGTTGCCTGTTGACGAGTAAGGGGTTCGACGACCAGCCGGCACCCTTGCCCAACCGCCGGCTCGTGCGGCGATCCGAACCCGGCAGGCGGGGCCAAGATCGCCCAATCGAGCGTGGTACCGGCGAGCGCGGGCAGTTGCCGGGCGTGCGCCTGGGCGAACGGTGTGAGTTCGGGCGGAAACAGGCTCGGGTCTTCCATGAACGTGCCGCCCGAGTCGAGCCGCAGTGTGGCGGTCAGACCGATCGCGACGAGGCGTCGACGTGCACTGTGCCAGTTTGCGTCGATGCCGGCGATGATGTTGGTGTAGTAGTCCAGGTCGAAGCCGTCGAATGAGGAAGGCGGAGCCGTGAACGGCGTGACGGACAGCACGATAGCGTCGACGGTGCCAAGGGTGTCCGTCAGTGCCTCGAGATGCTGAGCGTCTCCCTGGACCACATGAAGCCGCGCATTGCGCGGCAGGTCGTATCGGGTTGGTTCGCGGAGCACGGCGTTGACGTGGATGTCCTGCTGGAGCAACGCGGCCGTGACCGCGCGGCCCACACGGCCGGCGGCGCCGAGGACCGCGACCTGTCGCAGACGGGTGTTGGCGGCAGTGGGCATGGGCACGACCGTAGGTCACGCGTAGGTGGTTACCGCAACGAAACCACCTACGCTGGGTTGGTGACCCAGACCGTCGCGCCGTTACCCTCGTTTGATCCGGCCTGTCCGATGAGTGCGTTCCCGATCCAGGTCGGTGGCAAGTGGACCGCGATGATCGTGCTGTGTCTGGAGAACGGACCGCGACGTTTCGGCGTTCTGCGCCGTCATCTGCGACCGATCAGCACCAAGGTGCTCGCCGAGACGCTGACCGCGATGGGACGGGACGGCCTGGTGCGGCGCTGCCCAGTCGAGGGCGCCGACGATGGCGGCGTGGAGTACGAGTTGACACCACTCGGTCGCACCCTGCTCGACGTCATCGAGCACACGCGTGACTGGGCCCGCACCCATCTCAGCGAGCTGGTGCGCGCCCGGGACGCGTTCGACCGAGCCGCCACCGCGTCGAAAGCCGTGCTCGGCACATCCAGAGCGCCGTAGAGCTGAGTTCAATCCGGTCAGAGCCATTCGTCGATGGCAGCACCGTGGATCGTGGCTTCGTGGCGGACGGCGACCTTGTCGAACCTGGTCGCGACCTCGCAGTCGCGCCTCAGGCGGCTGGGCCGCACCGGAGGCAGGAACACCGCGCGGGGCAGCTACGCGGCGACCCGCGCCAGGTCGACGACCCGGCGGGAGGTGAGCCGAACAGGCAGCATACGATCGATTCTCCTACCATTCGAATAGGATTTCAGATCCTTGGGTGAGCATCAGTGGAGGCGGACGGTGAGTGAAACGCCGGTGTCGAAACAGTCGGCCCCACTGCGAAGGCTCGGCTTCCTGACCATCGGCCTGTTCGACGAGGCCGACCCCCGCAGCGGCCACGAGGCGACACTTCAGCTCATCGAGTTGGGCGAGCAACTCGGCTTCGACAGTACCTGGGTACGCCATCGCCACCTCCAGTACGGCATCTCCTCGCCGATGGCGGTTCTGGCGGCGGCCACCCAGCGGACCCGGCACATCGAACTCGGCACCGCGGTCATCCCACTCGGCTGGGAGAATCCACTGCGGCTCGCCGAGGACCTGGCCACGGTCGACATCCTCTCCGGCGGGCGCCTCAACCCCGGGGTGAGCGTCGGTCCGCCGATGCATTACGAACGGGTCCGCCGATCGCTCTATCCGGACACTGCCGAATCGGAAGACTTCAGCTACACGCGGGTACGACGGTTGCTCGACCTCGTTCGCGGCGAGCCGGCCAGCGACGTCGAGGGCTTCGAGGGCTTCGAGCAGTTCTCCCGCCGGGTGCAACCACACTCCCCCGGCCTGGCTGCCCGGATGTGGTACGGCGCCGGCAGTCTCGGCTCCGCCCGCTGGGCCGGCGAGCAGGGCATGAACCTGCTCACCAGCAGCGTGGTCAAGGCCGAAGAGTCCACCAATTTCGCCGAGATCCAGCTCTCGCACATCCGCACGTTCCGCGCCCACCACCGGGACCCCGAACGGGCTCGCGTCTCACAAGGACTCGTTGTCATCCCCACCGACACCGCCACCCCGACCCAACGTGCCCGCTACGAGGAGTACGCCCACCAACGCACACCTCGAACCGCGTCACCCCAGGGTCCGGCCCGGATGATGTTCGCCCCTGACCTCGTCGGCCCGTCGGAGCTGATCGCCGAACGACTGCTCGACAATGCCGCGTTCCGCGAGGTCGACGAGGTGGCGTTCGCCCTGCCCTTCACCTTCGCGCCGGCCGACTACGCGCAGATCCTCACCGACATGGCGACCCGGCTCGGCCCTCTCCTCGGATGGCACCCCAGCCGCTAGTGACAGTCGGCTGATGACCGAGCCAGCCGACCCGCCTTCTCTCGCTGACGGCGGGGAGACCAACTTCATGCACGCGTACGCGCACGAGCCCCGCATACGCCAATCCCGGCATCGCCACCACCCACGACGGCACGCGCTCTCGCCGCGGCACGACGTACACGGTCGCGCGGCGAGCCGCGATCCGACAATCCCCTATCCGTTGGCCGGCGCGCGGCTCCAGATGTCACTGCACTCGGCGCAGACGGCGTCAGGGATCCACCCGATCCGGATGAGCCCCGCGAAGATCGCGCAGCCCACGCAGAACCCGAACACCGATTCCAGTGTCGCCGCCACGACCACCGCGCCGAGGACGAGGTATGCCGCGAGGTGGTGCCCAAACCCGAGCGCCAGCACAGCGGCGGTCAGGGCCAGCCCCGCTCAGATCCAACACAAAGATCCACGCTTGATCGCGCTTACTGAAGCCTCTCGCCGAAGCAGCACAATGCCCGGTCAATATTTCTCCCGCCGAGCCGGAGGTCAAAGCGTTTCGATTTCCTTCCCCTTTGAGTCAATGATCGTGTGATCGCCAGGATATGGGACCCAAACCCCAACTCCATTGGGCCACGAGACAATCTCGAGCGACGCCACGTTCCCGATGGCCGTCCGGAGGGAAATCGACTCACCATCGCTCAAGGAAAAAGTAGTTCCTACTGGCTCGAAACACACTTCAATAGTTTCTCCTTGCGCAGCCCTAAACTTAAGGTCGATGACCTGCTCCTCTTTGCCCGATCGACTATCTCCAAGCATCAATGATCTCCTGAGTTAGCTCCACACGTGCCGGCGCAGTTTTTCCACCTTTTCCAGCAAGCTCTGCACTTCGATAGAAGTCCTGCAATTTTTCCGCATCACCTCTACTCGCTAGCCCTCGCAGATCAGCTTGCGAGCGCGTTCCTATGAGGTGAGAAGGATTACCGGAGCCCCAGATGCGCCCACCCACCTCTTGCAGAGTGCCGCCTTCAAGCTGCGGAACTCCGACCCTACCGCTGGGATTGGTGTAATCGGTTACGGTCCCCTTCGAGTTAACCTCGAAACGAGGACCGCACCTGTTGTGCACCAGAACCGGCGATGCTCCCGCCAATACATAGTACGTGTGGATGCCGTCAACCTCGAGGTTGTAGGCCAACGCCACCCGGCTCGTACTGATGCGGAGCCCGCCAACCGTGAGGGTGTCCCCTTCGGCTGTCAGGACCCGCTCACCAGCTGCGAGCTCGTCGGCCCGCTCAAACCTGTTGTCGGTGACAGACCAGAATGGGTGATCCTCAGTCGTACCCAAAACTGCGCCGTTGCCCAGCGCTAGGTCCGTGACGGTGTCTTGGTGCACGAAGACCTGCGTAACCTCGCGCGGCTCCTGCTCACCGGTCTCCGGATCCGATGCTATGACCTCGTCGCCAACTTCAACCTCGCTGATCGGTTTGCGGGATCCGTCGGCCATTAAAACGAGCGTGGCTCCTTCGAAGGAGCACAAGCGGGCGGCAGTTCGGGCGGCAACGGCTGTGACGAGGGCGCGGCCAGCCATCACCAAGAATTCGGAGATGATTAACTCGAGCGTAATCTCACCGGCGTGCATCATTGATTCGGCGCACTTCGCGACGCCGCAGTCCCACTCGTAGCCGTACTGGTTCAAACAGTTGGTGTAGTCCAAGCGCCCGCCGCCACACAGGATCTGAATCTCGGCCTTGATCGGGTCGAAGTGTTGCTCAACCACTGCCCAGCGGAGCGCGTCACAGTCGCTTTTATGAGCCTTGCAGTTGATGTTGGCGTCGGTGTAGGTCGCAAGGAAGACGCCCTTGGCTGCAAGGCGCGCCGCTTTTTCGTCGTTGCCGCCGCCAGGGGGTGACGGGTTTGCCGCCTCGCTCTCTTCTTTTTCCTTTCTTTCTTGGTCGATTCGCTGGCCGCCGCCGGGGTCGAGGCCGCTGGGGTCGGAGAGAGTGATGGGGCTGTTGTTGGCGTAGGAGTAGCCGTTCCAGTGCTGCGGGTCGGTGAGGTCCATGAGCGGATCGACTGAGATGAAGCGGCCCAGTGTTCGGTCGTACTTTCGGGCGCCGATGTTGATCAGGCCGGTGGGGTCGGTGTCGCCGTCGACGAAGCCCTTGTTGTTGGGCCAGGTGGGGTTCGTTCCGCGTGGGGTGCCGTAGGGGGTTTGCCGGCGGATGTCCACTGTTTGAGTGCCGGCGTTGATGGCGACTTGTTGGGTGCCTTGGTGGTCGCTGTAGAGCCAGGTCAGGTCGGTGACCGCTGAGCCTGCGGTGCGGCTGGCGATGGTCGTGCCGGCGAAGTCGTAGTAGCGGGTGCCGGTGGTGGCGCCGCCTTGGAAGCGGATTTCCTGGCCGGGGAGGTACAGGGTCGTTCCGGTGGTGTCTTTGCGGATGAGCCGAACGCCGTCGGTGTCGTAGATGTTGGTCTCGACGGGGTTCCCGGCGACGCTGACGGTGGCGAGCTTGCCTTCGGCGTCCCAGCCGAGGATGTGGTTGTTGGCGCTAGAAACGCAGTTGTTGCTGGCGCGGTTGAAGCTGGGCCGGCAGGTGGTGTTACCCGACTTGTCATATTCGTACTTGCTGCTGACGGTCGTCCGATCGGGGTTTACGGTCTTCACGTTGGTGACGGCGTGGGGTCGTACGACTCCCGGGCCGCCGTCGGGCACGGTGTAGCTGCGGGTGGTTTTCCCGCTGCTGTCATTGCTGGTTTCAGTGAGCCGGCTGCCCGTGTCGGTGAAGGTCCAGTCCTGCCAGTACGGTGCCGGCCCGCCGAGGTTGGCGACGACGGGGTCCGTGGCGCAGGAAACCCCGGCCTTCGGGGTCCAAGCGGTCGTCAGGCGCCCCAGTGCGTCGTCGCGGAAGCACTGAGCATCCGCATCACCGACCTGCGGGGTATCGGTGATCGACTTGAGGTTGCCGGCGTCCTGGTAGGAGTAGCGGCGGTCCGAGACCGTCCCGGCAAGCGTCGAGCGTTCGATGATGGTCCGGTCGACTCGGCGAGTTGCCCCATCGCGGTAGACGGTGTCCTGGGTGAAGTTGCCGCTGCCGGGGATCTTGTAGATCGAACCGCTACGTTCGCCGTACGCGGTGTAGCTGGCGGTCGCCAAGGTACCCACGAACCCCGTGAGGCTGGTGTCCAGGCGGACCGGCATGCCGGTCGTGGAGTCGTAGTCGGTGGTGAGTTCCTCGTTGACGAGGCCGCCACCGCCGGGGTAGGCGATCGTCGTGGGGGCGCCGGTGTACTGGGAGTAGCTGTAGCCGAAGCCGTAGGTGTCGCCGAGGTCGGAGTCCCACGGCATCACGTAGTCGACGCCGGTCGGTTGGTAGCGCTCGTTGAAGTTGCCGACGTGCCACTCGTACTTGCTGGCGGTGCCGGCGGAGTCGTAGTCGTAGCGGATCTTCTGGGTCAGCTGCCCTTTGAACCTGGGGTTCGGCTCGCCGTAGAGCGTGTCGTATTTCCACTCGGAGCGCAGCCGCCCGGTAGCGGAGTCGTCGCGCAGTTGGGTTTTGCGGCCGAGTTGGTCGTAGACGTACCAGAGGGTCTCGCCGCGGGCGTCGACGGTCTGCTTCAACGCGTTGTCGTCGTAGAAGGCGTTGGTCGTGGTGCCCTTGTCCGGGTCAGTGGTACGCCAGAGGCGGCCCTTGGCGTCGTACTCGTTGATCCACTCGTTCCCGGCGGAGTCAGCGTTCTTCGTCGCCTGGCCCTTGCGGTTGAACGCGTAGGTCGTTTCCAGATAGTCCCCGTCGACGCCGGAAGGCGTGGTGTGTTGCCGCAGTCCGACGGTCCGGCCCTCGACGTCGGTGACGGTGGTGGTGGGGGTGCCGCCCTTCGGCGGGGTGACCTTGGTCAGGTCACCCTCGTAGCTGGTGACCGTGCGCCACTTCTCGACCAGGTTCGTGACGTTGTCACCGGCCAGGAAGATGCTGTTCGTCGGTCGGGACGCCTGGTCGTAGACCGTCCGGGACACCGCGGGTACGGACCAGTCGGGTTCGGACCAGAAGACGCCTGACGGGGCGCCGGGCTCGGCGTGGGCGGGGTAGCTGGCCGTCTCGCGCCCGTACGCGTCGTAGAGGGTGTCGGTGACGACCCGGTCGCTGCCGCCGCCCAGCGACGGTGACTGGGTTTGCCGCAGACGTAGCAGCCCATCGACGATCTGGTACGAGGTCATGTAAGCGCCGTCGGCGTTCAGGGTCTTCGACGTGACGTAGGGGTAGCTGTCGCGTCCGTCAGCGAACGTGTAGGTGTACTGCGCCGATGGGGTGTTCGGGTTGGCGGCGCTCGTCCACCCCGGCGTCCACACCTTGGCCACACGTCCGAGGGCGTCGTACTGGACCGTCGAGGTGACCTTGTCGTTGGGGTCGGTGGTTTTTGTCGTCGAGCCCCAGTAGGGGTTCGTCTCCACCTTCGACGACCAGTTCAACTGGTTGGTGCTGGTCAGCAGGGTGATCGGCCCGCCGACCGCTGGGGTGTACGCGGTGGTGGTGACGTTGCCCTTGATGTCGGTCGAGGTCCGCTGCTTGCCGGCGATGTCGTAGGTGGCCTGGGAGGTCGTTTGCCAGACCGTCCCGGTGCCGGACGTCCAGTCCTTGAGCTGCTCGGTCCTGGTGCCGGAGCCGAACGTGGGGGCGGTGTCGACGCTTGTCGCACCGTCGTAGTAGACGCGGGCATCGGAGATGACGTCGTCGACGCTGGCGGGGTCCTTGCCGCACGGCAAGGCGGTGGTCGTGGTCCGCTTGACCAACTGTGTGAGGTTCTTGCCCAGATTCTGGTTGTAGGTGTACGTGGTGCACTTCTCGTCGCCGGTCTTCGGGTATTCGCCGTCGTCCTGGGACGACGTGACCCTGCCGTACGTGTGGTCGTAATCGCTCGTGCCGCGCGAGGTGCGCCACCCGCGGGAACCGTCGACGCCCAACGCGGTAGCTGCGTACGTCGTCTGGGTGTTGACGAACCGTGCTTCCACCAGGTCCCCGTTGATGGTGCGGCTCGCGGTGGGATCCGACCGCCACGGCACGTTCACCGTCATCGACACCGGCTTGGTCTCGACGCCGTTGTAGACGACCTGTTCCCGGATCTGTCCGGCGAACTGGTCCTCGTCGTAGACGGTCTCCGTGCCCACCGACGCCGGCACGGGCACGCTGCGGGTGCCGCCCGACGGGCTGAGCTTGTCGCCGTGCATACCGCGCAGGAACGTCGTCACGGTCAACGTCCGCGGGTTCCCACTGTCCCCGACCCGGGTCTTGACCTTGTCGTAGCCGCGCCACTGTCCCCACGTCTTGCGCTCCGGCCTGGTCAGGCCGTCATCGTCGTCGAAGTGCCACGCCGGGGAACCGGGATAGTCATACCAGGTGTGCGTGGTCGGCGACTTCCCCTTCGGCAGTTGCACGTCGTCCTGGGCCACGTGCTCGACGCGGTACTTGTGCCACCACTCCGTGACCAGCGTGTTGCCCGTCGGGTCCTGCGGGTCGGGCACCCTCACCGGATAGCAACGCCGGGTGTTGTTGTGTGGTGCCAGCGTGGCGACGATGGCGGCGGTGCACTCGGGCAACGAGTAGTCGACCTTGATGCGGGCACCGGTCTCCGTGACGATGCTCGACAGACGCAGCCAGTTGTCGGTGGGGCTGTGCTCGGTGTACACCCGGTTCGGTAGTGACTCCGCACCGAACGTCACCTTCGGCAGGTTGACGGTGGTGCCGACCAGGCCCGCGTGGTCGATGCGGTCCAGCCACAGGCCCTCGTGGGTGGAGTCACCCGTCGCCGAGAAGGTGTGCCCCAGCGTCCAGGACTCGACGTTCTGCCAATCCGGGGTCGACTTGGTGGTGTCCCACACCCGGGTGGTGACCGTCTTCAACCGCTTGGTGGTCCAGAACGTCGGCGTGTACTGCTGCGGGCACGACGTCGCCGATGCCTTGCACTCCTGGTCCCACGGGGTGTCTTTCCAACTCGCGGTCACCGGGGCGGCCTCGGTGCCACAGGTGGAGAAGCAGCGCATATCGGTGGTGAACAGGACCTGCGCGTACGGGGTGGTGCTGCGTTCGGTGACGCCGTGCGTCGCGGTCGTCCGGTCGTACGTGCCGTAGTCGATGCGGGTGAGGTATCCGGCCCGGTCGTAGGTGACGTCGTCGGAGTCGGTGACGTTGCGGGCGTACTTGTTGGTCTCCTTGCCGTACCAGAGCGACATGGTGTTGCCGCGCACGTCGACGACGTAGTCGAGGTTCCACCGCCACGCCTGCACACAGTCCGAACCGGCGAACGTGTCCTTCGCGCACGGCTCTTTAGCATGGTTGCCGAACACCGGCACGGTGAGGGTGGAGTTCGTTACGGACGTCTGACCGGGCAGGTTGTGCCGGCCGAAGAAGTACTGGGTGCCATCGGTGGTCGTCACCTTCCAGTACTCCCCCACGTCACCGTAGGCCGCATCGCCGGTGTCGCCGTTGGTCGCACCGGTCAGCTTCTCGATCTTCGACCCGTCCTCGGTACGGGAGTGCCAGCCCTTACCCGCCTGGTAGATGAGCTCGCCACCGCTGCCGTTGAGGCTCATCGTGGCGTTGTCCGAGCGCCAGCACTGGTCACCGGTCCGCGTACTGTTGGTCGCCCCGTTCTTCATGTCCTCGGCGCAGGGCACGTAGCGCCGCTCGATGAAGCCGGAGGAGTAGTCGAAGCCCTCGCCGATCCACGACGGCTGATTGTTCGTTACTGCCGACCGGCCATCGACTGTGGAGGACGAGTAGCTCAGGGCCACCGACGGCGCCGGGCCAGTCGCCGGCGGCATGCGCATCGGGTAGTTCCACGAGAAGTCACCAGCGCTACCGCCGCTGGACCAGGTGGACGAGGGGGCGAGGCTGGTCGCGCCGAAGTCACCGTCGGCCCCGGCCGACGCAGCGGCCAGCATGAGGAAGGAACCGGATGGCGCACTGGCGGACGCCACGCTCACGTCCGCGGTGGCGATTCCCGCGGTGGTGTCGTTCATGGTGTGCAGCGGCACCGACCGGCAGCTGGGGCTGGTGGGGTTGCTCATCGCGCATTGCGGAACCTGCCACAGACGCAGGCGCGACGCCCAGGACGCGCCGGTCGCGTACCGGAAGGAGTCGTAGTTGACCGATACCTTCGCTACGCCGGTCGGTGCGCCTTGCGGAGCGGTCACCTGCACCATCAGGCCGTCGCGCCAGGCCTGCGGGAGGGTCGCCCGATCCACGATCTTCACGTCGAGCTGAGTGAGCGGCTTACCGGCCTTACCGGCGACGCGGTCGACCCAGACCGGCAGCGAGCCGGCCCGCACGCCGCGGCTGGTGGTCGCGCGGGCTGAGGTCGCGGCGAGGTCGACTCGCGCGGCTGCGGGAGCGGGCCATTTCGGTGCCGGTGAGGGTGCGGAGGTCACCCTGTTCTGTTGCCAGGCTTTGCCGCCGGTTACCGGGCCGCCGTCGCGGTCGAGTTTCTCCGCGGGCGGCTTCGACGGCTGTCGCGGTGCGGCCGCCTGCGCCGGCACGTAGGGCACCAGGGACAGCACCAGAGACGCGATCACCGTCCCGACCAACGGCCAGAGCCGGCCGCTCGTACCGGGATGACTCCGACGGACCCGCCGTGGGCCGCGCACAGACCGTGCCGACATGAACTGTTCCTCTCCGACAACCACTACAAAGCTTGGGGGAATTCGACAGGCGCGATCGGCTGTTGCCAGACCGACGGACCTCGACCCTCTCCTGCCCGGCCGGGCCGGGGGCCGGGCCGAGCAGGAGATGGCTTACCGCCGGTTCACCGATGCCATATGACCGTTCCGCCAGGGTCGAGGAGCACCAAGTCCCCGTTATCTCGCAGCACGAGTTGGCTCGCGTTCGTACCTCGGGTGTTGGTGTGCCACACCGGCGTGCCATCCCGGCTGTAGACAACCAGATTGCCGTCGGACTGCAGGGTCAGGTGGGCCCCGGGGATGCCTCGGGTTTCGGTGTCCCAGAGAGGGAAGCCTGCCTGGGTGAGGACGAGGTTGCTGTCGTCCTGCATCCACAGCTGGTAATTGCCGGTATCGGAGCGCAGATACTGGCCTGCGGAGAGGCTCTCGCCCTTGGCGAGGGTGTTCGTGCCAGGTGAGACCGACATGTGGGCGTTGTACGCGTTGAGCACCGCAGTGTCGGTCATCGCGCCCTGGTATACCGCCACGTCGTCGATACCGCCGCTGAACTGGTCGGCGAACTGGTCATGCCACAGCGTGCGTCCCACCAGCAGCGGCCCCGACGATTTCATCGGCGCGAACGCCACCGCCTTGGTTGCCTGCAACTGCCCGTTGACGTAGAGGCGCAGCTCGCGGCGGCTGGCGTCGTAGACGCCCGTCAGGTGGGTCCAGACCCCGTCGGCCGCGGCGGACGTCGACGACACCCAGTCGGTTGTTGTGGTGGTGACATCCTCATCGCTCACCACGAAGGACCACTTGCCTTCGGTCTCGGTGTACTTGAGCCAGCCGGCGCTCTCGTGTGTGCCCCGTTGCGAGAGGATCGCTCTGCTTCCGGTCAGGCTGTCGATCATTGCCCAGGCGGACAGGGTGAAGGAGTCGTCGGTGCGCAGCACCGGGGTGTCCTGCCAGACGGTGAATTGGTTGCCGTCGCCGTTGGGTGGGGTTGATCCGGTCTTGACGGCGCTGCGGGCGTACTCCTCTGATGCGCTGGTGTAGCCCTCGTTGGGGAAGTATTCCGAGTCCAGCCACAGGCCGAAGCCGCCATTGCCGTGACCGGAGCCGTTCGTCGCGCCCCGGGTGAGGGCCAGCCACCGACCCCAGGATGACGGCGGATCAGGCGCCTGGCAGGTATCCCGCAAGTTGGTGAGGTAGCAGCGTCGCATGTCGTCGAAATCCCAGCTACCGGCGAGGATCGGCGTCAAGATTCCGGGCTCGTTGAACCCGCCGGACAGCGGATCGGTGGCCAACTGGCCGGTGAAGTCATGCGGCACCAGAACCCGGTCGAAGACCTGCACGTCGGCGAGGCTGCCCTGCCACCATGTTGACCCCGCTCTGCTCCTACCGATCCAGAGCGGTGCGATTGCGTCGTTGAATCCGACGACACCGGTGACCGTGGACTCCAACGACCCATTGACATACAGCTTGAGCGTGTTTTCCGTAGCGTCGTATGCGGAGGCCAGGTGGGTCCAGACGTTGGTTGGTGGTACCGAGGTGGACTTGGCGATCCACCACGTTGCCGTGCCGGAGGTCGCGGACGGCATTTGCGCCACCCACCGGTCAGTGCTCTTGTGGTACTGGAAGTACAGCGACGCCCACCCGGAGGCGTCTTTACTCACCAACGTCCGGTCGGCTGACTTGTCGGTCAGCCGCACCCAGGCGGCCACGCTGTACGACTTCGACGTGTCGACAACCTGCCCGGCGGCTTGGCCGTACGACGACGTTCCGTTGAACGTCGCTGTCTGCCCTCCCACCAGCCGGACGTCGTTGGCCCACGTCACGTTCGACGCCGTGACCGGCGAGTTGAGCGGAGCGGGCTCGCCGTCGGCCAGCGCCGCAGCCTGGTTGATCCCCGGGTAGGTCTCCAAGCCCCATCTGGCCGTCGGGCCGGATGAGCGGGAGACCATGAACTCGACCGATCCGGAGCCCTCGTTCATCGTGGCATCTACCGCTTTGACGAGCAGAACATTGCGGCCGAAGCTCTGCGCCGTCATGTCCACCTCGGCGAACCGGGGGTTCGTGCCCTGCGCGGTGATCACCCGGGTGGCGTCGTCCCAGCCGTAGAGGAACTTGACGACATCCGTGGAGGTGGACTCGAACCTGACCCTGCCCCTCGTACCCGGCCCCGAAGGCAGCGCCACCACCCGCGCCGTCACTGTCGGCTTGGTCGTGTCGGCCCTGAATTGGCACCACTTCGACCAGGGGCTCGTCGCGTAATAAGGGGCCTTATCGGTGACCTTGGTACGAAACGCATACGTCACGCCGGTCGTGATGGTCACCGGGTTGCTGTCCGCGCGGGTGCCCGGGGTGACGGCGGCCTTGGTCGGCGGCGGGGCCTTGCGGGCCGGGGACGTGTCCGTCACCGTGCCCATACCGCCGGCAGGAACCTGGATCCACTCGAAGGCCGCCGTCAACGAGTCATTGTTATCGGCGTCCGGGAACACCGCGTAAAACTCCGGCGTCAGCGTGCCGACCGTCAGGACCCCGGAAGCAGGACAGGCCACCTCGGCGACCTGCAAGCCGTTCGGCGTACCCGGCGTGGAGTCGTAGTCCGCGTACAGCTTGGCGTCGTTCGGCTTGAACTTCTTCCACCGCTTCTGCGTCGACTCGCCGGTCCCATCGGACGAGCGCGCGGTGAACCCGACGGTGATGGTGTTCCACCAGTCCGTCGCCGCGGTCTGCACCTGACGGGTCACCGTCGCCCCGTCGAACTTCATGATCATGTCCGGTTGCGGCGGGTCGCACCCGCCCGCCTCGTTCGCGTGACCCGAGGCGCTATCCAGGAACGTCGGCATCTTCATCTTCGACCAGCTGGACTTCATCGTCGCGTCGATCGCCGAGGAGAGATACATCGACGCGACCGTGTCCTCACACGAGAAGGAGTGCCCCAGGTTCATCTGGACATACGCCGACTCGATGTGCTTGCCCTTGAGCGACACCCCGTTCGCGGTTGTCTTGAACTCGAAGAACGACCGGTACAGGGCACCGGTCTCCGGATTCAAACCCACCCGGGCGGACGTGTGGTCACTGTTCGAGGAGCCATTGTTAGTGGCGTAGGCCGACCGTGACTTGTAGACCGACCAAAGCGGGTCGATGAAGAGCGGGAACACCGTGTCAGGTGCCTGCAGCAGCTCCGCGTCCGGGCGCAGCACGAGATCAGCACCCACCACGTCCACTGCGACAGGCGCCACCTGGGCGGAGTCGCCGGCGATCGCCGACGTCGACATCGACTCCATCGGTGACACGCCGCCGCGGGCAGAGACTCCCGCCGCCTCACCTGTCCGGGAGTCCCACATGATGGCAGGTTCCGCTGAGGCGATGACGGAGCTGCCAGCCGTCGCGCGCAATCCACCGTCCGGATCGGCGCTCACCTGCACATCCCCGCTCAACCCGAACCGGATCTGGCGCACTGCCGGACTCGCCGCGGCCGCCGCTGACTTGACGACCAGCGCGTGAGCGAACCCCGTCCGGGTCGCCCGCACCACCAGGTCCACCTCACTCAACACGTTGCGGTAGGTGACGGCGTCACCCGAAACCTCCGGCGCTGGCAGAGGACCTCCAGGCCACGACATCATCATCGTCTTGCCGCCGCGCTTGAGGGTCACCAGCGGGCCGCTGCCACCAGCGGAGAACGAGACGTCGGCGACCGATGCCGCTGGCCGCCACCCACCATCGGCTCCCGGAGCGAGATCGAGGTCAACGTCGGCCCACCTGCCGTCCTTGCGGGTGCGCTGGGGCTCTACTGCCGCTTCGAACCGCATCCGCCCGTCTGGCTGCGCCACCACCTGGGCAAATTCCGTGCGGGAACCGTCAACGGACACCGGCTCGGCACACGCCACAGCCAACGCCGATGCCGCCGCCTCCGACGGCGCGACACCCGTACACGCCGGAGCCGCCCCAGCAGCGGGCACGGGCGCAGGAACGACGAGCAAACTGCCGGTGACAGCAGCGGCTACCCACGCTGCAAGCCCACGACGGCACCGACGTCCCATGCCACACGTCCAATCGATCAAGGAGCAGTGGCAGAGACGATAGGGCTAGTGATCTCTTTGCTTGGTCCCGTTGAGTCGCGCACAGGCTGACCTGATCCACATCGGACCTCGCTGGCATCGCACGTTATCTATGACAGCACCTCTCTGATCTTGATTCACTACGCTACGTAACCGTCGCCAGCTAAACGTGGCGATGGCGTGATGTACGTCATAGCGGGATCGGCGAGATTGTGCGGTCTGCTGCTCAGCTGACCTCCGGCGTCCCTGGAGGAATGGGTTAAGACCGCCTGGCAACGGCTACACGAGGTCCCGTTCAGCCAACAACGGGGTAGCAGGACGGGTCCGGGTCGCTGACGATGGCCTCCCAAAATCGGTGTTCGCAGATGCGGCCCAAATCGGTGCGAGTTCGGTCGTCTGCCGCGCACCAAGCTCCAAACACCACTTAATGACTGACGTCAGCGCTCCCCTCGCCGAGACTTTGGCCCGTCGATCGACCGCGCCCTTCAGCCAAGCAGCGCCCGCGGTCGAGGACGACCTGGCGACGCCGCACGACACAGCGACGGCAGGGCGATTTGTATCGCTTCCTATCGAACCAGCTCCGACGACGAACGCCGCACTGAGCATCGAGGTTCCAGACCACTGCACGGCCCACGCCCCACCACGGCAGCAGCGGAAGGCTCTTGGTGGGTTGGCGGTAAGCCGTTGCGAACACAGCACAGAAGCTCCGGCCGACGCGCTCGTTGTCACACCGACGATGCTCTTGGCAGTCACGTTTCACGTCGGGCAGGCCCTGCGGCTTGAACCGCCCAGCCCTGCGAGGTGTTCATCGAGGACCAACCTCCTTCAAGATCACGATTGGGTGTCGGGTCTGACCGGGCCGTTGACCCTCCGGTACAACTCCCGTGAGCTGTGCGGCGGGCAGAAGCCCGGATCGGGGGAACAACAATGGAAACCACGGCACCGGGACCTGCACCCGTCACGCCGCCGCGACCGCGCCGACGTCGGGCGTGGCTCGCGTTCGCGCTGGCCGGAGTGCTGGCCAGCGGGGCTGCCGGAGTGACAGTCTGGCGGACAACCGCCACCCCGTCACCGGCGTCCGCCGAATTCACTACCCCCGGTAAAGCCCTGGAGCTCTTCGCCGGGCTACCCGACCGGCTGCTGCCACCGACCAACCCGACCGCCCTACCCAGCGACCGGGCCGTCGGGCGGGCAACCCTGCTCTACCAGATCAATGACCCCAAAAGCTTCACCGCCACAAGCGGCGGCTTGCCTCGACTGCCGATCTACCTGGTGACCGCAACCGGCGACCAATTCACCGTCGGGCTGGTCACCATCAGCGAGTTCAGTCACGCGCTCTCCCCCGACGGACGGTGGTTCGCCCACCGCCGAGACCGACAGTGGTGGATCCGCGACCTCACCGGGACCACCGACCGGGCCGTCCCGCCCGGCTACGAGCTGCGGCAATGGTCCACCGACGGACAGTCGCTGCTGCTCGGGCTGACCACCGGCACCAGCGAGACGTACACGGCATTCACCCTGCCCAACGGAGAACTGCGCCCGCTGGGGTTACCCGCGATGCCGGCCCGTCGAATGCTGGCATTCCTCGACGGGCGCGAACTGGCCACCGCAGAGTTCAACCTCGGCGCGAACCTCCGGCCGCGCCGATACATCACCATCGCCATTCAAGACGCCGACGGCCGCAGCGCCCGCTCGGTGTCGATCCCCACCACCCTGCAGGTAAGCCCCGGCGACTTCCGCAACGCGCTCGCCCCAGTCCTGCGCGGCGGAGGCAATCCGCCGAGCGTATGGGCTGTGGTCACCCGGCAGAAGCAGGCCCCGACCGGCCAGCCGGAACAGCCGCAGTCAGAGCCCCCCTGGACGATGGTCGGGGTAGACCTACGGTCCGGCCAACCAGCCGGCCGGATAGACCTCGTGACACCCAACAACGACCAGGGTGAGGAATTCCTCGGTCTCGCCGGCACCGAAATCCTTCTGCAACGCTGGACTACCCAGGGCGCCGAACTGGTCGCCGCCAATCCCGCCAACGGCCAGCGCCGAGTACTCACCTCACTACCCGACTACGCACGGCTGACCCTCCCCGGCAACTAGCAGTGTCCAAGCCAGCGCCAACACGGCGGACGCTCGTGAGCAGAGAGGGATTCAAACCCACGACAGCCCAATGTCGAGCCTCGTTCAAGGCTTGTCGCTGCTTGTCAAAACCCCTTGTTGCCATCCGCAACCGAACCACGCATGTCATTGCTTGCCTAAAGTGGTGGCTGAGCTGCAGAGACACCGCCAGGCGTTCATCGCTCCTTGTCACCCGGCTACGGACAGGCCGCGACCAACTCGTCAGCCTGCAACCAGCGGATCCAGACCGACGGGCCGTTCATCGAGCATGCCCGGCGGATTCCGGTCGACGCCCACCGGCCCGAGTGACGATCTGCTGGGCACACTCCGTGCCGCATTCCCCCCGGCTGCCCGGAACTGGCCACCCTGCCCGCAACGGACGGCGACGTCATCGGGACGGGCCCGAGAGATAGACGCCGAGACCAGCCAGCAACAGGCTGATCAGGCTGGCGCCGGCGCGTACCGAGTTCCACCACGTCCAGGCGGACGAGTAGGAAGCCCACACCCGGACCGCCTCCGCAGGATCGGTCGGCACGCCTGCGGCGTCGAGCGTCTCGTTCATCGGCACGTTGACGACCACCGTCGGGATGAACGCGGCTACCAGGTACACCCCTGCGGCCACCAGGAACAGCACACCCGACCGTTTCCCGATGATCAACAGGAATACACCGGTCACCGTGGCGGCGACGAGCGGGCCGAAGAACGTGACGAAGAACAGCGGATTCTGGATCCTCTGGTTGATGCTCGTCATGGCCCGGATCGCGGTGCCAGCGTCGGCGGCGTTCAGACCGGGCATCACTGCCACCGAAAAGGCGTAGTAGACACCGGTGATCGCACCCGTCACCACCAGGGTCACCGCCGCCGACCAGGCAGCCAGGGTGGCGTTCATGCCCAGTCTCCACCGGGTGACATGTCCCATGCACCAGCGGCGGCGGCGTCCTGGGCATAGTCGGTGAAGTCGCGCGGCCTGCGGCCCAGCGCCCGTTGCACACCATCGGCGAGCTGTGCATTGCGGCCGTCCAACACCTTGCCGAACAGCTCGGTCAGCACCGCCGTGAGTTCCGCCGGCACGTCGTACCCGGCCATCACGGCGGCGTACTCCTCGGGCGATACCGATCGGTAGCCGATCTCCCGCCCGAGCGCGTTGCCGATCTCCGAGGTCGCCTCGGCGAAGGTGAGAAGTCGCGGGCCGGTCACCTCATAGAGCTGCCCTGCGTGCCTGTCGTCGGTCAGCGCAGCGACCACGATGTCGGCGATGTCGAGGGCGTCGACGAACGGCTCCGGCACGTTCCCGGCCGGGAGGGCGACCTCGCCGCCGCGTATCGGGTCGGTCAGGAAGTCCTCGCTGAAGTTCTGGCTGAACCAGCTCGCCCGCACGATCGTCCAGGCCACCCCGGAGTCCTGGACCACCCGCTCGCTGAGTTTGGCCTCCTCCTCGCCCCGGCCGGAAAGCAGAACCAACCGTTCGATCCCGCCGGACACCGCCTGTTCGGTGAACGAGCGGATCGTCGCGAGGGCGTCCGGCGCGACCAGGTCCGGGTAGTACACCAGGTAGACCGACGAAGCCCCGTCCAGTACGGGTGCCCAGGTGCGCTCGTCGGTCCAGTCGAACGGCGGCTCGCCGGAGCGGGAGCCGACCCGTACCGGCCGGTCGAGTTTGGCGAGCCGGTCCACCACCCGGCGGCCGGTCTTGCCGGTGCCGCCCAGTACGAGGATTGGCTGCTCATCAACGGTCTTCGTCATGGCAACCAGTCAAGTCGAGGGCGAGCGCACCGGGAATGGGCGAGACTCTCGATCGCATGTCCCGACGTCTCGACCGCCCACCTCACAGGGCTAACCTGAGCGCATGGATGCGCTCGCGGGGCTGCTGGACGGGCCGAGGGCGCGCGGTGCGTTCCTGATGCGGTCGGTGTTCGACCCGCCCTGGTCGGTACGGATCCAGGATCGTGCGCCCCTCACCCTGGTCACCATGCTGCGCGGCACGGCGTGGGTGGTGCCGGATCAGGGTGCTGCGGTGCCGCTACGCCCGGGCGATGTCGCGATCATCCGTGGCCCGGAGCCGTACACGATCGCCGACGACCCGGCCACGCCGCCGCAGGCAGTGATCCATCCCGGTGAGCACAGCACCACGCCCAGCGGGGACGAGTTGTGCGAAGTGATGGACCTGGGTATCCGGACCTGGGGCGAACGCGCTGACGGGATGGCGGTGCTGCTCAGTGGTACGTACCAGTTGCAGGGCGAGGTCAGCCAACGGCTGCTGAGGGTCTTGCCTCATCTCCTGGTGCTGCCGGCCGGAGCACTGGACAGCCCGCTCATCCCCTTACTCGGCGACGAGATGACCAAGGACGAGCCGGGGCAGGATGTCGTCCTGGACCGACTGCTCGACCTACTGCTCATCGCCGTACTTCGGGCCTGGTTCTCCCGGCCCGAGGCGGCGGCGCCCGCCTGGTACCGAGCGCACGGCGATCCGGTGGTCGGCAGGGCGTTGCGACTACTGCATGACCACCCGGCAAAGCCTTGGACGGTGGCCACCCTCGCGGCCGGCACCGGTATCTCGCGGGCGGTGCTGGCCCGCCGGTTCACCGAACTGGTCGGCGAGCCTCCGATGGCGTACCTCACCAACTGGCGGCTCGCGCTGGCCGCCGACCTGTTGCGCGAACCGGACGCCACCGTCGGCGCGGTGGCCCGCCAGGTCGGCTACGGCAGTTCATTCGCACTCAGCGCGGCCTTCAAACGGGTACGCGGTCTCAGCCCGGCCGAACACCGGCAGGCCATCGGGTCGCCTGACGTCGCTTCACTGGGATGAACGTGCCGAGGCCGGACACGGGGTTTTTGGGGGGTAGACAGGGGATCCGCTCTGTTGCATCGGGCGTAAGCATGATCGGTTCCAGCTTGCCCAGTGTGGTCTGCTTGGCCGGTGAGGTCGCTGTCTCGTGTGCGGTCTTGGTCCCCGCCGCCGTCGGCATTCGCCGGGTTCCGGTTTCGCTACGAAGCCGCCCGCCGCCAAGACAACGACGGATTGCCGACATGCAACCCGTCGTTGTCCGGCTCGGGTAAGCCATCGTGAATCGGTCGTTACGTCGGAACGACCGTCAGACGACGGTGCGGGACCACTGCTGGTTGGCCCCGGTGTTGCACGTGTACTGCTTGAGGACCACCCCGTCCGTGGTCGACAGGGCCGGTACGTCCACGCACTTGTTGCTGTGTCGTGCCCGGAGCTGGAAGTAGCTGCCGTTGGTGACCAGTTGGAACTGCTGGTTGG
>NZ_JBEZGM010000017.1:77676-165890 GCF_040649995.1 Micromonospora sp. NPDC048835 | reverse complement strand
GGGGTAAGGCCCCCAGCTAGACGACTGGGTTGATAGGCCGGAAATGTAAGCCCGGTAACGGGTTCAGTTGACCGGTACTAATAGGCCGAGGACTTGACTACTAAGCTGCTACGCGTCCACTGTGCAACTCTGAACGAGCGAACACCCGTGAATTTTTGCCCGGGGTTGTTTGATATGTTCATAGAGTTACGGCGGTCATGGCGGAGGGGAAACGCCCGGTTACATTCCGAACCCGGAAGCTAAGCCCTCCAGCGCCGATGGTACTGCACTCGTGAGGGTGTGGGAGAGTAGGACGCCGCCGGACAATCTTTCAGATAAGCCCACCCCATCACGGGGTGGGCTTATCTGCGTTCCCTGACTGCATTGTCTGTCCGGTGTATCGCCCCAGGCCCCTCTGATACCCCCCACCCCCGCGATCTTGCAGATTCTGCGGCGACAAACCGGCTGATAGGGGGCATTGCGGCAACCGAAAGTGCAAGATCGCGGTGGTTCAGGGCTGGCTCGGTGCCGATGGCTAGGCTCGGCGTGTGGATGAGGTGCTGATATTTGTGGTGTTCGTGGGCTGCGTGGCGGCGGTCCTGGGCATCTTCTGGTGGCTCGCGTCCCGGGTCCGTCGTCGTGGCATTGGTGGCGAGGTCATGGGACCGTTCGAGGAGATGTGGCACCCCGCGGCGCACCGGGTCCGGGCCGAGATCCGGGTGCAGGAGAGTCGCGCTGTGCCGCTGCCTCCACAGGGCGGCAAGCGCAATGAGTACGGCGACAACGCCGCCGAGCTGACTCCAGACCTGAGTTGACCCCAAAATCCGCTCGGACCCGGAGCGGGCGGGACATCAGGACGTCTTCGGACCGCAGACGTAGCGGGGCTCCGCGTCGTAGCGCCAGGTGAACTTCTCCCGCTTGACGACCGCGCCGCCCTTCTTGATGACCCGGAACGCGTCCTGCGTGAAGCCGTTGATCCCGTTGGTCTCGATGCACGAGGGGCCGGCGGGCAGGTGGATCTGCTTCGGCGTCGTGATGTTGCGGCGTGGCCCGTACTCCGTCTTCACGCTGTCGTAGATCTTCGTGCTCCAGATCGAGACGGTGATCGAGCTGGACGTGTACGACGTGTCGATGAGGACGCCGTACTTGGTGTTGTTGCGGAACTTGAAGTCCAGGTTCGGCCAGAAGATCGTCGACTCGATGACCGCCGGGTACCTGTCGAACCAGTACGAGTGTGGCTTGTGCTCGACGTCCTCCAGGCCGGCGTAGTAGGTCGCGTTGAAGAGCGTGGTGGTGAACTGCGAGGTGCCACCCCCGACACCCGGCACCAACTTGCCGTCGAGGATGACAGGTGCGTCTCGGTAGCCCTGGGCGTAGCCGCGTTCACCGGTGTGACCGTTGAGCGAGAACGTCTTGCCGGGCAGCACGACAGTGCCGTCCACCTTCTTCGCGATTGTCGCGATGTTCTGGCTGCGCGAGGAGGCCATGCCCCCGGTGAACCGGGTGGTGAAGGTGGACACCCGCTCCTTGATGCCCAGGCCGGCGAGCTTCTCCCCGGTCAGTTGGGGCGGCGCCGCCTTCAACTCGCCGGCGACCTCGCGGCCGTCGGCCTTCGGCAGCACGGCCAGCAGGTCCCGACCGAGGGCGGCGCTGTCCAGTTGCTGCCCGGATCGTCCTTCCTTGGCGACGGGCCGGCCGCCGGTGATCGCCATCGTGGCGTCCTTCGGTGCGACCTCGATGGCGGCCATCTTGTCGCCGAGCGCCGCCCGCAGCCGCTTGACGTCCACCGACGGGGTGAGCTTGCCGGTCTTGTCGGCGCCGAACCGCAGGCTCTTCGCGATCGCGGCAGGCGGGATCGTCAGCGAGCCCTTGTCGGTGCGCAGGGTGACCGGTGCGGCGACCGCCGGCTTCGCCAGCTCGGCGACCAGCCGGTCCAACTCCTCCGGGGTGGTCGCCGGGTGGGTCTCCACCAGGGGCACCGTCACCGGGGCGCCGGCCAGCCAGCCCGTGCGGACCACCTCGGCGGAGCGCTGCGGGTCCAGGGCCAGCCCGGGCCTGGGTTGCACGACCTTCGGTGTGGTGCCCTTGTAGGTGATCGCTGGCATCGTCATGCCCTGGGCCTGGTCGCCGAGCACCTTGCGGAGCGCGTCGTCCAACCGGCCCTCGTCGACTGTCACCACCGGCTCCACGGTGCGGGAGCCGACCAGCCGGCTGACCGGGTGCGCGTCGGCCTCGGCCGCCGCCGCGACGGTCGCCGGCACGTCGACGCCCAGCCCCACGTCGGCCGGGTTGATCTCGGCGGTGCGCCCGTCGACGGTGACCTTCAACGGGGTGGCGAGCGCCGCCGCCCGCCGGTCCAGCGCCGCCCGCAACTCCCGGTCGGCGTCCGCACGGCTGCGGCCACCCAGTTCGGTGCCGAGCACGCTTGTCCCACGGGGAACGTCACCGGCGTACGCCCAGGCGCCGGCACCCGCCACGGCGGCGAGGACGCCCGCGGTGAGACCGACGGCGAGCAGCATCCGCACCCGACGCGGCCGGCCCGAACCGCCGCCGCCCGGCGCTTCGGCGGTGGCTGTCGTGGCTGATGTAGGTCCATCGTCCGGCCAGGTGACCGCAGTGACCCGCACGGTGGGCCGGTCGTCGGCGGGTGGACTCTTTTCGCCGTACAGCGTCACTGCAACCTCGATCGCCAGGGTGCCGCGGGAGGTCCTCCCTCCCGGAGGCACCTACGGTAACCAATGCTCGGCCGTCCCTGCGGGCTGTGCCCGCCAGGCGCTGCTACGCGTGTCGTTCGGTGTGTCGCGGCAACAGGGGGGTGGTGCCGACGGCGGGACACCAACGTGGCACGGTGGCCGGGTGGGCACTGCGGAGCGGGTGTTG
Source organism: Micromonospora sp. NPDC048835 (assembly GCF_040649995.1). Lineage (NCBI taxonomy): Bacteria > Bacillati > Actinomycetota > Actinomycetes > Micromonosporales > Micromonosporaceae > Micromonospora > Micromonospora sp. NPDC048835. The sequence goes on along the minus strand of NZ_JBEZGM010000017.1, from coordinate 163,031 downwards.
GCGTACGGCGGCGGCTGGCTGGATCGGGCGAGCCCGTTGCGGACCGATTCGACGCGGGTGAGTGCGCTGCTCACCGAGGCGGCCACCGTGGTGCTGCCGATGTGGCGGGACCGCTGTCTCGTCGACGGCCACGGGCCGGTTCGGCTCGGCGCGGACCGGGCGGCGCTGGTGCGATCTGCCGCGAGCGAGACTGTCTTTCTGGGGCTCGACGGGGACGTCGCCGTGTTCGCCGCAGACCTGTCCGCACTCCCCGAGCGGTCCGCCGTCGAGATGGCCGGCGCGGTGCGATCCGTCGACGTGCGGGCACTTGTCGGGCGGCTCGAACCTGGTGACGCGGCAGTTCAGGCGTACGCCAGGGGTCTGTTGCACTGGCACCGGCAGCAGCGGTTCTGCGGGACGTGCGGCGCGGCGGCGGTCGCCGGCGGCGGCGGGCATCTGCGGACCTGCACCGGCGCGGAGTGCGGACGTCTGCTGTTCCCCCGGATCGAGCCGGCGATCATCGTGTTGGTCGAGGCGCCCGGTAGGTCGGGGCGCTGTCTACTGGCTCGGCACGCGGGAGCGGCCGAGGACGCGTACTCGACGCTCGCCGGCTTCGTCGAGATCGGCGAGAGCCTGGAGGACGCGGTCCGTCGGGAGATGGCCGAGGAGGCGGGCGTGACCGTCACCGACGTGACCTACCAGGGATCGCAGGCGTGGCCGTTCCCGGCCGGCCTGATGGTGGGCTTCCGGGCCACCGCCACCACCGACGAGGTACGCGTGGACGGTGAGGAGTTGCTCGCGGCCCGCTGGTTCACCCGGGCGGAGTTGCGGGACCGGGCAGCCTCGGGCCGTCCACTCGGTCGGGTGGACGCGATAGACCACCGCCTGCTTGCGGACTGGCTGGCGGAGGGCTAGCTGACCGCCGGGTGGCCACCGCCATCAGCCCGGTGGTGACGATGGCCGTGCCCAGTGCCGCATGGAGGAGACCGGGGACGCTGTGCGGCCGGAGGGTCGCGGTGACTGCCACCAGCCCGGCCACGCCCACCCACAGCGGTGCCGCCGCCAAGCGCGCGCCCGCCGCGAGGCGGTCGTTGAGCAGCACGAACGTCACCGCGTAGAGCGCGCCGATCGCAGCGAAGAGGGGCGCGTACCGGCCCAGGTGGTCGTAGTCGGCTCCACCGGCGAAGCGGAAGGCGAGCCCTCCGGCGAGGGTCGAGGCGAGGACCAGCACCGCGCCGCATCCGCCGGTCACCGCGAGCGCGACCGTTCGGCTGCGCCGGTCACCGCGGGCCAGCCGCGGTAGGGCGAGGACGGCGGCGACCTGCGGTGCCCAGAGCGCGCCCTTGCTCAGAACGGTGCCGACCGAGTACGCCCCGGAGTCCGACGGGGACAGCAGTTGCCGGGCCAGCAGCAGGTCGGCGTAGGAGACGACGAGCATCGCCAGGGTCGCACCGCAACCGGCGACGACCTGCGCGGCGGTCAGCCGTGCTGTGGTCGACGACCGTTCGGGCCCGCGGGCTAGGCGGGCCAGCACCAGCGGGGTGAGGGCGCAGGTCAACGCGCCGACAGCCAGGGCGCCGGTCGGCCCCGCGCCGAGCAGCAACCCGACGATCACGCCCCCGTACCGGCCGGTGGCGAGCAGGGCCATCCCGATGGCGAGTCGTACGAAGCGCTGCCCGCCCTGCAACTCTCCGAGGGACCGGGAGGAGAGCACGATCGCCGCGGTGGTCACCGCCAGCAGCGCGGGCACCTCGACCGGGAGATCGAGGGCGGTGACCAGCAGTGGTGTCGCCGCGAGGAGGGCTCCCGCGCACACCGCGGCGGTGACCGCGGTGAGCCGCCGAGTGTCGGAGGCACCGTGCCGGGCGCGGTGCACGGCGACGGCCAGTTGCAGGCCGAGCCCGGGCACACCGGCGATCGCCACCAGCCCGAGAGCGGCAGCGAGCGCGCTGAGCTCGGCCGGGTCGAGCCGCCGGGCGGCCAGCACCGGCACCAGGTAGGCCAGGCCGTTGACCAGGACCCCGGCCAGGGTGACGCTGACCCCGGCGGTTCCGAGGCCCGTACTCCGACCGCGTGCCAGCTCGGTCTGGGCTGTCCTCGCCCGACGGACGGGGCGTAGCGGGCTCACGTGATCTCGGAGAAGGTCGGAAGCTGCCCGTCGACCGGGTCCGCCGCCTGGCCCGGCGTCGGCGCCCCAGCCGTGGCCGGCGGGGTCTGCTCGGCCGTCTCCGGCGTCGGTCCCGCGACGGCCGGGCTCGCGGCGGTCGGCCTGGCCCGGCGTACGGGCCGTCGTCGGGCGGTGGTGGAGAGCCAGAGGGCACCCAGGGCGACGACGACAGTGAGTTGCAGCAGCCCGTCGGTGTTCCGCCGGGTCGATTCGAGGTAGAGCCACCCGGCCAGCAGCACGAGCCCACCCGGGAGCCACGTCTCGACGGCCCGGCTGATGGTCCTGGCCCGACGGGGGTCGGCCAGCCAGGGCAGGCGGCGTGGGCCGGGTACGGCCAGCATGAACCCCGCCGCGACCAGCAGACCACCGATGAGGCCGCTCGACAGCACGAGCGCACCGGCCCCGACCGCCAGCAGCGGTAGCGAGCGGGTGACCCGGCGTCGCCCGCCCCGGACGGGCGTCGCCGAGGTTCGCCCGGTGGGCGTTCGGGCGGGCAGCACCGCGAGCAGCACCACCACCGCGAGCAGGATGCCGCCGAGGAGAAGCCCCGCCCGGTACGGGGTGTCCGGGGTGAACCGCAACAGCACCTCACCGGAGGCCCCGGCGGGGAGGATCCAGCCCTGCTGCCACCCGTCCACCACGAGTGGTTTCAGCGTCCGCCCGCCGAGCGTCGCCTGCCAGCCGGTGTTGGTGTTCTCCCGCACGGCGAGCACCCGGTCGACGGGGTGACCTGCCACCCGTACCCGTCGCTCGGTGGCCGCCCAGGATTCGATCTCGGTGGCGCTTGCGGCCGCCGACGGCGACGGCGTGGGGGTCCGCGGCACCAGGGCGAGCCTGGTGGGTGCGGCCAACTCGCTCGCGGTGGCGACGACGCGCTGTTCCCCGCCGCCCAGGTCGAGTGGCCTGGTCCTGTCCCGGCCGCACGGCGTCACCGCCATCTCGCGCATCTCGAGCAGGTCGCGGAGCGTGCCGCGCAGGGTGGTGGTCACCCGTGCCGCGCCGACCTGGAGCGTCGGGCCCGATCCGCAGGCAAGCGAAAGCTGTGTGTCGAGGCGCGGTGCGACGGTGGGTGCTCCGGGTAGCACCGTCACCTCGCCGACCGCGATGGGCAGCCGCTCCGGCAACCGCAGCTTGTACGGGTCGGTGCTGGTGGCGGACGGTTTGTCGAGGAACTGGACGGTGATCTCGTCGGTCCGCATCGGCGGGTCCAGGCGGAGCAGCCCGTCGTCGCCGAGCAGGCTGCTGCGGAAGCCGTCGTCGCCGACCACCCGCACACTGCCGAGACGGGTGGCGGCCGTCTTGTCGTCGACCGAGAAGCGGAGCCCGGTGATGGTCTGCGGCTTGAGCCACTTGAGGCGCAGGATCGGCGCCTCGTCGTCGATCGCCGGTGACCAACTGGTGGCCACGTCCCCGTCGAGCGCCGCCCCGGCTCGGCCGGTCGGGTCGGGCACCGCCGTCGAGGAGGCGCTGATCTGCGCCGCGAGGCGCAGTGGCTGCGCGTCGGTCACCAGCTTGTCGATGGCGTTGTCCAGGTCAGGGCCGGCCGTCGGCCGCGCCCACAGCTTGGCGTCGTACGCGCCGGCCGTCGGCAGGGTCAGGGTCCGGTCGATCGTGGACGCGTCCTCGGAACCACGGATGGCGTCGGTGGAGCAGCGTGGGTGCCCGTCGACGGAGAAACAGGCAGGCGTGGTGGGTGCCGCCGACGCGACGACGGTCGCCGGGCGGTCGGTGACCGGTGCGGTGGGCAGGACCAGGGTGCGGCTGGTCCGGATGCCCGGAATCTTGATCTCGGCGATGCCGACCGACCCGTTTCCGAACGGGCGCAGGTCGTACGCGCCGTCGATCGAAATCCGCACCTCGCGGGTGGCGTGTACGGCGGGCAACTCGAACACCATGTGGTCGCTGAACTGCTCGACGGTGCGGCTTCCGTGCCCGGCGCTGACCGTCACCGTCGTGGGTAGGGCGTCGGCCTTCAGGTCGAACCACACCTCGACCCGGGTGACGGTCGTCGGGTTGGCGAGGCCGACTTCGATCCACTGCCTGTCGCTCGGCGAGTACGGTGCGGACTGCCAGGAGGTCGCCGGGTTGCCGTCCATCGCCGCGTACGGCTGGTGTTCCGGTCGGGCACCGCCGGGGGCGTCGACCTGCGAGCGGGCGGTGGAGGTGCGGATCGCGCTGATGCCGTCGAAACGGGCGACGGTGGCGTGCTGTGCCCCCCACTCGGGCAGGTAGTCGTGGGCGGGTGCGCTCTTCTCGAAGGTGTCGTCGGCGGTGAGCGTCTGGGAGGTGTTGTCCCGCAACCCGCCGAACGACACGTCGCGCCTGCGCAGCCCATCGGTCATCGCCACCGGTCCGACGACGTCGCCGGTCGGCGCGTCGCCGGCCAGGACGGTGGGCGCCGGGCCGAGCTGCCCCGCCGCGGCCAGGTCGAGCAGTGACTCGGGCCCGCCCACCACCGTGGTCACGTCGGCTCTGTCGTAGGCGACCACCGGCTCGACGGGCCGGTCGACCCGGTAGACCTCGAGTGCCCGGACCGGCACGTCGAGCCCGTGGTCACGGAACTCGTCCGGGGACGAGGGCCCCCCGCGCAGCGGGCCGAAGGACGTGACCCGGGTCAACCCGGGTGAGCGTTCCAGCGCCTGTCGGACCACCGCCGGGCGGGCCGTGTCGGAGCGGCCGTGGTCGAGGTCGGCGCGGAACAGGACGTGGCTGATCCCCGATCGGGCCAGCAGATCCGCCAGCCCGGTCGATCCGGCGCCGGTGGCGAGGGTCGACTCGATCACGTCCAGCAGCCGGATCGTGGTCGGTGGGGTGAAGGGGATGGCGTTGCGTACCGCCCACCGGCTGTTGAGCAGCGGCTGGGTGATCTCGTCGGTGGTGTTGCCCCAGTCGTACGACGGGAATCGTGCCCCGGGTACGACGAGCACCCGTCCGCGGCCCGCGTTCGCGTCGAGCCAGTCGGTGGCGTCGTGCCAGTAGCCGGGCACCTCCTTCACGCTGCCCGGGGTGGCGAGACCACCAGCGAGGGCCGGCGTGGCGACCGCGGTGACGGCGACGATCGCGGCGCCGGCGGTCAGCCAGGCGCGCGCGACGGTTCTCGGGCGGTGCCGTTCGGGAGCGGTGCGCGCCGCCCGGACGACCAACCCGATCAGGTGCGCCAGGCCCAGGCACAGGGGCAGGCGGAGCAGGACGTCGAACTTGTGCACGTTGCGCAGGGGTGCGCCGACGCCGTCGAGGAACTCCCGCTGTGGCCCGGCGAGGATGTTCGGCAGGTCGCTGACGTGCCCGAGACCGACGAGCGCGACGCCGAGCACCAGACCGGTGACGAGGAACCGGCGGTGCGGCATCCCGCGTCGGGACAGCCCCAGGACACCGAGGACGGCGACCGCCAGGGTGGCGGCGACGAGCACCGCCTCGTTGGCGAGTCGCGCCCCGGACGGGATGGTCGGCCCGAACGGCGAGGCCAGGTAGGCGACCCAGTAGGAGGCGCCGCGCAGCGTGGTCACCGCGTCGGTGACGCTCGTGGTGTTCCGGGCGGTCTCGATGTAGTCGAGGAAGGGTGGGCTGTAGCGGCCGAGGACCAGCAGCGGAACCAGCCACCACGCGGTGGCCAGGGCGACCGCGCCACACCAGGCGGCGACGGCGGTGACCCGGCGGCGTACGGGCTGGACGGTGGCGAGCCAGAGCAGGGCCAGTGGCACCACCGCGAAGACGGCGGTGGCGTTGACCCCACCGGCGCAGGCGACGGCGAGGGCCGACGCGGCGACGGGGCGTCGCAGTCGCGTGCCGGCAGCGAGACCGACGAGCGGAATGAGCACCCAGGGGGCGACGGCGCTGGGCCAGGCTTCCACCGACGACCAGCCGAGCTGGGTGAGGATGCGGGGTGACAGCGCGAAGGCGACACCGGCGATCATGCGCCCGGCCGGCGTTCCGATGCCCAGCCGGCCCGCCAGGCGCACGGCCCCGAGGTAGGCGACGCAGAAGAGCAGCGCCCACCACAGCCGCTGCACCACCCACGGCGCGAGGCCGGCCTCCGAGCCGAGCAGGAAGAACGGGCCCATCGGCCAGAGATAGCCGTACGCCTGGTTCTGGAGTTGGCCGAACGTGCCGGTGGGGTCCCACAGGTGCAGCGAGCGGAGCAGCCACCCGGCCGGGTTGACGTTCAGGTCGACCTTGGTGTCGGGGACGACCTGGCCCGGGGCCTGCTGGAAGGCGAGGGCGGTGAGCGCGATGCAGATGACCAGGTGCCGGAACCGTCGGGCCGTGTGCCGGCTACGGCTGGACTCGGGAGTGGCGCCTTCGGCCACCTCTGCACGCATGTCGGCTCCTGTCTTCACCGGCCGGACGCGCACCCGCAGCCGACGACTGTCGCGCGACGTTATCCGGACCGGGCACGGACGGGCGACCAGGGGCGCTGCGGTGGCGTTATCGGGAGAACGGCCGTCCCCACGGCGTGTAAGCGTGTGGCAGGCTGCCGACCATGTCAATGCCAGAAGCTGAGGCCGAGACGCATCCGGAACGCGTCGCGTCCGATGGCGACGGACCGGGGCCGATCGGCCGATGGCTCCGCGCCGACCCGGTCCGCGCCGTGGCGATCGCCCTCATCGCCGTGTCGGTCGCCTGGCGCGCCGGCCTCGCCGCCCGTGGTTGGTTCTCGCAGGACGAGTTCGTCATCGCCGCCCAGGTTCTCGACACCGGGCTGGACCCGGACTACCTCCTGCGTACGTTCAACAACCACCTCATGCCCGGTGGTCTGCTGGTGGCGTGGGCGATGGTGCGGGCGGCGGGCTTCGCCACCTGGCCGTGGGTGTTGCTGCTGGCGGCTGGTCAGGCGGTGACCGGGCTCGCCGTCTACCGGCTGTTGCGCGACCTGCTCCGGCCCGGCTGGGGTCTGCTCATCCCGCTGTGCCTGTTCGTGTTCAGCCCGTTGACGCTCGAGGTCTCCTCGTTGTGGCTGGTCGGGCTGCTCGTGCTGCCGATGCAGCTGGCCCTGGTCATGGCGGTGGCGGCCCAGGTGCGGTACGTGCGGACCGGTCGCCTGCGGCACCTCGTGGCGATCGCGCTCTGGCTGGTGTTCGGCCTGCTCTTCGACACCAAGTCGCTGCTGATCGTGCCGCTGCTGTTCCTGCTGACCGTCTTCCTCTTCACCTCCGGTGGCGGGTGGCGCAGCCTCACGACGGCGATCCGGCGGCACTGGCCGGCCTGGTTGGTGCTCAGCGTGCTGTCGGGGGGCTACCTGGCGTTCTACCTGTCCCGCCCCTCGGGTGAACTGCGCGATCCGACCTCGGTCGGTTCGATCCTCAACTTCCTCGGTGACCTGGTCGGGGAGACCATGGTGCCGGGTCTGCTCGGCGGTCCGTGGCGTTGGAGTTACGCCGGTGACGGTCCGCCACTCGTCGACCCGTACGACATCGCCAAGTGGTTGTCCTGGGCGGTGCTGGCGACGCTCGTGGTGGTGACCGTCCGGCGGCGTCCGTCGGCTGGCCGGGCGTGGCTGCTGCTCGCCTCCTACCTCGGGCTGGTTGCCGCGCTCTTCGCCGTCACGCGCCTGGGCGGCCCGCTCGGGTCACTGATCGGCGTCGTTCCCCGGTACGTCGCGGACGTGGTCCTGGTCGCCGCGATCTGTGTCGGTGCGGCCCTGCTGGGCATCAGGGACACCGACGAGGACGAGGTGTCGGCGTGGCCGGTGCCGACGGTCCTGCGCGAGCCGGGTGCCTTCGCGGTCGGCCTGGTCTCGATGATCGTCGTCCTGGCGACAATCGGGGTGGGCACCCTGTGGAGCACGGCCCGGTTCGGGGACAACTGGAGCACGAAGTACGGCCGCGACTACCTCGCGACCACGCAGGCCGAGCTGGCCGCCGCGCCGCCGGGCACCGTCTTCTTCGACACCGCAGTCCCGGACCGGGTCATCGCCGGCTATTTCTGGCCGGACAACCTCCAGTCGCACTTCTTCCGCCCGGCCGAACGCCGGCCCACCTTCGTGACCGAGGCCGCGCGACCGTCGACGTTCGACGAGTTGGGCCGGATCCGACCGGTGGTGGTGGAGGGGCGGAAGATCGTGCCCGGCCCGGTGGACGGCTGCGGGCACCTGGCCGAGGGCGGCCGACCCACCCGGATCCCGTTGGACGGTTATCTGGTGGAGTGGCCGTACGTGGTGCACTTCGGTTACCTCAGCTCGGGCGACTCGACTGCGCTGTTCCGGCTCGGGGAGGCCACTCGCGAGATCACCCTGCGCCGTGGGCTGAACGATGTGTTCTTCCTGCTGGAGGGTGCCGGGGACGCCGTCGAGGTCACCGTGCGGACGCCAGGGGTCGGGGTCTGCACCGAACTGGTCACCGTTGGCCGGGCGGTGCCGGCGTCGTGAATGGTTGACCCGACCGACGGCGTCGAGACCGCGCCGCTCCGGCGGAGCCGGGACACGCTGTGGCTGTACGCCGTCGCGGCGGCGGTCACGGTGGTGGTGCTGGCCCCGCTGGCGACGCCCGGCTACGCGCTGCTGTACGACATGGTGTTCGTACCCCGGCAGCCGTTGACCTGGGATCTTGTCGCCCCGGCGCAGACCCTGCCCCGGGCGGTGCCGATGGACGCCCTGGTCTCGCTCGTCACCCAGGTCGTGCCGGGCTGGTTGGTGCAGCGACTGGCGCTGGCTGGTGCGATCCTCCTCGCGGCGGTCGGCGCCGGCCGGTTGGTGCCGACCGACCGGCGCGCGGTCCGACTCTTCGCCGCGGTGGCGTACGCGTGGACGCCGTACCTGGCCGAGCGGTTGCTGATCGGGCAGTGGGGGCTGCTGCTCGCGTACGCCGCGCTGCCCTGGCTGGTGCGGGCGACGCTCGACCTGCGGGCCGGGAGGGCCGGCGCGCTGGCCCGGGTGGTGCTCGCCGCCGCTCCCGCCGCCATCACGCCGACCGGCGGTGTGATCGCGTTGGGCACGGTGCTGGTGCTGACGTCGGACCGGATGCGTGCGCCCCGATCGATGTTGGTGTCGCAGCGGATGCACCCGCACCGGTCCCGGCAGGCGTTGGCAGCGGTCGGTGTGCTCAACGCACCCTGGGTGGTCGCGGCCCTGGTCACCGGTGCCGGGGGCTCCTCGGATCCGGCGGGGGTGGCGGCGTTCGCGGCGCGTTCGGAGAACTGGGCGGGCCCGCTTGTGGCGTTGGCCGGCACCGGCGGCATCTGGAGCGCACAGGCAACCCCCGCCAGTCGCGCCGCACCGCTGGTGCCGGTGGCGACGGTGGTGCTGCTGATCCTGGCCGGTGTCGGTGCGGGGCTGCTGCGGCGCCGGCTGACCCCCGGCGGGGCGGCGCGACTTGCGGTGCTCGCCGGAGTCGGTTGCCTGCTCGCCGCCCTCGGGGTGCTTCCCGGTGGGGACACCGCGCTGCGCTGGGCGGTGGTGCACCTGCCGGGCGCGGGGCTGCTGCGCGACGGCCAGAAGTTCCTGGCGCCGTACGCGCTGCTGCTTGTGGTGTGCGCGGCGTTGGGGGCCGAGCGGCTGGTGGCCCGGATCGACCGGGAGGTGGCCGGGGTGGTCCTGGTCGGGCTGCTGCTCATGCCGGTGGCGGTCCTGCCTGACCTCGCGTTCGGCGGTGCCGGTCGGCTTCGTCCGGTGAGCTATCCGGCCGAGTGGCAGCGGGTGGCCGAGTACATCGAGGAGGATCCGGGGGAGATCCTCGCGTTGCCGCTGAGCGCCTACCGGGCGTACCCGTGGAACCCTGGCCGGGTCGTCCTGGACCCGGCACCCCGCTACCTGCCGGGGACGGTCCTGACCGACGACACGCTCCGGGTCGGCGACGTCGCCGTGGCCGGCGAGAATCCGCGCGTCGGTGAGATGCGCCGGGCGTTGGCCGAGGGGCGGCCGGTCCGGACCACGGGTGTGCGCTGGGTGCTGGTGCAGCGCGAGGTCACCGGCGAGGTGGATGACCAGGTGCTCGGCGGCCTGGTGCGGGTCCATGACGGACCGTTCCTGACGCTCTACCGCAACCCGGAGACCGTGCTGCCACCGAGCCCGTCGGGGCCGGCCCGACTGGCGGTGGTGGCGGCGCTCTGTGCTGCCCTTCTGGTGGTCGTCGCTGCCGCCGTTTCGGCACTACACCGGCGACCTACCGCGTGGTAACGTCCGCTCGCACGTCTCGCCATTGGAGGATTGGCATGCGTAGAGCTCTGACCCTGGTCGTGTCTGGCCTGGTGGCGGCGTTGCTGGGGATCCTGGCTCTCGGCGGGATCTCGGCCGCCGCGACCGCCACCGACGAGGAGGCCGTGAATCAGGCCAAGCAGGTCTCGGAGGCGGCCAAGCGGGCCGGAAAGAAGGACCCGTACGCCCCCGCGGTTTACGGCGACAGGTAGGACGGCTCGCCCCGCTGCGGCACTGGGCGGGGCGACTCCGCAGCCTTGAGGATCGCTTCGAAGCGTCCACCCGCGGCCTGCCAGGTGAAGCTGGCCGCGTGCTCCCGGGCTTGGACCCCCATCTCGCGCCGCAGTTCATCCCGGTGCAGAAGCGTGCGCACCTTCATCAGGTAGTCGTCGATGTCGTCGGCCAGCAGGCCGGTACGCCCGTCGACGACCGCTTCGGCGACTCCGCCGGCTCCCCGGAACGCCACCGTCGGGGTGCCCGCCGAACCCGCCTCCACGATGGTGAGCCCCCAGCCCTCCTTGAGTGACGGGGTCAGGGCCACCCAGGCCGCGGCGAGCAGGGCCGCTTTCTCCTCCTCGGTCACGAAGCCCCGGAAGTCCACCCGGTCGGTGATGTCCAGCTCGGCGGCGAGGTCCCGCAGGTGCGGCTCCCACCAGCCCTGGCCGGCGACGACCAGACGTAGTTGGGGCAGCTCGTCGGCGAGCGCCGCGACGGCCTTCAGGGCCACCTCCACCCGCTTGTGCGGTACCAGCCGGTTCAGCGTGACGAGCAGCGGAAACGCCGCCCGCTCGACGTCGGTGTGGGGCAGCGTCGGGGTGCCGTTGTGCACCACCGAGACCTGCTCCGGGGGCACGCCGAGCGCTGCCAGCTCCCGGCGGGTCGCCTCGGAGACGGTGACGTACCGGCACCGCTGGTAGAGGCGTACGGCGAGCGACGATTCGATCCACCAGCCGAATCGGGCCGCCCACTGTGGAAGCACCACCGGCCACTGCTCGCGGTGCACGTGGTGGATCAGCTTGACCACCGGGCGTCGTGCCCACAGCGGGGCGAGGAACGGCAACCCGTTGCAGACGTCGACGAGGACATCGGGCCGGCCGCCTCGGCGGGCCGCGAGCGGGCCGAGGCCCAGCGCGCCGGCGACGTAACAGAGCGCCGCCCAGAGGTAGACGCTGTGTCGGCCGCCGCGTCGTACCAGCCGGACACCCGCCTCGTTGACCTCGTCGGCGGGGGCCTGGCTGTGGGCGGCGCAGAAGAGAGTGGCGCGGAATCCGCGCGCCACCAGCTCGGCGGCGATCCGTTCGACGTACACCTCGGAGCCGCCACCCTCGGGGTTGCGGGTGTCTCGCCAGTTGAGGAACAACACGTGTCCGGGCATGCCGAAGCGACGCTCCACGCGAACCCTACTCTCAAGTAATTTAGCGACCCGCGTCACATTAGGGGCTGGTGTGCCGGCCGGCAATGCCCCGATGGGCCAGCGCTGAGCGCTATCCGCCGACGGTGGGCGCCGCGGTGCCGGCCGTGACGGCCGGCGGTGTGGTGGCCGGTGCGGCCACGGCGGTGGCGGGGGTGCCGGACGCCTGTCCGCGCCGACGTCGGCGCTGCGAGCCGAGCAGTTGCAGGGGGCGCTCGACGCCGTAGTAGCTGACCGCGGCGTACACCAGGCCGAGGGCCATGGTGAGGGCGAAGGTGTTGAGCAGCCCGCCGGTGAACAGCGGTCGGTCGTCGACCAGGTAGATGAGTTCGATGACCATGGGGTGCCACAGGAACAGTCCGTACGAGACCGCGCCGAGCCACCGGGCGGACGAACTGCCGAAGATCTCCTTGGCCCGGCCCGGCCCGCCGAAGGCCACCGGGATCAGGATCAGCACCGCGATCAGGAGGTACAGGGCCAGTTTGACGCCGAACTCGGCGGCGGTGGGCTCGGTGAGGTCACGGGGGCCGGCGACAGGTGTCGTCGCGATCGCCATCAGGCCGACGGCGGCGGCCCAGCAGGTGACCGGCGCGGAGGCCAGGTCGTCGAGGACCCGGAAGACCGCGGGCGCGGTGCCGGTGCGCAGGGCGACGTGCGCCGCCGCCAGTGCCATGCCGGCGCCGAACCAGGCGGCGTACGAGGGAAACCACATCGTGTGCAGGGCGGTGTCGAGCCAGCCGAGACCCATCATGGTCAGCCACCCCGCGGTCAGCAGGGCGCTCCCGCCGATCATCACGATGGTCCGGACGGGACGCCACGACCGGCCGACGACGAGCGCCGCGAGCAGCGGCAGGAGCAGGTAGAACACCACCTCGGTGGCGAGACTCCAGGTCTGGCTGAGCCCGGCCCGCAACTGCCCGGGTTGGTAGATCTGGGTGAAGGTGAGGTGGCGGACCCAGTCGCCGACGGACGCCTGCCCGTTCTGCGGCAGGACGACCAGGCAGACCACGATCGCCAACCAGTAGGCGGGCACGATCCGCAGGGCTCGCCGCCACAGGTAGCGCTCGGCGCCAGGTCGGGCCCGGCCCGTCGCAGCGTTGAGGGCCCAGGGCCGGAACAGCAGAAACCCGGACAGTACGAAAAAGATGGCGACGCCGACGTCCAGCCGTGCCAGCCAGCCGCCCCAGGTGGTGTTCATCGTGGCGGCGGTCTGGAACCCGACGTGGTGACCGACGACCGCCACCGCGCCGATTGCTCGCAGCGCATCGAGGGCGGGGAGTCGGCCGGTTACCGAAGGCTCCGAAACTGTTGGCGCGGCGGCTGTGGACATCTGGACATCCAGGGGGTCGCTTTGAAGGTGACCGGGGAGTAACCTCCCGCCATGTTAAGGATCGGGTGCCCCGGACAACAGGTCGTAGGGCGGCAGGTTACAGGAGGATGAGTGAAGCTTCGCGTGGGCGCCGCGCTCTTCGGGCTTGGCGTCTTATTGCTGGTCTTCGCGGCCGGGCTGCCGTTCTACGTGGCCCCCGCCGTGACCAAGCTCCCCTATGATCTTGAGCCGACGACGTCCGTCGCCGAGGCGAAGAACGCCAGGTTCCTGAAGATCACGGCAACCGGGAGCTCGGTGAGCATCGAGGTTCCGCAGGGCGATCTGGTGTCCAGTGTGGAGGTAATTCCGCAGCCCGACGACACCAGGGACCGGCTGCCCGAGGACCTCAAGGGTGACGCGGTGATCTGGGACGTCTACCAGACGGTCCGGCGCACCGACAACCAGGACGTGGTCAGCCAGTACAGCACCGAACTCGCTCTCGACCGGATCTCCGGCGCGGCCGTCTCGTGGAAGGAGCAGTGGCTCAACGAGACCGGCGCGGACGGCACTCCGGTCGGCAACGTGAAGTACTCCGGCCAGATCTACAAGTTCCCGTTCGGCACCGACAAGCGCGACTACCAGGTCTTCGACCGTGACCTGAAGCGGGCTCTCCCGGCGAAGTTCGTCGGCACCGAGAACGTCAAGGGCGTCGAGGCGTACCGCTTCGAGCAGCGGATCGAGAACGAGGTGCTGGCCACCCCGGAGAGCAGCATCCAGACGCTTGTCGGCAAGTTCGCCCCCGGTGCCACGAGCGGCCAGGTGGTCTACAGCAACATCCGTACGCTCTGGGTCGACCCGGTCACCGGCTCCTACGTGAACGTGCGGGAGCAGCAGCACAAGGAGTTGCGCCCCAACACCGGCACCCCCACGGTGCTGTTGGACGCCGACTTCAACTACACCGACGACACGGTCAGCCGCAGTGTCGAGACGGTCAAGGACAACCGCTTCAAGATCGGCCTGATCAGTTTCTGGGGCCCGATCCTCGCTGGTGTCCTCGGTCTGATCGCTGTCGTCTTCGGTGTGTGGCTGGTGACCCGGCCCGAGGGCGGGACCGCCCGGCACCGGGCCGAGCCGCCGGTCGCCGACCCGACGCCGACCCGGGTGGACCAGGAGCCGGTACGCGACCCGGAGACCGTCGAGCAGCCCAGGCCGCAGCCGGTCGGCGGGCCACTGAGTGACGAGATCCCGCCGGCCTCGACGAACTGGAAGTCGGAGGACCCGACGGTGCCGACCCAGCGGCCGGCGCCGGGCGAGGTGGAGCAGCGCTGACGCGCGTACGTGTGTCGGTGTGCTTGTGCTGATGAGCGGTATACCTCAGAGGTATGAATATGACTCTGAGGTATACCGCTCTCCTCAGAGCCGGGCCAGCGCCCGGCGCAGCGGGTCGAGGCCCAGCGCACCCAGGTCCAACGCCTGCCGGTGGAACTCCCGCAGGTCGAAGTCGGCGCCCTTGCGGGCCTTGGCGTCCTCGCGGGCCTGCAGCCAGATCCGCTCACCCACCTTGTACGACGGCGCCTGCCCCGGCCAGCCCAGGTAGCGGTTCAGCTCGAAGCGCAGGTTCTCGTCCGGAACTCGGCAGTGCGCCCGCATGAACTCCCAGCCCAGCTCGGGCGTCCACCGCTCACCCGGGTGGAAACCGAAGGGGTTGTCTTCCGGGATCTCCAGCTCCAGGTGCATGCCGATGTCCACAATCACCCGGGCCGCGCGCATCGCCTGGCCGTCGAGCATGCCCAGCTTGTCGCCCGGGTCCTCCAGGTAACCCAGCTCGTCCATCAGCCGCTCCGAGTAGAGCGCCCAGCCCTCACCGTGCCCGGAGACCCAGCAGAGCAGCCGCTGCCAACGGTTGAGCAGGTCGGCCCGGACGGCGGTCTGCGCCACCTGGAGATGGTGACCCGGCACGCCCTCGTGGTAGACCGTGGTCACCTCGCGCCAGGTGGAGAAGTCGCTGATGCCCTGTGGCACTGCCCACCACATCCGACCCGGGCGGGAGAAGTCCTCACTCGGGCCGGTGTAGTAGATGGCGCCGTCGCTCGTCGGGGCGAGGCAGCACTCGATGCGGCGGACCTGCTCCGGGATGTCGAAGTGGGTGCCGTGCAGCTCGGTGATCGCCTTGTCGGCGAGCGCCTGCATCCAGTCCCGGAATGCCTCCTTGCCCTGGATGGTCCGGGCCGGGTCGGCGTCCAACGTGTGCACGGCCTCGTCGACTGTGGCACCGGAGCCGGCGATGCGCCCCGCCACGACCCGCATCTCCGCCTCCAGGCGGGCCAGCTCGGCAAAGCCCCAGGCGTACGTCTCGTCCAGGTCGATCTTGGCACCGAGGAAGTACTGCGACGCCAGCTCGTACCGCTCCCGGCCGGCGGCCTGCTTGTCCCGCCCGTGCGGGGCCAGCTCGGTACGCAGGAAGTGACCGAACTCGGCGGTCGCCGCGGTCGCCGCCGCCGCACCCCGACGCAGCTCCGAGTCGAGCGTGCCGTCCGCCCCCAGCCGCTCGACAAGCCCGTGGAAGAAGTTGTCCCCGGTCGGGTCGACCCAGATGTCACACTGCTTGGCCACCTCGACCAACTGCACCTTCGAGCTGACCTCACCGGCGGCGAGCGCCTCCCGCAGCGTGGTCTTGTAGCCCTCCAGCGCGGCACCGAAGCCGTTGAGCCGGGCGGCGATGTTGGCCTTCTCGTCGCTGGTCGCGGTGGGCATCAGGTCGAACACCATGCGGATCTCGTGCAGCCCGCTGGTGATCACGCTGACCTCACTTGTCACCTCACCGGCGTCGTACCGGGCGAGGTCCAGGCCGAGCCGCTCCTGCATGGCCTCCTTGGCGGTCCGTTCCGATTCGGTCTCCGGCTCGGTCACCTCCAGCTCGGCGAGCGTGCGGCGGGTGAGGTCCGCGCGGGCCGCGTAGCCGTCGGGCGAGAGGTCGTCGAGCTGGTCGTCATGGCCGGCGATGCCGACGAAGGTCGCGCCGGTGGGGCTCAACGGCGCCCACTCGGCCACGTAACGGTTGGCGAGTTCATCAATTCGTCCCACGGTGCGACCCTACGTGACCATCCCACCTCCCGTGTCGCCGCCGTTTGTCGTGTTGGAGCTGCGGGTTCGGCACGGTGTGGCGGCCGAAAGGCGCGCGACTTTGTCGTACGGTTGCGGCAGAGTGTCAGGGGTGAACACCGATACCACTCCTGACAATGCGCCGGTCGGTGCCTGGCTGCCGGGCTTCATCGCCCTCGCCGCGATCTGGGGTTCCAGCTTCCTCTTCATCAAGGTCGGCGTGGCCGAGCTGCACCCCGTCCAGCTCACGCTCTACCGGGTCGTCGCCGGCGCGTTGACCCTCTTGGTGGTCCTCGCCGTGCTGCGCGACCGGCTGCCCCGGGAGCCCCGGGTCTGGGCGCACCTGACCGTCGTTGCCGCCTTCGGCGTGGCCGTGCCGTTCACCCTCTTCGGCTACGGCGAGCAACGGGTCGAGTCGATGCTCGCCGGCATCTGGAACGCCACCACGCCACTGATCGTGCTGCCGCTGGCGGTGCTCGTCTTCCGCACCGAGCGACTGACCCTGCGCCGCGCGGTCGGGCTCGGGCTGGGCTTCGTCGGGGTGCTCGTGGTGCTCGGGGTCTGGGAGGGCATCGGCGGGGCGCACTTCACCGGCCAGCTCATGTGCTTCGGTGCGGCGGCCTGCTACGGCGTGGCCATCCCGTACCAGAAGAGGTTCGTCGCCGGCAGCACGCACTCGGGTCTGTCGCTCTCCACCGCGCAACTGCTGCTCGCCGCCGCGCAGTTGGCCATCGTCACACCGTTCGTCGCCGGCCTGCCGCCACTGCCCACCGACCTGTCGGCAGGGGTGGTGGCGAGTGTGCTGACCCTCGGGGCGCTCGGCACCGGGCTCGCGTTCGTCATCAACATGCGCAACATCCGGGTGGCCGGCGCGAGCACCGCCTCCACCGTCACGTACCTGATCCCGATCTTCGCGGTGCTGATCGGTGCCGTGGCGCTCGACGAACGACTCAACTGGCACCAACCGGTCGGTGCGCTGATCGTGCTGCTCGGGGTCGCGGTCTCGCAGGGCGTGTTCAGTCGTCGCCGGAGCAGCCCTGTCGTCGGCCTCGGCGCACCCGCCGCACCCGTCGCCGAACCCGCCCGACGCTGAAACGCGGAGACGCCACTCAGGCGCGGCTGTGCGTCCAGGCCACCAGGTGCTCCGCCGACCAGGTGTTGACCACCCGGTCGGCGGGGACACCGCACAGTGCCGCGCGTTCGCAGCCGAACCGTTGCCAGTCGAGTTGCCCGGGTGCGTGCGCGTCGGTGTTGATGGCGAACCGGCAGCCAGCCTCCACCGCGCGGCGGATCAGGCGCTTCGGCGGGTCCTGCCGCTCCGGCCGAGAGTTGATCTCCACGGCGGTGTCGTGCTCGGCGCAGGCGGCGAAGACGGCGTCCGCGTCGAAGTCGCTCTCGGCCCGGGTCCGGGCGCGGTGCCCCCGGTCGCCCGGGCCGGTCACCCCGGCCGGACGGGACGACACCATCCGCCCGGTGACATGGCCGAGGATGTCCAGGTGCGGGTTGGCGACGGCGGTCAGCATGCGCCTGGTCATCTTCGACCGCTCGTCCTTCAGGCCGCTGTGCACCGACCCGACCACCACGTCGAGCCGCTCCAGCAGATCGTCGTCCTGGTCCAGTGAGCCGTCAGCGAGGATGTCCACCTCGATGCCGGTGAGGATCCGGAACCCCTCGGGCAACGCCGCGTTCACCCGCGCCACGTGATCGAGCTGCCGGCGCAGCCGGTCCGCGGTCAACCCCCGGGCCACCGTCAGCCGGGGCGAGTGGTCGGTCAGCACCAGATACTCGTGGCCCAGCTCCACCGCCGCCAGCGCCATCTCCTCGATCGGCGAGCCACCGTCGGACCAGTCCGAGTGGGTGTGACAGTCGCCGCGCAGGGCGGCGCGCAGCGCCGTGGCCTCGGCGTCCAGGTCACTGCCCTCGGTCGCCACCAGCCGACGCAGGTAGACCGGCTCCTCCCCGGCGAGGGACTCCGCCACACACCGCGCCGTGACGTCACCGACTCCGGCCAGCTCGGTGAGCGTGCCGTTGCCGGCCCGCTCGGTCAGCTCGGCCGCGGACAGGCCGGCGAGCGCCTTCGCGGCCGACCGGAACGCCCGCACCCGGTAGGTCGCCTCGTTCGCCCGCTCCAGCAGGAACGCGATCCGGCGCAGGTCGGCGATGGGATCCCTCGCGTGCGCCATGTCAGGGTGCCTTCGGGCAGCCGTGCTTGCGCTGCCACGCGGTGACCTCGGCCGCTGGTTCCCGGTTGCCGCCGCGCCGCCAGGAATCCAGGTAACGCGCCGGCCAGATCACCCCGCGCCGGATCCACCAGCCGTCCTTGCCGGTGCAGGCCGGCGAGACGCCGAAGTGCACGTGACACACGTTGTTCGCGTTGCCGGTGCGGCCCACCTTGCCGAGTTGCTGCCCGGCGCGGACCCGCACCCCCGCGTCGACGCCGCTGCTCACCACGCTCAGGTGCGAGCCGTAGTAGCGCACCCCGTCGTCGCCGAGCAGGGAGACCGACAGGCCGCCGTTGTCCGGCCCCTGCGGCCCACGCTTGCGGTACCTGTCGACGCGGCTCACCTCGAGCACCGTCCCGTTGGTCACCGCCACGAACGGCTCGCCGCAGTCGGCGAAGAGGTCCGTCGCCGGGTAAGCGCCGTGCGTCGGGTGATAGTCGACGTTGTCCGCGCGTACCGGAAAGACATGCTTCAGCCCGGTGCGGGGTGCCGTCGCCGACGGCCTGGCCGACGACGGCGCCGGGGGGCTCGGGGCGGTCGCCGTCGGCGTTGGCGTCGGCGACGGCGGCTGGTCGGCGGTCGCCCAGACCGCCGGCGGAGTCGGCGCCGCGCCGTCGGCCGGCACCCCGGGCCGGGTGGTCGCGCAGCCGGCGGCGAGCACCGGGGCGAGCAGCAGCAGAATCGGGTACGCCGGACGAACACGGCGGCTGATCGTCGGCGAGGACATCAGGTCATCCTGGCAGAGCCGGTACCGTGGGCACGAGCGGCACGCGTGAGGGAGGGCAGCGACGGTGACCTTTGCCCGACCCGAACCCGGCCCGGATCTCGGTGCCGCCCGGCCGGTGCCGCGCGCCCCCTCGGGTCTCTTCCCCTCCGGGCCCCCGACCCGGCCCACCTACCGCGAGCCGCACCCGATCACCGGCGGTGGTGTCGCCACCGGCGGCGGCGCGGCGACCGGCTGGCTGCTGCTGTTCGGCCTGCTCGGCACCGACGTGGCCAGCTACGCGTGGTGGACGGTGGCGGCTGGCCTGTCGGCCTGGGTCACCGCTCTGGTGCTGGTCAGGTACGGCGACCGAGGGGTGGCCACCGGCGTCGCCATCGTCACCGCGGGAGGGTTGAGCATCGCCGCCGCCGTGGTGGCGGTCCGCTGGGCCACAAGTGGTGACTGGCCGCTGTGGTGACCGGCGCGTCGACCTCGAGAGGGTGTGCGGTGACTGCACCGTGTGCCCGGTTGGCTGCGTAGCGAACGCCGTCTTGACGTGACCGCCGAGACTCGGCACGCTCGGCACTATGGCCTGGACCACTCCCCGGCAGGATCCCGATCGCAGTCGCCGTCGCCTGCAGTTGCTGGCCGAGTTGGCGGGCGCCCGGGCGGTCCGCCAGCGCAGCCGACCGCAGCGGCAGCGCACCGAGCGTCTGCAACAGCTCATCGCCACCCGCCGTCGAGTCGTCGGCTGACCCGACTTTGTCATGAAAGACCCGCCCTTCGGGGCGTTGACGGGTCGCCTGCCGACCTGACCGGCTAACGTGCACGCGTAACGAGTCGACGCTGTGTCGAGGGCTATTGGGGGGACCGTGTCGTACTTCGCTGCGGCCGTGGTGCGCGACGACAGTGGCTGGACCGCCGCCGAGGTCAGCCTGCGTGGCGCCGCCGACATCGACGAGGTTGCCGACCGACTGCGCGACGTCGACCAGGAGGCCGACGTGTCGCTGCTCTTCATCGAGGCCGACGATGCGTACCTGGTCGTCCTGCGCCTCGACGAGGGCGAGGATCTGCGGGTGTTCGGCTCGGACTCCGCGTACGCCGAGGAGTCGCAGCTGGGGTCGCTGCTTGTCGGTGACCTGAAGACCTCGGTGACCGGGCTCGACGGTGACGACGAGCCACGCCCGGCGAGCACCGGGGACGACGAGAGCGAGCAGCCCGTCGTCGACCCGGAGGCCGACCCGGTCGGTGATGCCGACCTGCTGGCCAACCTGGGCATCTCCGCACAGAAGTTGCTTACCCTCTGCGCCCACGAGGGAATGCTGCCGGCGGACGTGACCGCCGAGATCTGCCAGGTGCTCGGCTGCGCAGACGAGGTCGAGGAGCTGCGTGAGGTCTGAGCCGGCCGACGCCACCGATCCGGCTCTGGAGTCGATCCGGCCGGGGCAGCCGACTCCCGGCGCGGTCGGCCGGGCCGGGCCCGGTGCCCACGAGGGCCTGGCCGAGCTGGGCGAGGTCGGTCGACGGCAGCGGCACGAACGGTGGATGCGCCGCGCCCTGGAGGTCGCCGTCACCGGCCCGCCCGTCGACGACGCGGTCAGCACCGACGTCGACGACGTGCCGGTGGGGGCGGTGCTCTACGGGCCGGACGGCACCGAGCTTGCCACCGGACGCAACGAGCGGGAGTTGACCGGCGACCCCACCGCTCACGCCGAGGTGCTGGCCCTGCGTCGAGCTGCCGAGCGCACCGGCCGGTGGCGGCTGGACGGCTGCACCCTGGTGGTCACCCTCGAACCGTGCACCATGTGCGCCGGGGCACTGGTGCTGGCCCGGGTCACCACAGTCGTGTTCGGCGCCTGGGAGCCCAAGACCGGCGCGGCCGGATCGCTCTGGGACGTGCTGCGGGACCGTCGGCTCAACCACCGCCCCGAGGTCTACGGCGGGGTGCTGGAGGTCGAGACCGCCGCCGTCCTGCGCGCGTTCTTCCGCTGAGACCGGGTCGCCGGTCAGGCCGGCGGCAGGGTGACCGTGACGATCAGACCACCGTCCGGGCGGGGCTGCGCCTCGGCGGTGCCGCCGTGGGCACGGGCCACCGCGCGGACGATGGACAGCCCCAACCCGAAGCCCCGCGCCCCGACGACCCGCTCCCGCGACAGCCGACGGAAGGGCTGGAACATCGTCTCGACGTCGTAGCCGGGGACGACCGGGCCGGTGTTGGTCACGGTGAGGGTGGGTCGGCCGGCGACCAACCCGGTGCGCACCTCCACCCACCCGTCGGCGGGCAGGTTGTGGCGCAGGGCGTTCTCCACCAGGTTGAACGTGAGCCGCTCCAACAGCACCGGGTCGCCGCTGGTGGGTGCCGGGGCCAGGGCCCGCCGGACCGGCACGCCGGGTATCTGCTTCCCGGCCTGGTCGGTGGTGTGCGCGCAGACCTCGGCCAGGTCGACAGGCGTACGCTCGGTCAGCTCGTTCTCCGAGTCGGCCAGGGTCAGCAGACCGTCGATCAGCCGCTCGTGCCGTTCGTTGACCGCCAGCAGCGACTCGCCCAGTCGCCTGGTCTCCGCCGAGGCGTCCGGGCGGGTGATCGCCAGCTCCACCAGGGCACGGTTGAGCGCCAGCGGGGTACGCAGCTCGTGTGAGGCGTTCGCCACGAACCGGCGCTGCCCGTCGAAGGAGCGGTCCAGCCGTTCCAGCATCTCGTCGAAGGTGTCGGCGAGTTCGCGTACCTCGTCGGGAGGGCCGGTGAGCGCGATCCGCTCGTGCAGACCGCGCCCTGCGGTGTCCGCGCCGGCGATCCGTCGGGCCGTGCCGGTGATCTGGTGCAGGGGCTGCAACGCCCGGCCGGCGAGCAACCAGCCGAACGCGATCGCCACCGTCGACACCACGATCAGCGCGACGCCGCCCTGGGTGAGCAGCGACTCCAACGCGTTGCGCTTCGCCTCGTCCTGCGCCTGCTCCACCAGGGAGCGCAGCATCTCGATGTTCTGCCCGTTGCCCGAGCCGGGTGTCGTCGCGGGCACCGGCAGGTCGCGCAGTTTCACCCCGAACGGCTGCGGCATCCGCTGATCGACGAGCACGTACGTGACGGCGAGCAACACGATGCCGGCCGTCAGGAAGAGCCCTCCGTAGATGAGGGTGAGCCGGGCGCGGAGCGTCAGCCGTTTCATCGGATCTGGTACCCCGCTCCGGGCACCGTCTCGATCACCGGCGGATCGCCGAGCTTGCGGCGCAGCTTCATCACGGTCACCCGGACCACGTTCGTGAACGGGTCGATGTGCTCGTCCCACGCGCGTTCCAGCAGGTCCTCGGCCGAGACCACCGCGCCGTCGGCGAGCAGCAACTCGGCCAGCACCGCGAACTCCTTGCGGGAGAGCGCCACGTACCTGTCGTCCCGCCGTACCTCGTGTCGGGCCGGGTCGAGCTGGATGCCGGCGCGACGCAGGGTCGGCGGTGCCGCCGGACGGGACCGACGGGTCAGCGCGTGCACCCGCGCCGACAGCTCGACCAGGGCGAACGGCTTGGTCAGGTAGTCGTCGGCGCCGAGCGCCAACCCCGCCACCCGCTCCCGGACCGCCGCCGACGCGGTGAGCATCAGCACCCGGGTCTCTCCGCCCGCGTCCACGATCGCCCGGCACACGTCGTCGCCGTGCACCACCGGCAGGTCCCGGTCCAGCACCACCACGGCGTACTCGTTGACGCCGAGCCGCTCCAACGCGGCGTCGCCGTCGTACGCCACGTCGACGGCGAACGACTCCCGGCGCAGCCACTCGGCAATGGCGTCCGCGAGCACGTTCTCGTCCTCGACCACAAGCACTCTCACCCCTCCATGGTGCTCGGGGTGCGGTAACCGCGGCATAACCGCAGACGGTAACGCCGGGGATACGCCCCCTGCCGTGCACTGGGTGCGACGTTCGGCGAACCGCGCCGGACCTGAGCGGAAGCGGACATCATGCGACGACAGCTGCTTGTGTTACCCATCCTGCTCGCCCTGGCGCTGTCCGGGTGCGGCTCGGGGGGCGATGACGGCGGCGGGGTGGCGACCGCCGGTGGGGCGTCGACGAGCGCCACGGCGAGCGGTGTGGCGGTCAGCGACTCAGACCGGCAACTCGCCTTCGCCAGATGCATGCGGGAGAACGGGGTGGACCTGCCCGACCCGGAGGCGGGCGGCCGTCCCGGCTTCCGGTTCGGCGCGGACGTGGATCAGCAGAAGGTCCAGGCCGCCATGGAGAAGTGTCAGGACAAACTGCCCAACGGCGGGCAGGGCCCGCAGCTCAACCCGGAGCAGGCCGAACAGATGCGCGCCATGGCCAAGTGCATGCGGGAGAACGGGGTACCGGACTTCCCGGACCCGGACGCCGACGGGCGGGTCCGGATCGGGACCGGGGACAGGGCGATCAACATCGGCGACCCGGCCATGAAGGCTGCCCTGGAAAAGTGCCGGCATTTCGCGCCGCAGTTCGGGGGTGGCCGGTGACCGGCGCCAGCCGACGTTCGCGGCTGCGCGCCGCCATCACCGGGGGCATCGTTCTGCTTGTCGCCGCCGTGGGCGTGGTCGCCGCGGTGGGCTTCGGCGGTGCCGACGGAGACCCTGCCCAGGCCGGCAGCGCGCCGCCCGCCACCGCCACGGTCACCCGACAGACCCTCGCCGACTCGGAGACCGCCGACGGTGAGCTGGGGTACGGCACGACGCGTACCGCCACGGCGAAGCTCAGCGGCACCGTCACCGGGCTGGCGGCGACCGGGTCGACCGTCCGGCGGGGCAAGCCGCTCTACCGCGTCGACGACGAGCAGGTGGTGCTCCTCTACGGCGGGCTGCCCGCGTACCGGACTCTCGCCCCCGGGACGGAGGGTGCCGACGTCGTGCAGTTCGAGCGGAACCTCAAGGCGTTGGGCTACAGCGGCTTCACCGTCGACGACGAGTACACCGGTGCCACCGCCGACGCCGTCCGGGACTGGCAGGACGACCTCGGTCTGACCGAGACCGGTCGGGTCGAGCCGGGGCGGATCGTGTACGCCGACCGGGAGGTCCGGGTGGAGAGCCACCAGGCCGACCTCGGTGATCTCACGCAGCCCGGCCAGGCGGTGCTCACCTACACCGGCACCGACCGCGTCGTCACCGTCGCGCTCGACGTGGACGACCAGCGGTTGGCCAAGCGGAACGCGAAGGTCGGCGTGCGGCTCCCGGACGGCAAGGCGGTGGTGGGCACGATCAGCACCGTCGAGACGGTCGTCCAGGCCGGCGCGGCGGGCGCCAACGGGCAGTCCGGCGAGGCCGAGACGAAGATCGAGGTGACGGTCGCGGTGACCGACCCGAAGGCGCTCACCGGCTTCGACCAGGCCAGTGCCGACGTCACGTTCACCGTCTCGGAGCGCCGCGACGTGCTCAGCGTGCCGGTGGCGGCGTTGTTGGCGCTGGCCGAGGGTGGCTACGGCGTCCAGGTCGCCGACGGCGGTGCGAGCCGGGTCGTCGCGGTGACCACCGGGCTGTTCGCCGACGGCCGGGTGGAGGTCACCGGCGAGGGCATCGTCGAGGGCACGCCCGTGGTGGTGCCGGCGTGAGGCGCGAGGTGATCGTGCTCGACCGGGTCAGCAAGCGGTACGCCGGCGGCGTCGTCGCTCTCGACGACGTGTCGCTGCGAATCGACCAGGGCGAGCTGGTCGCGATCGTCGGACCCTCCGGATCGGGCAAGTCGACCCTGCTACACCTGATCGGCACCCTGGACCGGCCGTCGTCGGGCAGCGTCCTCATCGACGGGTACGACGTGGCGAGGCTGACCGACCGGGAGCTGTCCGCGTTGCGGGCCACCCGGATCGGCTTCGTCTTCCAGCAGTTCCACCTGGCTCCAGGTGTCCCGATCGTGGACAACGTGGCCGACGGCCTGCTCTACTCCGGCGTACCACTGCGAGGGCGGCGCGACCGCGCGGAGGCCGCGCTGGTCCGGGTTGGCCTGGGCCACCGGTTAAGGCACCGGCCGCACGAGCTGTCCGGCGGGGAACGGCAAAGGGTGGCCGTGGCTCGCGCGGTGGTCGGTGAGCCGGCGGTGCTGCTCGCCGACGAGCCGACCGGCAATCTGGACTCCCAGTCCGGCGCCGGGGTGTTGGCGCTGCTGCACGACC
This sequence comes from Micromonospora sp. NPDC048835, assembly GCF_040649995.1. Classification (NCBI taxonomy): domain Bacteria; kingdom Bacillati; phylum Actinomycetota; class Actinomycetes; order Micromonosporales; family Micromonosporaceae; genus Micromonospora; species Micromonospora sp. NPDC048835. Next base: position 137,893 of record NZ_JBEZGM010000017.1, on the reverse strand, counting down.
TGCACCGGGCCGGCACGACCGTCGTGGTGATCACCCATGACCGGGAGATCGCGGGGAGCCTGCCCCGGCAGGTACTGATGCGCGACGGCGCGGTACGCCACGACTCGGCCTTCGCGACGGGCGGGGTCGGATGACGGCGACGTTGACCCCGGCCCGGCTGCGGCCGGCGGACGTCCTGCGCGTCGGCGGGGTGGGGCTGCGGACCCGTCCGCTGCGGGCGTTCCTCTCCGCGTTGGGCATCGCGATCGGCATCGCCGCGATGATCGCGGTGGTCGGCATCTCCTCGTCGTCCCGGGCCGAGCTGGACCGGGCGCTCGACGCCCTGGGCACCAACCTGCTCACCGTCGAGCCGGGCAGCACGCTGTTCGGCGCGGATGCGCAGCTTCCCGACGAGTCGATCACCATGATCGGGCGGATCGGACCGGTGACCGAGGTGTCCGCGACCGGGCAGGTGTCCGACGCCAAGGTGTACCGCTCGGACCGGATTCCGGCGGCGGAGACCGGCGGCATCGCCACCCGGGCGGCCCGGCTGGACCTGCTCGGCACCGTCGGGGCCGAGGTGGCGACCGGTACCTGGCTCAACGAGGCGACCGCCCGTTACCCGGCGGTGGTACTCGGCGCCACCGCGGCCCGCCGGGTCGGCATCACCACGGCCCACCCGCAGGTGCAGGTGTGGCTGGGTGGTCGGCCGTTCACAGTGGTCGGAATCCTCGCCGCCGCACCGCTCGCCCCGGAGTTGGACACCTCGGCGTTGATCGGCTGGCCGGCCGCTACCGAATACCTGGGCTTCGACGGCCACCCGACCACCGTCTACACCCGGGCCCGGGAGGCGCAGGTCGAGGCGGTCCGGTCGGTGCTCGCCGCGACCACCAACCCGGAGGCGCCGAACGAGGTCGAGGTGTCCCGGCCCTCCGACGCGCTTGCCGCCGCCCAGGCGACCGACGACGCGTTCACCGGCCTGTTGCTGGGTCTGGGCGCGGTCGCACTGCTGGTGGGTGGGGTCGGCGTGGCCAACACCATGGTGATCTCGGTGTTGGAGCGCCGCGCCGAGATCGGCCTGCGCCGTTCACTCGGCGCCACCCGCGGTCAGGTCCGGGCCCAGTTCCTCACCGAGTCGCTGCTGCTCTCCGCGCTCGGCGGGATCGGTGGGGTGGTGCTCGGCATCGTGGTCACCTCGGGCTACGCGTTGTCGCAGGACTGGCCGACGGTGGTGCCGGCCTGGGCGATGCTCGGCGGGGTGGGCGCGACGGTGGTGATCGGCGGCCTCGCGGGCCTCTACCCGGCGGTGCGCGCCGCCCGCCTCGCGCCGACCGAGGCGCTGGCCACCGTCTGACGTGCTGGCTGCCGTCTGACTGTCCGCGGCTCGGCGGTCAGATGCGATAGAGCGTGATGACTGTGGGGCATATTGATGCCTCACAGTCATCACGCTCGTCGCGGTGCTGCCGCCTCCGTCGAGACGGGTCAGGCGATGATCGTGTCGAGCGCGATCTCGACCATCTGGCTGAAGGTCTGCTCGCGCTCCTCCGACGTGGTCTTCTCGCCGGTCTTGATGTGGTCGCTGACGGTCAACACGGTCAGCGCGCGGGCCTTGAACCGGGCGGCGATCGTGTAGAGCGCCGCGGACTCCATCTCCACCGCGAGCACGCCGTAGTCGGCCAGGGTGTCGTAGAGATCCGGGCGGTCGGTGTAGAAGGCGTCCGCCGCCAGGATCGGCCCGACGTGCATGCTGATGCCGCGCCGCTCGGCCACCTCGACCGAGGTACGCAGCAGCCCGAAGTCGGCCACCGGGGCGTAGTCGATCAGCCCGTCGAAGCGCATCCGGTTCATGTTCGAGTCGGTGGACGACCCGATCGCCGCCACCACGTCCCGCAGTTGCAGGTCGGTGCTGAGGGCACCACAGGAGCCGACCCGGATCAGCGTCTTCACGCCGTACTCGTTGATCAGCTCGTGGGCGTAGATGGAGGCCGACGGCATGCCCATGCCGGAGCCCTGGACGGAAACCTCGACACCGTTCCAGCGGCCGGTGAAGCCCAGCATGCCCCGAACCGTCGAGTAGCAGGTGGCGCCCTCGAGGTAGGTCTCCGCGATCCACTTGGCCCGCAGGGGGTCACCCGGCATCAGGACCCGCTCGGCGATCTCGCCCGGCTTCGCGCCGATGTGCGTACTCATGGCAAAGATCCTGCCAGGCCGGCCCGGGCGATACCGGTTCGGCGTCCGAACCGGCGGTCCTGTACCCTCGTCGGCGGTGGCGTGTCCGAGCGGCCTAAGGAGCACGCCTCGAAAGCGTGTGAGGGTTAACGCCCTCCGAGGGTTCAAATCCCTCCGCCACCGCTCTGTAGTGCAGAAACGCCCGGTCGATCCGTGAGGATCGACCGGGCGTTTCGCATCAGAGCTGCTGCTCGCCGCCGTCGACGAACAACTCGCCGCCGGCGAGGCGATGGGGATCAACAAACCCAGCCTCTACGCCGCCTACGGCGGCAAGGAGGAGCTGTTCCGCAAGGCCGTGGCGGTTACGCCGAAAGGGACATGCGGTACGCGCAGGACGCCCTCGCCCAACCCACCGCGTACGAGGTGGTGGCCTCGCCTGTCCCACCGAGAACGCGCCGATCGCCGGGTTCCTCGCCGGCAGCCGCCTGGGCGGTGAAGGCGCCCTCGCCGACCGGCTCGCCCGCGCCGTAGCCGAGGGCGACCTACCCGCGCAGGCCGACCCGGTGGCGCTCGCCCGTTTCTCCATGATCGTTACAGAGGGGCACGCGGTGCACGCCGCAGCCGGAGTCAGATGGATGTCGGAAATGCGACTCGCCGGCGATCTGAGGGTGGTCTCTTGGCAGCATGCCGTCATGGCATGGCCGCGGTCCACGTCCAACAAGCCAGAGAAAGTCAATGGTCAATGGCTTGACAGTGCTCGCAGGTACGCCGACCTCACCACCGACCTGAGTCGCGACTCCGAGTATCTGCGACGCGAGGGCCTGGTCCCGACCATGATCAGCCTCATCGGGCCGACCACCGACAAGATCGTGCTGGATGCGGGCTGCGGCACGGGTTGGCTGTTCGACACGATCGACGCGGCCGAGGCGTGGGAGTGCGACCTGCAGGTCCCCTCGACCAGGCCGGCGCACGTGACGAGCAGCCGCGAGGACGTGACAGACCTCCGCTACCCCGACAATTACTTCGACGTGGTCGTCTCCAGTCTCGTCCTGATGTGGGTCTCCGACTTCTCGGCCGCCTTGACCGAGGCGTTCCGGGTGACGCGGCCCGGCGGTCGGCTCGTGGTGAGCCTGGTTCACCCCTATTTCAACCACGCCGGTCAGGTCTGCGGGAACGGCTTCCTCATCGATCGGGACCTCAGCGTGGAGGCCGAGTGGGACGACTACTACATCTCCGGGGTCGTGGGGCCGCTGACCTACTACTACCGGCTGCCGGAGCAGTACTACAACGCAGCGGTGAAGGCGGGTTGGCGTCTGGTCAACTTCCGCGACTGGTTCGTTGACATCGCGCACTACCGCCGGGAGGCGGCTGGACGTAAGGCTCACATCCTCCGTACGGGCATGGTGCCGACCTTCACCTTCTTCGTCGCCGAGAAGGCCACCTAGCGCGCCAGAGTGGAGGGCCAGTTGTCCAAGCACAGAGTTCTGGTGACCGGAGCGACGGGATTCATCGGCCGGTACGTGACGCAAGAGCTGACGTCGCGAGGGTTGCGCGTGATCGGCCTGGACCGGCACCGCTCCGGAGAGGCACTCCATCAGGACGCGGAACTCCTGTTGGGAGACGTGCGGGATCCCAGCGTGGTGACCGAGGCAATGGGGCAGGCGCACTCCTGGGTGCACCTGGCTGGTGTGCTGGGCACCCAGGAGACGATCGCCAATCCGATTCCAGCGGCCGAGACGAATGTCCTCGGCGGGCTGAACGTTCTCCAGGCGGCGGCCCAGTACCACCTCCCGGGTGTGAACATCTCGGTCGGCAACTGGTTCGAGGACAACACCTACAGCCTGACCAAGCACTGCATCGAACGCTTCTGCTCGATGTATCGCCAGTATCGGTCGTTGCCGGTGAGTGTGGTGCGTGGCTTCAACGCCTACGGCCCCGGCCAGTCGGTCGCTGCACCGTACGGGTCGAGCAAGGTCAGGAAGATCGTGCCCTCGTTCGTGTCCAGGGTGCTCAACGGCGACGTGATCCAGATTTACGGCGACGGCAAACAGATCATGGACATGATCTACGTTTCGGACCTCGCGGTCGTTATCGCCGAGGCGCTGGAATTCACCATCGGAGGCGGCCGGCCGAGCGGGGCCTTCGAGGCGGGCACGGGTCGCCGAACGACAGTCCTGGACATCGCGCACATGGTGACGGAGTTGGCCGGCACCGGCACGATTGCGCATCTGCCGATGCGCCCCGGGGAGTCACCGGGCGCGACGGTGTTGGCGGACACATCGACACTGGAGCCGCTGGGGATCGACGCCCGGACGTTCGTTTCACTCAAGGACGGTTTGCGACAGACCATCGACTACTACGCCGGGCGCACCTAGCAGCGGATTGCTCGCCGTCTGCTTGCCCGCGGACACCAGCTCATCGAGAAGGCCGACAATCGACCGCAGGCACAGACCCTGCAGACATACCTCGAACGGATCGAGGGTGTCGTCGAGGACCAGCGCGTCCCGTGCGAGTACGGCCGCCCGAGCGGTCTCGATCGGTGTCCACAGCAGGCGCGAGTAGGAGCCAGTTTCGGCCGGCACCTCCTCGGCACCCTCGCCGACCGTCACCACGTACGTGAGCATGGCCGTCCACTGATGCTCTTCGGTGCCAAGCGGATCAGAGACGTTGTCAAGCGACCTGGCCCACAACCTTGCGGATGCCCGGAACTGGCCCATCACCAGGGCCGGGGCCAAGCCGAGCTTGCGGGCCATGAGGTGCTCCAAGGCGTATCCGCCGATGGTGGACAGGTAGCCGCCACCGCCGACCTCGAACCACGACGATTGGGCGAGCCTTTCGACGGGCGCCTGCTGTTGTCGGTGCGCTGTTCCTGGGTCCAGGGCCTGGAAGACCTGCCAGGGCACGCCCATCGTCGGAGTGCTGACCACACCTGGAAACCGCTTGACCAGCGGGGTCGGCCGACGCACTCCCAACAGGACTTCCGACATGCTCCTGTCGCGGAAGACGACTGCGGAGATGACTCCGACGGCTTGCTGTTTCGAGGTCCCCGTCGGAACGGCGGCGTCCATCACGTTTGCCGGTCCGTTGGTGCTGAGGCGAACACCGTCTGTCGGAGCCAGTCCTCCTTGCGACGGAGCAGGCGGTTGAGCCGAGGCCCGTAGGTCTTGCTGTAGAGCTGGTCCAGTGGGACAAGCACCAGATCCGGGCTCCACGCACGTACGTCGTCCAACTCATCGGTGGACGAAGATCGGACGAGGTCCAGGCGGTAGACGAAGAATCCGAGGTGGGTGAAGCCCTCCTCACGGTCGAGCACGCACGTGCCCGTGAGCTTGAGGCGATCGTGGTGGACGTCCAGCCCGCAACTCATGAACAGCTCCCGCTGTGCGGCCCGGCGAAACGAAGCTTCCGGAACTTCGAGTGCCTTCGGCTGTCCAGCGCGCTTCCACAGGTCGTCCAGGGCGCGTTCGAGGTTCGGCTCCAGGCTCGCCCGGGACTGGTTGTCCAGGTCCTGAATGAGGATCCGTTCGCTGATGAGGGAGAGAGTCTGAAAATCGTCGCGGGAGTTCTTCTCGGTCCGCCGCTTGAGAAGTACGTTCGGCCCTCTGGCCGTGTTCACGCAGACGGCCACCACGGCGATGGGCTCGACGTCGTCCTGGGCCAGGCGTCCGTAGCGAGCTATCCGCTTGATGACCGGCTTGAACTCGCCGCCGGGCTGCCGGTTGTGTGTGAGGGTGCAGCGGATCTGCTGTGGCGTCAGCGGGATGGCCTGCGCCGCCATGGAGATCAGGTAGGTCTTGAGTTCGGTGACCTGCTCGCCCGACATTCGCGAGGCGATGATCATTTCCATCGTCGCACTGTCGTGTCCGGAGACCGGCAGGGTCGGCAACTGGCTGAGCGTTATTCCTGACTCGGCGCCATCTTTCGTCACGTGGATGATGCAGTCCAGGAACATCTCGTCGAACTCGTAGACCTTGAGGCGGTCCAGGGCCCTCGGTTCGCTCGTCCTCGGTTCGAGCCAGTTGCGGAGGCCGGTTATCCCGATGAGCCAGCGCCGCACCAGCGTGCCAAGGACCCCGGTCTGGCGGTACAGGGTGACGCGCCCTCGTGCTGGTGTGAAGTACCGGACCATCGTCGGCGACGTGTACTCGCCCCTTGTCAGGAGCTCGGCCTGCAGGTCGATGAGCCGGTCGGCGCACTGGTAGGGGAACACGCCGATGATGTCCACCGAGTCGGCGTCGAGAAGTTCTTTCAGGATGTCATCGACAGCGGGGGAGGGTGGGAGGCTGGCAGGGTGTGAGCTGGTCTGCTTCGGAGTTGGCTGCGGGCGCCCCAGCGCCCGAAGGGCGGCCTTGACCTCGGGCGGAGTCTGCGCTGCGCCTGACATCGCATCAAGCCCTGATCCGTTGCCGGCAGATCCGGCCGACCTCGTCCGTCATGACGAACCACGCCTCCTCGAGCTGATCTGAGCCCTGGTCGCGGTCCCCGGCTATGGCTACGACATTCATGACAGCCTGTCGGGGCTTCTCGCTCTTGAGTCGAAGCGCCAGGAGATACAGTCGCCGCCGTACGCGGCTGTCATCGTGGCCGAGGATCTCCGAGAGTGACGCCGGGGAGTCGAAGAGGTCCAGGATCTGTTCCGCGATGGCCCGCTGGGAATCGCGCTCACGGTCCCGTCTGCCGATGTGGTTCGTTATGACCGGCGCGGCAAGCCCGAACAGGGCGCCGATGAAGGCGGCGGCGAGTGTGACGATTTGGTCCGCCAGGAGCCCTCCCCTCATCGGGGTTGCCCTGACTAGGTGAGGTAGCCCTCACGGACCGCCTGGGCGACCATCTCTTTGTTGATCTCGGCGAGTGCCCCCAGAGGCTGCTCCACGCGCTGCAACCTCTTGAGAACTTTGCGGGAATCGACGCCGTGGTTCTTCCAAGAGGATTCCTCAGGATTGAGGAAGTTCAACAGTATTGGCAGGAACGCGTCAATCCCCTTGACGAAACGAGCCTCAGGCGTGGCTTGCGCCTCATACTCCTCCCAGAGGTCGGCCAGTAACGCGGCCGTGGGCTGCGGGAAGGTTGCCCGGATGTGGGCGATGGCGCCCTCCTCGCGGGATCGCTGACCGTCTACGTCGGAACCGAAGGCGAACGTGTCTCCAACGAAAGCCTCTACGACGTCATGAACGCACGCCAACAGGACCGCTCGTGCGATGTCGAGATCATCGGGAGAGTGTTCCGACAGGAGGATGACGCCAAGTGCGATGTGCCATGAGTGCTCGGCGACACGTTCCCTTCGCGAACCGGCGGAAAGCGGATTCTGGCGCTCGACGTTCTTCAGAGCCTCCAGCTGCAAAAGTAGATCCACCTGCGGAGGGAGGTTGTTGATGATCTTCAGCCTGCTCGCGTCATCGTTGATCACTCGAAGCCCTTTCCAAACACTCGAGCCTGCCGGGGAGCATGCCGTCCATATCAGCCAACACAAGCTGGTTGTTTGACGTCAAGCCTCAGGATGAGTCCGGACAGATGGAAAGTTCCCTCGCCTGTCTGCCCTGCCTAATGCCGGCCTGAGCGCTCACCGTCCGAGCAGTTGCTCCACCCCGTCGAGCAGTCGTTGCAGGCCGAATTCGAAGAGGCTCTCGACGTTGAGGTCGACCGCTGTGCGGCTGAGTCGGGCCAGGTGCGGAAACTCGCCCGCCGCGAGCAATCCACCGAACACGTCGGCCTGGGCCTCCATCCACTCGTCTTCGGAGAGGCCGGTGTCCTGCTCGGCCTCGGCCTCCCGCTCCAGATTGACCGCGGTTCCCCGAACATGGTTCGCCAGCGTGACCACCAGGTGGAGCTGGGTGTGCTGGTCCAGGCCGTGCCGGGCCAGGGCGCGAAGCGCCCACTCGGTGTGTGCGACCGCGTGCGGCGCCATCAGTGGGCGGGTCAGTGAGATGACCTGGGCCAGCCAGGGGTGTTGCCGGTAGATGGACCACTGGAGCCGGCTGAGCAGCTCCAGTTGGGCTCGCCACCCGGGCGGGAACGTGCGCGGCAGCCGGTGCGCCGCGAAGGCCGCGTCCGCCATCAGCACGAGAAGCTGCTCCTTGCCCCGAACCTGCCGGTACAGAGACATGGTCGGAACGTCCAGCTCCGTCGCGATGCGCCGCATGCTCAACGCCGGTAACCCCTCGGCGTCCGCGATCGTCATGGCGGTCCGCACCACCTGGTCGCGGGTCAGCCCCTGAGGCGGCAGGCGCCGACCTCCGGACGACGGGCTCCGACTCGACGTGGTCGGCCCTGCGCCGGTGACCACCATGCCCACACCCGGCACCGCCCGCACAAGGCTCTCCTGCCGCAGCGCGGTGAGAGCGCGGCTGGCGGTCGCCATGGCGACGCCCCACTCGCGGACGATCTGCCGGGTGGACGGCACCCGGTCGCCGGGCCCCAACTCGCCTGCCGTGATGCGCCGTCGCAACTCTCCGACGATGCGCAGATAGGGGGGAGTGCTCTCGTCGATCTCCGTCACGGTCGCCTCCCCAGCCTCGCCGTGACCGTAGCGCACTAGAGCACCAGTGGTCGCCCCGTCGAATGTCGAACGCTCCGTGTCGCCGCGCACTAGAGCTCTCTGGTGGCGTGGTTGCCATCTCGCCATGCTCGGTGCGTACGCCGTACCAGCATCGACAGATGGGGAGAGAGATGATGAGGCTTTCGTACCCTCGATGGGTCGTCACGATGGGCGCTGTCGTTCTCGCGGGCTCAGCGATGGCGGTCGGCCCGGCCGCGGCCGACGACGGCCGTCGGAGCGCTACCGTCGTCCGGACCGACCAGGGCGCGGTGCGGGGGGCCGTCGCGGCCGACCACCGTTCGTTCCAGGGCATCCCGTACGCAAGCCCACCGCTGGGTGCTCTGCGCTGGGCCCCGCCGCAGCCCGGTCCAAGGTGGACCGGCGTACGCGACGCACGCCGTCCTGGCGCCGCCTGCGCGCAGCTACAAGGGCTGCCGATGGACGCGCCCTCCGAATCCGAGGACTGTCTCTACCTGAATGTCACCACCCCGCGCTCCTTGGCGCGTACGCCTCGACCGGTCATGGTCTGGTTGCACGGCGGGGACTTCCGGTTCGGCAGCGGCGACCGGTACGGCGGGCAGCGGCTCGCCGCCGGTGGTGACGTCATCGTCGTGACGGTGAACTACCGGCTCGGTGCGCTGGGGTTCCTGGCGCATCCGGCGCTCGCTGGACGGGACGGCGTCACCGGCAACTTCGGATTGCAGGACCAGCAGGCCGCGCTGCGCTGGGTGCGGCGCAACGTCACGGCCTTCGGCGGCGACCCGGGCAACATCACCCTGTTCGGTCAGTCCGCCGGGGCGACAAGCGTCTGCGCGCAGCTCGCCGCGCCGAGTTCCGCTGGTCTGTTCCACCGCGCGATCATGCAGAGCAACTCCTGCGCCAACCCGGTCCAGACCCGGGCCGAGGCGATCGAGGCCGCCCAGGAGTTCGCTCGGAGGATCGGCTGCACCGACCCGGCGGCGGTCGCCGTCTGCCTGCGCGGACGCGCCCCCGGCCGGCTGGTCGAGACGGCCGGCTATCCCGGTGCGGGCGTCGACCTCGGCCCGGTCGTCGACGGCCACACGCTCCCGGTGAACCCGGCCGACGCGCTGACCACCGGGGGACTGCACCCGATGCCGGTGCTGACCGGGATGAACCGGGACGAGTCCCGGCTCGCGGTGTGGGGGATGGAACGGGTCGGGCTCAACTGCCCGGAGCCGCCGAAGCCGAACGAGGAACCGGAGTCGTGCCCGCTCACCGATGACCAGTACGGCGACCAGGTACGGGCCATGTTCGGTGACCGCGCGGAGGCGGTGCTGGCCCGCTATCCGCGCGACCCCGCACATCCCGCGAGCGTGACGTGGTCTGCCGTGCTTACCGATCACGACTACGCCGAGCCGATCTACTCTGCCGCGTTGGCATTCGCGCGGCGGGTGCCGACCTTTGCATATGAGTTCGCCGACGAGGACGCGCCGTTCTTCACCGACGGACCCGAACCGACGTTCACCGCCGGCGCGTATCACTGCGCGGAGCTGCCGTACCTGTTCGCGGTCGACTATGCCGAGGCGCTCACGCCGACTCAGCGGCGGCTCTCCGACGAGATGGTGCGGACCTGGAGCGGCTTCGCCCGGACGGGTCGGCTGGGCTGGCCCCGACTGCGTCCTGACGCCCCGTACGTGCGGACGTTCGCCGGTGGCGGTGCGTCGGGCGCGACGGACTTCGCGGTGGTCCACTCGTACGACTTCTGGCGGTCGCTCCGCCGGTGATGCCGCGGGGGTCGCCCGTCGTTCTGATCAGTCGGCGTCGGTCAGCACGGGCCCACTCCCTCGGTGAAGAGGCGGCGGGCCCAGTCCGCGTACCCGGCGATGGTTTTTCGGACCGTGCGCCCGTCGTGCAGGAACAGGTACGCGCGGTCGCCGCTGCGGGCGAGCAACCCGTCGAGGCGGTGTGTCCCCTGTGGAGCGCGCAGTCGGCTGACCTCCGGGTAGCGGTCCCAGACCTGGTCGACGGGAGATCCCGCCGTGATGCCCTCCGGTGTCCGCATCGGGTCGCCGACCCAGAGCAGCACGAGTTTGTCCTCCACGAAGACCGGGCTGACCATGTCGTGGCCGGCGAGCACCGGCCCGCAGGCATCCAGGCTGGTCCGCAGGATGCCGCGCCGGGTCAGCTCGTCCTCGGTGACGCCGAACTCGATGTTCTGCAGGCCGTTCAGGTCGATGATCTCCACGCTGCCGGCGGGTCGGCCCTCCGGGATCGGCCCGGTTGGCGGTGCGCCGCTGCCAGCGATCGAGGCAGCCGTCATCAGTGCGGCGATAAACGCAAATTGTCGCAATTTCATGGAATCCCCCAGTCCCCAACGGAACGGGAGCGTTCAGGTTGCTGCCAGTGGCCGGATTACTGATTTTCCCACTGTTCGACCAGCTCGTCCCAGTAGTCGGCGCTGAGCCGACGCCGCCCGTGCGCCAGCCAGCCCTCGGTGGTGCGCTCCAGGTGCAGTCCCAGTTCCGCGAACGGGTCGATCCACGAGCCGGGCTCGACGCCCAGTCGGGACAGCGCCCCGTTGATCGGCCACTGCTCGCGCGGCGCGTCCAACTCGTCATCGAAGCGCGGGCCCCAGGACGGCGCCCCGCCCAGCCACACCGCCGCCGACTGGTAGCCGACGCCGCCGCCGAACTCGGCCTCCAGGTAGGCCACCGGCCCCGACCGTGACCAGCGGGCCAGCACCTCGACCAGCGCGGTCGACAACACCAGGCCGAACGGGTGCGCGGCACTCCGGTCGTCGGTCGCGAAATCCGGCAACGAGCCGGTCAGTTCCAGCACCAACTGCGGGGTCACCGGCAGCAGCGCGAAGTCCTGGCGCAACTCGCCGAGGACCGCGTGATCCAACTCGGCGGTCTGCTCACGGAGCAGCTCAGCGTCCGCGACCACCGCGCTGAGCTGGTAACTCACCAGGTCCCTCCGCCGTCCACAGCCTGTGGATAGAACATGTGTACGACGGGTTCGGATCCGTCGGCTCCCGGACGCTACCCGCCGTCCGCGCCCGCCCTTCCAGTCCACTACCCGTTCGTCTCATTTCGGCAACCTAATCGCCCGCTTATCGTGTCTACGCGCCTATCGAAACGGGGTCTCTATGCAGCGAAGCGCAGCTTTTCTCGTTCTTCCCACAGTTCTGGCCAGCCTGGTGATCAGTGCTCCGGCGAAGGCGGCGGAAGACGTTCGGACCATCACCCGGGACGGCGTCGCTCTTCAGCACCACAAGGTGTCCTGGATGAAGAAGACGGCCCGGATAAGAGGCGCAGGTGTCGGCCGTTCCGACTTCGACGGCGACGGCGTCGACGACATCGCGGCCACCGCTGACCCGTCCGATTACAGGCTGCCGAAGGAGCCCGCCGGCGTGGTCACCGTGCGCTACTCCTCGGCCCCGAAGGTCGACTACCTCATGGGCGTCCTGGGGGACGGCGGCGGCTGCGTCTGTTTCGGCATGGCGCTCGCGGCGGGTGACTTCAACGGCGACCGTTTCGACGACCTGGCAATCGGCAACCTTGATGAGCAGGACCCCAAGAACAAGACCCATGCCGGCGGAGTCTGGGTCATTCCGGGTAGTGGCATTGGCCTGGTGGTCGACTCGGCAATCCACTTCAATCAGGATTCGCCTGGTGTTCCGGACAGTCCGGAGGACATGGACCGGTTTGGTGCTGCGCTAGCGGCCGGTGACATCAACGGGGACGGCCGCGACGACCTCGCCATCGGCGCCTGGGGGGAGTCGATCGGAAGCAAGGCGGGCGCCGGTGCGGTCACCGTCCTCCTCGGCGGTTCCACCGGCCTCACGAGCACCGGGGCACAGCACCTTCAGCAGGACCTGGCCGCGGTGCCGGGCGCGGCCGAGAGCAACGACCAGTTCGGCTACACGCTCGCGATCGGGAAGGTCGACAACAACAAGTACCAGGACCTTGTCATCGGGGCTCCTCGGGAGAACGACGGCGTGAGCTGGGACGGCAGTGGGATGGTCACCCTGATGTGGGGTTCGCCGAGCGGCGTGTCACTCACCGGCGCCACCTCGCTCACCGGTTCGGCGGTGAAGATGAACGACGGTACCGACACCATTGCGTGGTACCTGGGCGACGCACTGGCGGTCGGCGACGTGAACGGCGACGGGTTGGGCGAGGTGATCGCCGGAGCCCCCGGCGCCCAGACCCCGCACATCAATGGTGGCCTTGTCGTGGCTTTCGTCGGCCGCGCCAGCGGCCTGTCCGGCAGTGGGGCGCAGATCATCACGCAGCGCACCGCCGGCGTACCGGGCGACCCTGGAAATGATGAATACTTCGGTGGTGCGCTCGCGGTCGGTGACGTGACCGGCGACGGCAGGGCGGACGTGCTCGTCGGTGCGCCTGGCGACCAGGTCGGCTCCCGGACCGCAGCCGGCAGCGTCACCCTGCTCAAGGGGTCCGCCACCGGGCTGACGGGGGCCGGTGCGCAGGCGATCGACCAGAACCACTCGGCCGTCCCGGACGCGTCCGAGAACGGCGACAAGTTCGGCTCGGCCGTCGCCCTGCTGAACCTCGACCTCAGCGGCGGGCTCGACGCCGTCGTGTCATCGCCTGGGGAAGAGGTCAGCGGTGACCCGTCCGGATATCCCTCCGGAGTGATCAATCCGTTCTACGGATCGGCCACCGGGCTCGTACCGCAGAACAAGACGTGGAGTGGTCTGTCCGAGCGGACGGAAGTTATCTGGCCCCAGCGTTACGGTCTTCGGATCGCCGGGCCGCAGAGCGGCGGCGGGTTGTTCTGAGCCGTACGCACCAAAGCGCCCGGCCGGTCCGTCTTGGACCGGCCGGGCGTCTGCGTGAGGGTGGCCGTGAAAGTGTCGACGTCAGCCGCTGGTCGGCACCGGTCGACACGACGGTGCCCGTCCATCGATTCTTGCGGCGGCGATCCCCGAAATCCTGGACAGTTTCCCTTCCGCGCGAAGTTCCGCGCGAACGGAAACTGTCCAGGATTTCGACTGAGGTGGGACGCGTGCCGCAACAGGGCGGTGACGGGCTGGGTGACCGACGGGTCGTCGGGCCGCTCAGGCCCGCTGGGCGAGCTGGGTGACGAACGCGCGCCAGGCCGCGGGCGCGAACGTGAGCGCCGGGCCGGTCGGGTCCTTCGAATCCCGTACGCCGATGACGGCGGGCAGGTTGTCGGCGACCTCGACGCAGGCGCCGCCGTTGCCGCTGCTGCGGCTGCTCTTGCGCCACCGGGCGCCGTTCAGCTCCATGACTCCGCCACCTCCTGGATGAGTTCGACTGACTGCCGGTGGGACAACGCCTCCCCGCGCACGTTCTCCCATGCCGCCATCATGGCGGCGATGTCGTCGGGGTCGCTAGCGACTTGTCCCTGAAGTTGGTTGTCGAGGTAGCCGGCGATCCGGTGGTCGTGGCTGTGCGCGATCACGAACGGCCCGTTGAGGCCGGCATAGGCACCGACCGAGCTGGGCACGACGTGCACCCGGATGTGCGGCTCGGCGCACGCCGTCACCACGGCCAGCAGTTGCTCGCGCATCGTCGACCGACCGCCCACCCGGCGGCGGATGACCGCCTCGTCGACGACCGCCGTGAACTGCGGAGGGTCGTCCCGCTTGAGGATGCCCTGCCGGCCGAGCCGAACCGTGAGATGCCGATCGACCTCACCCCGGGGGATCAGACCCGCGCCGCCAAGCACCGCGCGGGCGTACGCCTCGGTCTGGAGCAACCCCGGCAGGACTGTCGACTCGAACCAGCGCAGCGACACCGCTTCGCGCTCGATTTCCTGCCACGGACGAAACCAGATGGGGTCACGACGTCTTGAAGTGTCCGGCCAGATGTCCGACACGTCCTTGTGCAGCGCCTCCGCTGCCGCCAGTCGGTGCCTCGGATGCGGGATGCGATCCTCCGTCAACCAGCGCCCCACGGTCTTCGGATCGACACCGACGGTCTCGGCGAGGGATTCGGTGGTGTGCCCGGTGTCGCTGAGCGCCACCCGAAGCGCGTCGTTCATGGCCCCTCCATCGGATGTCCTGAATATCTGCGAACCATATAGCTACGCGGTGTATCTGTCTCGTGACTCACTCAAGGCTGGTCCACAGAAGACGGCGTGGCCGGTGGAGGCGCAGGAGCCCGGCGGTCCGCGTCAGTCCGGGGGTCGCCCCGACGGGGAGGCGGGGCGGCCTTCGTCCACCGCGAAGGAGATGCGCCCATGCCCCGCCGCCGCCACCGGCACCACCTGCCGACCCGACCGACCTGGCGCTGCACCGCGTGCGGCATCGCCTGGCCCTGCTCGGCGGCGAAGCTGCGGCTGCTCGGCGAATACCGGCACGACCGGATCGCGCTGACCATCTACCTGGCGACGCTCCAGGCGGAGGCCGGCGAACACCTCACCGACGTCGACCCGGCCCGACTGACCGACCGCTTCCTGTCCTGGGCCCGCGCCCGCGCTGACTGAGCAGCAGGGCCCGCGCCTGGTCGAGCGTCAGGGGCGCCAGATCGCCACGCTGATGTCGCGGCGCCGTTCGGCGAAGCGGCCGTTCCGTGCCACCGAGGTCAACAGGTGCCGCAGGTCCGCCGAGAAGGCCGGGAGTCGGTCAGCGAACAGGTGTGGTGCCGCACTGGAGAGCGAGAACACCGCAGAGGTCACCTCGTCCACCGAGCGTTCCACGACCATCCCCTGTTCGACAGTGATCTGGGTGGGGCCGGTGAAGCCCACCGCGCGCATGATCTCCCCCTCGCCGGAGGGGGTGCCCATCGGTAGCAACCCCTGCCCGGCCCGGCGAACCGGCCCCAGGTAGCTCGCCACCAGATCGTCGATCTGTTTCCACGGCGGTCGGGGGTAGTGCAGTTGCTCGTCCCCGGTCACGCCCTGGTGCGTGCTGGCGCCGACGTGGACCCACGCCCCGTCGGGCGTGATCATGTCGCGGACGCGGGAGGCCACGAGCGGTCGATCCATCCAGTGGAACGACTGGGCGAAGGTGACCACCCGGAACATACCCAGGTCGGCGGGCAGGGCCTCGGCGCGCAGGTGCCGCCACCCGACGTTGGTGACCCTGCCCTCGTCGGCCCGGCGCTGGGCCTCGACGAGCATCTCCGGGTCGGCGTCGACGCCGACGACCGCTTCGAACAGGGGCGCGAGCAGCAGGGTCACCGATCCGGGTCCACAGCCGACGTCGAGGAGCCGGCCGGTGCCGTCCAGGTCGAGTGCCGCGCCGATCGCCTCGGCGAGGCTCGGGGGATAGGGCATGCGGCCCACGGTGTAGTGGGCGGCGCTGCCCGCGTACAACGTCTGGTCCCACTCCCACGTCGCGTCGGTCACGCCGTCGATGAGACCACAGGGTCGGGCGTACGCGGGGTCACCGGCTCGCTGGTGGACAGTCGTGCAGGCCCCCTCATGTTAATCTCGCTCCGCTAAGCATGATCACCTTGAGCGACCGAGGGGACACATGGCAGCCGAGGTTCCACCCGCGGGGGGCCTGCTGGACCCGGGCGGTGCCATGGAACGGCTCGCCGAATGGAAGGGTCGCCTGGACCAGTTGTCGGCCGCGACCGACGCGATGAGTGAGCGCGTCCAGGAACTGCGGGTGACAGTCGCCGACGGCAACGGGCTGGTGGAGGTCACCGTCGACTCCGTGGGCGCGCTCGTCGATCTGCACCTGGGTCAACGGGTTCAACGGGTCGCCCCCGAGGTCGTCGCCCGGACGATCATGACCACGATCGCCGCGGCCAAGCGGCAACTGGCCGACCGCGCCCAGGAGATCATCGGCGACACCCTGGGCACCGATTCGCCCGCCGCCAGGGCGATCGCGGAACGTGTCGGGCGGCAACTGCGTGACGCCGAGCCCCCGGACGAGCAGCACAACCGGTGAGCGCCGGGTTCGAGGTCGACGCCGAACAGATCCGTGTGGTGGGCTGACAGCCACCCCGCAGACGACTCAGGGCCGGTCCCCGTTGGGGCCGGCCCTGTCGTTCGTGCTGCTCAGACGAGCGGAGGATACGAGATTCGAACTCGTGAGGGTGTAAACCCAACACGCTTTCCAAGCGTGCGCCCTAGGCCTCTAGGCGAATCCTCCGCGAGCCAGGATACAGGCCCGCGTCGGCCGGGCCACCCCACCACCCCCTGAAGATCGACGGGCGGTCGGGTAGGCTTGGCGTCACCTCCCGTGCGGCGGTATCTCGTGAACCTCCCCAGGGCCGGAAGGCAGCAAGGATAAGCGAGCTCTGCCGGGTGCACGGGAGGCCTTTTCGTCTGTGGGCCGGTTGATCCACTCGGCATCCGTGATGTCGCGGTGTCCCGGTCATGCGGACACCGCGGTTTCCAGGAAGCCGAGTCGATCAAGCCCTAGTGGCCCGGTCGATCAAGGCTGAAGGCCCAGGCGCCCCGGCGGGGTGGGTGGTCACCCGCGCCCGACCGGCGCAGAATGGCTCGGTCGAGAGGAGGCGGGACGAGTGACGCTGGCGCTCTACCGCAAGTACCGGCCGCGTACCTTCGCTGAGGTCATCGGCCAGGAGCACGTGACCGAGCCGCTGTCGCAGGCGCTGCGCAGCGGGCGGCTCAACCACGCCTACCTCTTCTCCGGCCCGCGCGGCTGCGGCAAGACCACCAGCGCCCGGATCATGGCCCGCTCGCTCAACTGTGAGCAGGGCCCCACCCCGGAGCCGTGCGGCAAGTGTGACTCCTGCCGCTCCCTGGCCGCCGACGGTGCCGGCTCGATCGACGTGATCGAGATCGACGCAGCCAGCCACGGTGGTGTCGACGACGCCCGCGAGCTGCGCGAGCGTGCCTTCTTCGCACCGGCCAGCAGCCGGTTCAAGATCTACATCATCGACGAGGCGCACATGGTCTCGACCCAGGGCTTCAACGCCCTGCTCAAGCTGGTCGAGGAGCCTCCGGAGTACGTCAAGTTCATCTTCGCCACCACCGAGCCGGAGAAGGTCCTCGGCACGATCCGGTCGCGGACCCACCACTACCCGTTCCGGCTGTTCCCACCGAAGGTGGTCCGCCCGTACCTGGAGCAACTCACCCAGGCCGAGGGCGTCGCCGTCGAGCCGGCGGTCTTTCCGCTCGTGGTGCGTGCCGGTGGCGGCAGCATGCGGGACAGCCTCTCCGTGCTCGACCAGCTCATCGCCGGGGCGGGCGCGGAAGGGGTCAGCTACGCCCGAGCCGTCTCGCTGCTCGGGGTCACCGACTCCGCGCTGATCGACGAGATGTGCGACGCACTGGCCGCCGGTGACGGCGCGGCCGCGTACGCCACCGTCGACCGGGTCGCCGAGGCCGGGCACGACATGCGCCGGTTCGCCTCCGACCTGCTGGAACGACTCCGCGACCTGATCGTCATCCAACAGGTGCCGGACGCCGCCGCGAAGGGCCTCATCGACGGCCCGGCCGACCAGATCGAACGGATGGCCGCCCAGGCCTCGCAGCTCGGCTCGGCCACGCTCTCCCGCTGCGCCGACATCGTGCACGACGGGCTGGTCGAGATGCGCGGCACCACCGCGCCCCGGCTGCTGCTGGAGCTGATCTGCGCCCGGATGCTGCTGCCCGGCGTGGACGACTCCACCGGCGGGCTGCTCCAACGCCTGGAGCGGATGGAACGTCGGCTCACCCTGGGCGGCACCGACGCGCCGTCGGCCGCCACCGGCTCCGCACCAACCACCCACCCAGGGGTACGCCCACAGCCAGCCACCCCGGTCCCGGCTGCCGGCACCCCGGCACCGGCGAACGCCCCGACCTCCGCACCGCCGTGGACTGTCGACCCGCCAGCGTCCCCGCCCCGGAGCGGCGCGGCCCCGGGCGCTCCGGCCCCGGCTGCCCCGACTGTCGGCGCTTCCGCCTCGGTCTCCGGCGCTCCGGCCCCGGTCTCCGGCGTTCCCGTCTCGCCCGCTTCGACCTTCGGTGCACCGGCCTCGTCCGTCTCGGCGGCCGACTCGCCGATCCCGGCGTCCCCCGGCGCGTCGACCGGTTCCCCCGCCGAGGCCGTGCCCGGCTCACCCGCCGGCTCGGCCCCGCGTCGCGTGGTGCCACCGTCGGCGGTGCTTCCCGACCCGGCGACACCCGCGCCGCCCCGACCGGGAGCACCGCCCGCCGCGCTGGACGCGGTCGCGGTCCGCCGCGTCTGGCCCGACGTGGTCGGCAAGGTCAACCGGACCAACAAGCGGATCGCCGCCCTGATGCGGGACGCGGTCGTCCGTGAACTCGACGGCGACATGCTGGTGCTGACGGTGAAGTCCACCGTGCTGGCCAAGATGATGGCCGACCACGCGGCGGTGCTCACCGACGCGCTCTACGAGGAGTTGGGCGGCCGCTGGCAGATCCGGTGCGAGGTGGCCGGCGAGCGCGGTGGTGTGTCGCTGCCCAGCTCACCCCGTACCCAGCCCACTGCACCGGCTCGCCCCGCCACACCGCCGGCCGCGACGAACACCGCGCCCCCGCCCGCCGCCGCCGCGCCGGGCTCGTACGCTGTGCCGGGCTCGAGCGTCGACGGGCTGGGGAGTGCGGTAGCCAACGCCCCGACGGGCACACCGCCCACCACGGGGAACTCGAATGTCGTCCCTGGGACGAACGCCGCGCCGGGCTCGCACGCCTCCGCTGGATCGGTGAGCGCGCCTCGTGACCCGGCGAACCCGGCGGGTGCCGCCGGCGGGGCTTCTGGTGGTCACGGTGCTGGTCGGCCGGGTGCTTCGCCGTCCGGGGCGGCAGACGACGAGGGCGACTGGCCGGAGGCGGCCCGTCCCGGAGGCGGTGCCCAGGCTGCCGAGGCGACTGACGACGAGGACTGGCCGGAGGCCGCCCGACCTGGCGGCGCGGCGGCCGGGAACGACTCGAGCCGCGACGGCTCGCACTCCGCGACGGGCTCTGCTGCCGCTCACGGCGGCGCCGTGAACGGCGGCGGCCTCGGCAGTGGTGACACCAACAGTGGCGCCCTTAACGGCGGTGGCGCGAACAGCGGTGGCGGCGCGAACGCCGGCGGCAGCAACGCCGGCGGCAGCAACGCCGGCGGCAGCAACGGCGGCGGCAGCAACGGCGGTGGCGCGAACGGCACCGGACCGGGCGGTTCGGGCGGACCCGGAACAGCGGCCCGCGGCGGTAGGGCGGACGGGCGGGGTAACCCGACACCGGCGGCCCGGCAGCCGGCGGCAGCCGGTGGTGCACCGGTGAGCAGCGCCATCGCCGCGGCTCGCGCGGCGGCGGCGGGGCGTGGTGCGCGTACCGCAGCGGCAGCCCGACCCGTCGCGGACGCCGAGTGGGCCGGCGAGCCGCCCTACGACCCGGACTTCGACGGCCCGGCGCGGGCCGGCGGTCGGCCGGGCGGCGCGGCGGCGGCCCCGGCCTACGAGGGGTTCGACCCGGGCGACGAGCCGTTGGACGAGATCATCGACGAGAAGACGGCCCGAGAGTCGAGCGAGGAGCAGGCAGTACGCCTGCTTCGCGAGACCTTCGGCGCCGAGAAGATCAACGAGGTCGACGCCCGCTAGCCCCCGCCCCCTGGCTCGCCGATCTTGCAGTTTCGGTTGTCGAAATGGGCAGAATGCCCTCCTGTGTCGACGCAGAAAGTGCAACATCGCGCAGGGGAGGGGGTTCGGCCAGGAGGACTCCGAGGCAGACGGCCCAGATGGGGAAGGGTAGGACGGCTAGGCGTTCCATTCCGCCTACTCCGATTCCCAGGCTCTGCTGGGCGAAGAACAGGGTCGTTCCGGCCAGCGCG
The DNA here is from genome assembly GCF_040649995.1 of Micromonospora sp. NPDC048835. Classification (NCBI taxonomy): domain Bacteria; kingdom Bacillati; phylum Actinomycetota; class Actinomycetes; order Micromonosporales; family Micromonosporaceae; genus Micromonospora; species Micromonospora sp. NPDC048835. Next base: position 117,518 of record NZ_JBEZGM010000017.1, on the reverse strand, counting down.
ACTAGGCCGGCGGTGAGGGTGAGTCGTCGCCACCTGCCGAGCGTCGTGTCGCGCGGTGCACAGCCGGCGAGGAGCAGCCCGATGTTGCCGACCCCCATGATCAGAAATGCGCCGAGGACGTGCAGGTTCTCGTCGACGTCGGCGGGGTGGCGAGCGACCAGCGCGTACCCGCCGCTGGCCAGCAGCAGGAGTGTCTGGGCCGTGCGCACCACCGCGCCGCGGCCGAGGGTGCGCCAGGTGAGCAGGAGCCCGGCGGCGAGCAGTACGGCGGTGGCAAGCGTCGCGGTGTTCATCAGTGGGTGCCACGGCGAGCAGACGTAGCGGGGGCGGGTGGTGTCCCAGACGCCGCAGTGGGCGTTGCCCAGGTCGCTGATGTTGTGGGTGGCCCAGCTGTAGGTCGGCTCGCGCCACCGCAGCCCGGTGATCAGGCTGGCGACGAGGAAGAGGGGTGTGGCCGCGAGCCAGCACAGCGCACCGGCCCGGCTGGTGCGGTTGAGGTTCATGCCACGAGCACACCAGTGCGGTGGCCCTCGGCGCACTACCAGCAGATGGCCGTTTCGGGGTAGGGGTAGCCGTACCCCGAAGGCTCGGCGTGGGCGGACCAACCGGGCGGGGAGCGGTCGGTCCCAGCGGATAGGCTGAGCGGCGGTCGAGCAGACGAGTGTGAGAAGGAGCCATCCCGTGCGCCCAGGTGGACAGCCGAACATGCAGCAGATGCTGAAGCAGGCGCAGAAGATGCAGCAGCAGATCGCCGCCGCCCAGGCCGAGCTGGCCGAGGCCGAGCTGACCGGCACCGCCGGTGGCGGGCTGGTCACCGCGACCGTCTCCGGTTCCGGTGAGCTCAAGGCCATCAAGATCGACCCGAAGGCCGTCGACCCGGACGACGTGGAGACGCTCGAGGATCTGGTCGTCGCGGCCGTGCACAACGCCGCCGAGGCGGCCCGTGAGCTGACCGAGCGCAAGATGGGCCCGGTCGCCGGCGGCATGGGCGGCCTCGGCCTGCCCGGTTTCTGAGCCGGCAGATGTACGAAGGTGCCATCCAGGACCTGATCGACGAGCTGGGTCGGTTGCCGGGCGTGGGCCCGAAGAGCGCCCAGCGGATCGCGTTCCACGTCCTCTCGGCCGATCCGGCCGACGTCAACCGGCTGGCCGGCGCGTTGCGCAAGGTCAAGGAGCTGGTGCGGTTCTGCACGACCTGTTACAACGTGGCCGAGTCCGAGCAGTGCCGGATCTGCCGCGACCCGCGCCGTACCGACGAGGTGCTGTGCGTGGTGGAGGAGCCCAAGGACGTGGTGGCCATCGAGCGGACGGGCGAGTTCCGCGGTCGCTATCACGTGCTGGGTGGCGCGATCAATCCGCTGGAGGGGATCGGCCCGGACAATCTACGCATCCGCGAGCTGATGATCCGGCTCGGTGGCGGCGGGGTACGGGAGTTGATCCTGGCCACGGATCCGAACACCGAGGGTGAGGCGACCGCCACCTACCTGGCGCTGATGGTGAAGCCGATGGGCATCTCGGTGACCCGGCTGGCCAGTGGGCTGCCGGTCGGTGGCGATCTGGAGTACGCCGACGAGATCACGCTGGGCCGGGCCTTCGAAGGTCGCCGGGCCGTCTGATTCGTACCGCCGGGGGTGGTGTCGTCCGTGACGATGCCACCCCGTCGTGGTGCCCGGCGCGGCAACGATCAATGTGTCGCCCCGTGTGTTCGCCGAGCCGTCGAGTGTCAGACCCCCGCACAAGGTGTCGGCTTGATAGCGATTGCCTAACGCCCGTTCCGCTGCACGTGTGACATGTCATAGCCTCCCGCACACGGACCGAGCCACAACTCGGTGTGGTCATCCGCATGACAGAGGTGAGAGATGCAGGCGAGAAGGCTAAAAACGGCTGTGGCCATCGCGGCCGTTGCCGCTCTGGCGGTCGGCGCGGCCGGCTGCGCGGAGAGCGATCGCGACGGTGACACTGGCGAGGCCAAGACTGGCGGCACCTTCATCTTCGCGGGTGCCGGCGACCCGAAGAACTTCGATCCGATCTTCAACGATGACGGCGAGTCGTTCCGGCCGGTTCGGCAGATGTTCGACACCCTGGTGAGCCACAAGCCGGGCACCGCGGAGCTTCAGGGCGGTCTGGCGGAGAGCTGGGAGCACGACCCGGCCGGCAAGGTCTGGACGTTCAAGCTCCGTCAGGGCGTCAAGTTCCACGACGGCACCCCGTTCGACGCCGCGGCGGTCTGCTTCAACTTCGACCGTTGGTACAACATGAAGGGCGCTGCCGCCCAGTCCCAGATGATCTACTACATGGACACCTTTGGCGGGTTCGCGAAGAACGAGGCCGAGGGCGCCGGCGAGTCGATCTACAACAAGTGCGAGGCCAAGGACGGCGGGACGGCCGTCCTGACCCTGAACAAGTACAAGGGTGCCTTCCCCGGTGCCTTCGCGCTGACCTCGCTGTCGATCGCGAGCCCCGAGGCGCTCAAGAAGTACGACGCCAACACGGTCACGCAGAGCGGTGACTCGTTCTCGTACAGCGCGTTCGCCAACGAGCACCCGGTCGGCACCGGCCCGTTCACCTTCGGTGGCTGGGACAAGGCCAAGAACGAGATCACCCTGAACCGCAACCCGGACTACTTTGGCGAGAAGGCCAAGGTGGACAAGATGATCATCAAGATCATCAAGGACGAGAGCACCCGCAAGCAGGAGCTCCGTGCCGGCACCGTGCAGGGCATCGACTTCCCGGCCCCGGCCGACCGCAAGGCGCTCGAGGGTGAGGGCTTCCAGGTCATCAACCGCCCGGCGTTCAACATCCTCTACCTGGGTCTCAACCAGAAGAACCCGAAGCTGAAGGACCTGCGGGTGCGGCAGGCGATCGCCTACGCGCTCAACCGCCAGCAGCTGGTGCAGACCAAGGGCCCGGGTGGCGCCAAGGTCGCCGACGAGTTCCTGCCGGACACCGTGCTCGGCTACGCCCCGGACGTGCAGAAGTACGAGTACAACCCGGACAAGGCCAAGCAGCTCCTCAAGGAGGCCGGCGCCGAGGGTCTGACGCTGAACTTCTACTACCCGCCGGACGTCTCCCGGCCGTACATGCCGAACCCGCAGGAGATCTTCACCGTCCTGGCCAACGACCTCCAGGCCGTGGGCATCAAGGTCAACGGAACTCCTCGCCCGTGGAACGGTGGCTTCAAGGACGACGTGCAGCAGTTCGGTAAGCACGACCTGCACATCCTCGGTTGGACCGGCGACTACAACGACCCGGGCAACTTCGTCGGCACGTTCTTCGGCCGGGGCAAGGCCGAGTTCGGCGACCAGGCGATGACCGAGATGTTCGACGCCATCGCCAAGGCTGACGCCACCGTCGACGACGCCGGCAAGAAGGCGGCCTGGGAGCAGGTCAACCGGGACATCGCCGCCAAGTGGCTGCCGGCAGTGCCGGTCTGGCACGCCCCGCCGGCGATCGTCGTCACCAAGGATGTCAAGGGGCTCGTGGCCAGCCCGCTGACCGACGAGCGGTTCAACACGGTCAGCATCAGCAAGTGACGTCCGTCGGCTGAGGCCGTAGGCGTGAATCGGCCCGGTCCGGGGCTCCTTCCCCGGTCCGGGCCGATTCCGCGATCATCGAGAGTCTGGTGTGAGAGATGTTGCGAGTCATAGTCCGCCGCCTGTTGCAGTTGGTGGTGACCCTCTTAGCGCTGTCGGCGCTGATCTTCATCTGGCTGCGGAACCTGCCCGGTGGCCCGGTCGAGGCGCTGCTCGGTGAGCGGGCCACCCCCGAGCGCCGTGCCCTGCTGACCAAGGCGCTCGGCTATGACCAGCCGATCCTGGTGCAGTACGGCAAGTTCATGCAGCGCGTGCTGACCGGCGACTTCGGCAACTCGATCCGGACCGGTGACCCGGTCACCGAGGTCATCAGCCGTGCGTTCCCGGCCACCATCGAGCTGGCCCTCGCCGCGATGATCATCGCCGTTGGCCTCGGGGTGCCGCTCGGCTACCTCGCCGCCCGCTGGCGTGGACGGTGGCCGGACAACGTCACCATCGCCGGCACCCTGCTCGGCATCTCCATCCCGATCTTCTTCCTGGGCTACCTGCTCAAGGACGTCTTCACGCAGAACATCCACTGGTTCCCGCCGTCCGGGCGGCTCACCACTGGTCTGGACAACACGAACGTCACCGGCTTCTTCGTGCTCGACGGCCTGCTCACCCGCGAGTTCGACGCCAGCGCGGACGCGCTGTGGCACCTGATCCTGCCGGCGATCACGCTCGCCACCATCCCGCTGGCGGTGATCGTGCGGATCACCCGGGCCAGCGTGCTCGACGTCCTCAACGAGGACTACGTGCGGACCGCCGAGGCGAAGGGCCTGCGGCACCGCACCATCCGTGGTCGGCACATCCTGCGCAACGCGCTGCTGCCGGTGGTCACCACCATCGGTCTACAGACCGGTGCGCTGCTCTCCGGCGCGGTGCTCACCGAGAAGGTCTACAACTGGGGCGGCATCGGCACGCTGATCACCGACTCGATCAGCGGCGGGCGGGACTACCCGGTGCTCCAGGCGATCATCCTGCTCGCCGCGCTGGTCTTCGTGGTGGTCAACCTGCTGGTCGACCTCTCCTACGCCTTCATCGACCCGAGGGTGCGTGTGCGATGAGTGACCCCATCACCGAGGCCGGCGTGCCGGCCCCCCGTCCCGGGGACGACAAGCCACGCCCCGGCATGAGCGAGCGCAGCATCGGCCTGCTGGGCGACCGCAAGAAGGCGCGACTGGACGAGCTGGCCCAGGCCAGTGCGGCCGACCGGGGCGGGGTGAGCCTCGTCCGCGACGCCGTACGCCGGTTGCGGCGCAACCCGGTCGCCATCGTCGGCGCCGTCATCGTGGGGCTGTTCGTCCTGGTGGCGATCTTCGCTCCGCTGATCGCGCCGCACGATCCGGTGCAGCGCTTCGACGAGCTGACCAAGGGCCTCACCGTGGACACCATTCCGGGTGCCAGCGGTGACTTCCCGTTCGGCTCCGACCCACTCGGCCGGGACTTCCTGTCCCGGATGATCTACGGCGCCCGGCAGACGCTCTTCGTGGGCGTGCTCGCCACCCTCATCGGTCTCGCGCTCGGCGTGCTGATCGGTGCGATCGCCGGTGCCTTCGGTGGTTGGGTCGACGTGGTTCTGATGCGCCTCACCGACGTGATGCTGGCCCTGCCCAGCCTGCTGCTCGCGATCACGCTGGTCGCGATGGCGAGCCGGTCGAGCCAGTGGACGGTCATCTTCGCGGTGGCCATCGTGAGTGTGCCGATCTTCGCCCGGCTGCTGCGCGGCTCGATGCTGGCCCAGCGGGAGAGCGACCACGTGCTCGCCGCCCGCGCGCTCGGCGTCAAGGAGCGCAACATCGTGCTGCGGCACATGCTGCCCAACTCGCTGACCGCGGTGATCGTGCAGGCCACCCTGACGTTCGCGGTGGCCATCCTGGACGCGGCGGCGCTGTCCTTCCTGGGTCTTGGTGACCCGGACATCAACCGGGCCGAGTGGGGCCTGATGCTCGGCGTGGACGGTCAGCGCTATTTCGAGGTCCGCCCGGAGTTGGCGTACTACCCCGCGCTCGCGATCATCGTGGTCGCGCTCGGCTTCACCCTGCTGGGTGAGGCGATGCGCGAGGCGATCGACCCGAAGAACCGGCGGTGACCGCGATGCGCGCGACCAGCACGTCCGGTGCCCGCCTTCGGCGAGCGCGAGGAGTGAGCTTGCGACCCCCACAGGCGCGAGCGAAGGACCACAGCAGTGAGGAAGTGACCCGATGAGCCTGCTCGACGTCCGTGACCTGAGCGTCGTGTTCCAGCGGCGAGGCGAGCGACCCTTCACCGCCGTCGACAAGGTCAGCTTCACGGTGGAACCGGGGCAGACCGTCGGCCTGGTCGGCGAGTCCGGCTGCGGCAAGAGCGTGACCAGCCTGGCCATCATGGGGCTGCTGCCCAAACGGGGTAACAAGGTCACCGGTGAGGTGCTGTTCGAGGGCACCGACCTGCTGACGTTGCGGCCGGACGACATGCGCGACCGGCGTGGTCGGGAGATCAGCATGATCTTCCAGGACCCGCTCTCCTCGCTGAACCCGGTCATCCCGATCGGTGTCCAGGTCGCCGAGGTGTTGGAGCGGCACCAGGGCCGGGACCGCAAGCAGGCGCTGCGGGAGTCGCGGGACCTGCTCGACGCCGTCGGAATCCCGGACCCGCAGCGGCGGCTCTCCGAGTACCCGCACCAGATCTCCGGCGGGATGCGGCAGCGCGCGCTGATCGCCATCGCGCTGGCCTGCAAGCCTCGACTGCTGATCGCGGACGAGCCGACCACCGCGCTCGACGTGACCATCCAGGCGCAGATCCTCACCCTGCTCAAGCAGTTGGTGGACGAGACCGGCACCGCGCTCGTCATGATCACTCACGACCTGGGCGTGGTGGCCGGGCTCTGTGACACGGTCAACGTGCTCTACGGCGGCAAGGTCGTCGAGCGGGAGCGACGGCACCAGCTGTTCGCGCACGCCCGCCACCCGTACACGCACGGGCTGCTCAGCTCGGTGCCCCGGCTCGACTCACCCCGCGGTGAGCGGCTGCACGCGATCCGTGGGTCGGTCTCGGACAACATCCCCTGGGCCGAGGGGTGCGCGTTCGCGCCGCGCTGCGACAACGTCGTGGACGCGTGCCTGGAAGGGCCTCCGCCGCTCGAACCCACCGCCGACGGCGGCGACCTCCGCTGCAACAACCCCGTCTCCGAGGAGGTGGCGGTCCGATGACCGAACAGACCGAACCCCTGATCGAACTGCGCGACATCAAGGTCCACTTCCCGATCAAGAGTGGTCTGCTCTTCGACCGGACCGTCGGCTACGTCTACGCCGTGGACGGGGTGTCGCTGAGCATCCGCAAGGGCGAGACCTACGGGCTGGTCGGCGAGTCGGGCTGCGGCAAGTCGACGTTGGGCCGGGGGTTGTTGCGGCTCGTCGAGCCCACCGACGGCGAGATCATCTTCGAGGGCACCGACGTCCGTGCCCTCAAGGGCGAGGCGATGCGCCGCGCCCGCCGCCGCATGCAGATGATCTTCCAGGACCCGCTCTCCAGCCTCGACCCCCGACAGTCGGTGGAGTCGCTGCTGGTGGAGGGGCTCAAGGCGCACGGGTTGGCCGGCGACAAGGCCGAGACCAACCGGCGGCTGCGCGAGACGCTGGAGGCCGTCGGCCTGCCCGCGTCGGCCCTCGGCAAGTACCCGCACGAGTTCTCCGGCGGCCAGCGCCAGCGGATCGGCATCGCCCGGGCGCTGGTGCTCGACCCGGACCTGATCGTCGCCGACGAGCCGGTCTCCGCGCTGGACGTGTCGATCCAGGCCCAGGTGCTCAACCTGCTGGAGGACCTCCAGAACGAGCGCGGCCTGACGTACCTGATCATCGCGCACGACCTGGCGGTGGTCCGGCACATCGCCGACACGGTGGGTGTGATGTACCTGGGCGGGTTGGTGGAGGAGGCGTCCAGCGACGACCTCTACCGCGAGCCGATGCACCCGTACACCCGGGCTCTGATGTCCGCGGTGCCGGTGCCCGACCCGCTGGTGGAGGACCGTCGTGAACGGATCCTGCTCGCCGGCGACCTGCCCTCGCCGACCAATCCGCCGTCCGGTTGCCGGTTCCACACCCGGTGCCCGTGGGCGCAGCCGACCCGGTGCGCCGACGAGCGACCGGAGCTGCGCGACGTGGTCGGCGGGCATCGGGTGGCCTGCCACTTCGCCGAGGACATCGCCGCCGGCCAGATCCGGCCGCACCAGGTCGAGGTGGAGTTGGTCCGCCCGGTGGAGGGCACCGGCCCCCTCGACCCGCCCGGTGAGCTGATCCCGACCCCGTGACGCCGTCAGGGGCCGTCCCGTCCAGGACGGCCCCTGAGCCGGTGCCTGTCCGGGCGGGTCAGCCCGCCGGACGGCTCAGCCCTCAGGGCGGTGCAGCAGCCCGACCGCGACGCCGTGCACCGCGTCCAGCCCTGCCGGGTCGGCCAGCGCGACCGACGCGCCGGTCACCGCGTACCACTCGTCCGCGTCCTTGTACTGCACCCGCAGGGTGACCGTGCCGTCCGCGTACTCGGTGCGCAACGTCAGGTCGCCGGTGACGACGCCGACCTCGTCGGTCATCACGCCGCCGGGGCCGGGCACGATGTCGGCGGTGCGGCTCTGCGGGCCGGCCGCGCCGCCCGAATCCGCCACCATTCCGGCCCCGGGCACGGCGGCGGGGGTCTCGGCGGCCCCGTCCGCGGTCATACCGGCGGCGGCCGGGCCGCTCTCCCCGGTGGCGGTCACGAGTCGCTCCCCACTCAACAGCCCTCCAACATGTCGGTAAGCGCGGCCTTTTCGGCGCTGGTCACCGTCAACCGCCAGTAGTGCTTGACCGTCACCCAGTCCTGGGCGTATTGACACCAGTACGATCGGTTTGCCGGCTTCCACTGGGACGGGTCCTGGTCACCCTTTGCCCGGTTGGAGGAGGCGGAAACCGCGAAGAGCTGCGGACGGGTGGTGTCGTTGGCGAAATCGCCGCGCTTCGCGTTGTCCCACTCGTCGGCACCCGAGCGCCACGCGTTGGCCAACGGCACCATGTGGTCGATGTCCACGTCGGAAGGGTCCGAGAAGCTGCGCCCGTCGTACACGCTCTCCCAGCGCCCACCGACCACGTTGCAGCCGGACAGCTTCACGTCCTTGCCGTCGCGCTGGAGGATGCTGTCCCGGACATCGCAGTTCTTGCCGGTGTCCCGCCAGTGCGGGAAACGCTCCCGGCTGTAGCCCTTCATCGAGCCGGCGGTCGCGACGGTGAGCTGGCTCAGCTGCTCCGCGGCGTTACCGCCGCCGCTCGGTGGTGGTGCGGTCGGCTCATCCGGCGGGACGCAACCCGCCACGCCGAGCGCCAGCGCCGCGACGAGCGCGACCACCGACACTCGCGGTCCTGATCTGGTACGCACAGACGACACCTCTCCAGCTTGGGGGCTCCCGGCGATTGCGCACAGTACCCGGGAACGGTTTCGGCGTTTCGTGGCGTCTCCCACATGGTGCAAGGCACATTGGTGGGATGACCGCACCCGTACCGGCAACCGCCCTCCGGATGGGCACCACCGCCGGCCGGGGCACGCTGCTCGCCGCCGTGCTCGCCTCTGGCATGGTCTTCCTTGACAGCACTGTCGTCAACGTGGCGCTGCCGAAGCTCGGGCAGGACCTCGGCGCGAACGTGGCCGATCTCCAGTGGACCATCAACGGTTATCTGCTGATGCTTGCGGCGTTCGTGCTGCTCGGCGGTGCGCTCGGCGACCGGTTCGGTCGGCGACGCATCTTCCTCATCGGCGTGGTCTGGTTCACCGCCGCCTCCGTGCTGTGCGGGCTGGCCCAGGGCACCGGAATGCTGATCGCGGCACGGTTCCTCCAGGGCGCCGGTGGCGCGTTGCTCACCCCCGGGTCGCTGTCGGTGCTCCAGGCCAGTTTCCACCCCGACGACCGGGGGCGCGCGATCGGCGCCTGGGCCGGGCTGTCCGGGGTGTCCACCGCGCTGGGCCCGTTCATCGGGGGTTGGCTGATCGACGCGCTGTCCTGGCGGTGGATCTTCTTCCTCAACCTGCCGATCGCCGTGCTGGTGCTGCTGGCCGCCCTGCGCTGGGTGCCGGAGAGCCGCGACGAGAGCGCCTCCCGGACCCAGGGGAGGGGACGGAACCGGCGGCGGTTCGACGTCGCCGGTGCCCTGCTCGGAGCACTCGCACTCGCCGGCGTCACGTACGCGCTGATCGACGCGCCGGCACGCGGCTTCGACTCGGCCGAGGTGGTGATCGCCGCTCTGGTCGGGGTGCTGTCCGCGGTGGCCTTCGTCCTGCTGGAGCGACGACGGGGCGACGCCGCGATGCTGCCCACCGGGTTGTTCGGCAGCCGACTCTTCTCGGTGCTGAACATCTTCACCGTGGTCGTCTACGCGGCGCTCGGCGGCTTCACCTTCTTCTTCGCCGTCTACCTGCAGAACGTGGTCGAGTGGTCGGCCTTCCGCACCGGCATCGCGTTGCTGCCGATGACCCTGCTGCTGTTGGTCGGGTCGGCCCGGGCCGGCGCGTTGTCGGCCCGGATCGGCCCGCGGCTGCCGCTCACCATCGGGCCGGTGGTCGCGGCGGTCGGTCTGCTGCTGCTGCGCGGCGTCGGACCAGGCGCGTCCTACTGGACCGACGTGCTGCCCGGGGTGCTGCTCTTCGGCATCGGGCTGACCCTGGTGGTGGCACCGCTGACCGCGTCGGTGCTGGCCGCCGTGCAGGACCGGTTCTCCGGGGTGGCCAGCGGCTTCAACAACGCCGCGTCCCGGGCCGGCGGCCTGCTCGCCGTGGCGGCGCTGCCGCTGCTGGTCGGTCTGTCCGGCGGCGGCTACGAGCAGAAGGACGAGCTGACCGACGCGTTCCGGGGCGCGATGGAGTGGTGCGCCGGGCTCCTCGTGGCCGGTGCGGTGCTGGCCCTGGTGCTGGTGCACCGACCGCCCCGGGAAGCCCCGCCGTCCCAGCCCTGCCACTCGATGCCCGCCGCGACACCCCCGAAGTAGGTAGCTCACCTCGGGGGCGTCGGGCGTCGGTCAGCGGCGGGCGCGGTTGACGGCGCTGGTGACCGCCCTGATCGAGGCGGTGACGATGTTGGCGTCGGTGCCGACACCCCAGACCGTCTTCCCGTCCACCTCGCACTCCACGTACGCGGCCGCCTGCGCGTCACCACCGGAGGAGAGCGCGTGCTCGTGGTAGTCGAGCACCCGCACGCCCACCCCTACCGACTGGAGCGCGTTGACGTACGCGTCGATCGGGCCGTTGCCGACAGCGGTCAGCGACCGCTGCTCGCCGCCCACACCGACCTGGGTGTCGATCTCGACCTTGCCGTCGATGGTGCTGATCGTGTAGCCGGTCAGCCGGACGGCCGGGTCGGGCTGGTGGTCGAGCAGGTAGTGCGTCGCGAAGATCTCCCACATCGCGGCCGGGTCGACCTCGCCGCCGTCGTGGTCGGTGACCTGCTGGACGACCCCGGAGAACTCGATCTGGAGCCGGCGGGGCAGGTCCAGTTGGTGCTCGCTCTTCATGATGTACGCGACGCCGCCCTTGCCGGACTGCGAGTTGACCCGGATGACCGCCTCGTAGGTGCGGCCCAGGTCCTTCGGGTCGATCGGCAGGTACGGAACGGCCCAGGTGTGCTCGTCCATCGGTACGCCGGCCGCCTTCGCGTCGGCGGCGAGGGCGTCGAAGCCCTTCTTGATGGCGTCCTGGTGGGAGCCGGAGAAGGCGGTGTAGACGAGGTCACCGGCGTACGGGTGGCGCTCGTGCACCGGCAGCTGGTTGCAGTATTCGACCGCGCGCCGGATCTCGTCGATGTTCGAGAAGTCGATCATCGGGTCGATACCCTGCGAGAAGATGTTGAGGCCCAGGGTCACCAGGTCGACATTGCCGGTGCGTTCCCCGTTGCCGAACAGGCAGCCCTCGATGCGGTCCGCGCCGGCGAGCAGGCCCAGCTCGGCGGCGGCCACGCCGGTGCCCCGGTCGTTGTGCGGGTGCAGGCTCAGCACCACGCTGTCGCGGCGCGGCAGGTGCCGGTGCATCCACTCGATCGAGTCGGCGTACACGTTGGGGGTGGCCATCTCGACGGTCGCCGGCAGGTTGATGATCAGCGGCCGGTCCGGGGTCGGGTCGATCACGTCGATCACCCGGGAGCAGACCTCCAGCGCGTACTCCAGCTCGGTGCCCGTGTAGGACTCCGGCGAGTACTCGTAGAAGATCTCGGTGTCCGGGGTGTGGATCTCCGCGTACTTCTGGCAGAGCCGCGCCCCGATGGTGGCGATGTCGGCGATGCCGTCCTTGTCCAGGCCGAAGACCACCCGTCGCTGGAGGGTGGAGGTCGAGTTGTAGAAGTGCACGATGGCCCGCTTCGCGCCGCGCAGCGACTCGAACGTCCGGTCGATCAGGTGCTCCCGGCACTGGGTGAGCACCTGGATGGTGACGTCGTCCGGGATCATGTCCTGTTCGATGAGCTGCCGGACGAAGTCGAAGTCGGTCTGACTGGCCGACGGGAAACCGACCTCGATCTCCTTGTAGCCCATCTGGACCAGCAACTGGAACATCCGGCGCTTGCGCTCCGGCGACATCGGGTCGATCAGGGCCTGGTTGCCGTCACGGAGATCCACCGCGCACCACCGGGGGGCCGCCTCGACGGTGCGGGTGGGCCAGGTGCGGTCCGGCAGCTCCACCCGGAACTGCTCCCGGTACGGCTGGTAGCGCTGGTACGGCATCTGACTGGGTTGCTGCCGGGCGATCGGATCGGTCTCGGCGTCGGTGACAGGTTGAGCCATCTCAGAGTGCTCCCTGGAACATGTGGCGTCAGCAGATCGGAAGGTGTCGGCGAAGTGCCGGGCGACGGTGCGCGGCGGTGCCGAGAAGAGTTTCGGATTGCTGGACGGCGCGATGCGACTCCGCGACGAGGTGCCGGCCGGTCAGGCCTCGTCGCGGCGGCTAAGGAGAAGAAGCGCCCGCCACATATCCAGGTCACCCTACGTGATGGAACGGGGGGTGGAAAGGCTGGTCCGGACTATGGGACCGGAGTCATGGTCGGCGTCGGGGCCTGGGAACCCAGCCTCGGCGTCCGTTGCGTCCAGGCCACCGCGGGCACGACAGCCACCGCTACCAGCACGAAGATCGCTGCCGTCGGTAACCAACCCCGTCGATCAGGCGAGCAGCAGGTCGGTGACCGGTCGGCGGTGCCGTAGGCCGATCTCCCGGGCGCGTAGCTCGGCCGGGAGGGTGAACGGGTCCCCGAGCCGACCGACGGCGGCGACCACGAGTGGGCGGACGCCGCCTGGCAGGTCGAGTTCGGTGGAGAGGCCGGCCCGGTCGAACCGCGTGAGCTGGTGCACGTGCAGCCCGAGCGCGGTGGCCTGCACGGTCAGGTGGGCCATCGCCTGCCCCAGGTCGTACGCGGCCCGCTCGGTGTCGAGGCCGGTGTGCGCGCCGACCACCAGGGTCGCGGCGTGCCGGATCCAGCTCTGGTCGTCGATCGGGAGGCTGATCAGGATCCGTTTCCAGGTCTCGTCGTGGCGGTGGCCGAGGGCGAACCGCCAGGGCTGCCCGTTCTCAGCCGACGGGGCCCAACGGGCGGCCTCGAGGAGCGAGGCGGACTCCTCCGGGGTCAGCTCGGCGCTCCTGTCGAAGGCCCGTGGACTCCAGCGGTAGGCGAGCAGCGGGGTGAGATCAGCCATATGTCGGATCGTCCTGTATGGGTGATTCGCCCCAACGGCGGGGGGTGTCCGAATGTGGGCAAGAGCACCCGTAACGGGACGAAGATCAGGGCGTTCCCGCGCCCGGGCTCTCCGACGGGTCCGGGGTGGGCGGCGCTGCGGTGTCGAGCGGCTCCCGGTCGACCACCACCGGGCCGGCAAGCTGCACGGTCGCCGGTGCCGGGCCGGGTGCGGCAGCCAGTCTCAGCGTCCCGGCTCCGGTCCGGACGCCGGTCGGTGTGCCGTCCTGGTCGTAGCAGTAGATGCCCACATCCAGCGGGGCGTTGAGCGACGCCGAGGTGGAGTCCACCGAGTAGCAGGCGCCGGTCATCCCCTTGGGTGCGTCGGCCGGGGCGACCGCAAGCGGCGCGCGCCTGTCGGTCAGCACGTCCAGCCAGTCGGTGAGCGGGTGCTGAACCCGGGGGTCCAACCGGCGCGGAATCGCGTCGTCGCGCTCACCCAGGCGTACACAGCTCGCCGGCTCGGCGAAGCCGGCCGAGGGCAGGGCGCACTGGAACAGCCCGTCGGCCGTGGTGGCCATCGAGACGTCGGCGGTGCCACCCAACGCGCCGCCCGGCACGTCGACCCGCCAGGTGCCGTCGTTCGCGCTGGTGAACACGATGGTGCGATCGAGCTGGCCCGGCTGGCTGTACACGTACTGGGCCGTCAGGTGCCGATCCTGGGCTGCCGCGGCGAGCGCGGCCAGCTCATCGCGCGCGGCGTCCACCTCGACCGGCCCCGGATCGGCGGGCGGCGGGGCCGGCGGCTGTTCACTCGTGCAGGAGACCAGGAGCGCCGGCAGGGCGAGGACGAGCGGCCCGAGCACGCGGCCGGCCGAGCGGGTGAGGACGGGCACCGGCCCATTCTGGTGGGTGCGGCCGGCTGGCGGGCATCGAGGCGTACCGGCTCGTCCCGGCGTGTCGGGCCGGGTCGCCGCGACCTGGTGGAAGCACCTCGGCCGGCACCGGGCGGGCCGGATGGTGGGATCACCTCACCCGGCGTCGTTACCCGCCGGATACCCTCAAGGGGTTTGACACGCGCCGCCGGCCCCGGTTCCGGCGGCGTCGGCACGCTCAGGGTCGCTGGGAGGGAGTGCACCGTCGTGGCACTCGTGGTGCAGAAGTACGGCGGGTCCTCCGTCGCCAACGCCGAGCGGATCAAGCGGGTGGCCGAGCGCATCGTCGCCGCCCGCAAGGCCGGCGACGACGTGGTGGTGGTGGTCTCCGCGATGGGCGACACCACCGACGAGCTGCTCGACCTGGCCAACCAGGTCAGCCCGCTGCCGCCGGGCCGCGAACTGGACATGCTGCTCACCGCAGGCGAGCGGATCTCCATGGCCCTGCTGGCCATGGCCATCCACAACCTGGGGTACGAGGCCCGCTCGTTCACCGGCTCGCAGGCCGGCGTGATCACCACCTCGGTGCACGGCCGTGCCCGGATCATCGACGTCACCCCGGGGCGGCTCAAGGGCGCGCTCGACGAGGGGTCGGTGGTCATCGTGGCCGGCTTCCAGGGCGTCTCGCAGGACACCAAGGACGTCACCACGCTGGGCCGCGGTGGTTCGGACACCACCGCGGTGGCGCTCGCCGCCGCCCTGCACGCCGATGTCTGCGAGATCTACACCGACGTGGACGGCATCTTCACCGCCGACCCGCGGATCGTGCCCAACGCCCGGCACATCAAGGACATCACCTACGAGGAGATGCTGGAGCTGGCCGCGTGCGGCGCGAAGGTGCTGCACCTGCGTAGCGTGGAATACGCCCGCCGGGCGGGGTTGCCGATCCACGTCCGTTCGTCATACTCGACCAACACCGGCACGATGGTCACCGGATCGATGGAGGACCTTTCCGTGGAGCAGGCACTGATCACCGGGGTCGCGCACGACCGCAGCGAAGCCAAGATCACGATCGTCGGGGTGCCCGACGAGCCGGGTGCCGCCGCGCGGATCTTCGACACCGTCGCCGGCGCCGAGATCAACATCGACATGATCGTGCAGAACGTCTCCACCGAGGGCACCGGCCGGACGGACATCTCGTTCACCCTGCCCAAGGCTGATGGCCCCACCGCCATGGCGGCGCTCAGCAAGATCCAGGAGCCGGTCAAGTTCAAGGGCCTGCTCTACGACGACCACGTCGGCAAGGTCTCACTCATCGGCGCGGGCATGCGCTCCCACCCCGGGGTGGCCGCCGGATTCTTCGCCGCGCTCGGCGCGGCCGGGGTCAACATCGAGATGATCTCCACCTCCGAGATCCGGGTCTCCGTGGTCTGCCGCGACACCGACCTCGACGCCGCCGTCCGCGCCATCCACGACGCGTTCGAGCTGGGCGGCGACACCGAAGCCGTGGTCTACGCGGGGACGGGTAGGTAGCGCCGATGTCGGCGCTGCCCACCCTCGCCGTGGTCGGAGCGACAGGTGCCGTCGGCACCGTCATGTGTGAGCTGCTCACCGGGCGGCGCAACGTCTGGGGTGAGATCCGGCTGATCGCGTCCGAGCGTTCGGTCGGCCGCCGGGTGCGCTGCCGGGGCGAGGAACTCGTCGTCCAGGCGCTGACCCCCGAGGCGTTCGACGGGGTCCAGGTGGCCATGTTCGACGTACCCGACGAGGTCTCCGCCGAGTGGGCGCCGATCGCCGTCTCCCGGGGCGCGATCGCTGTCGACAACTCCGGCGCGTTCCGGATGGACCGCGACGTCCCGCTCGTCGTTCCGGAGATCAACCCCGAGCAGGTCCGCAACCGACCCCGGGGCATCATCGCCAACGCCAACTGCACCACGCTCGCGATGATCGTCGCCGTCGCGCCGCTGCACCGCGAGTACGGCCTCCGCGAGCTGGTGCTCGCCTCCTACCAGGCGGTCTCCGGTGCCGGCAAGTCCGGCGTCGACATCCTGCACGACCAGCTCAGCAAGGTCGCCGGCGACCGGGCGCTCGGCTCGCGCACCGGCGACGTACGCCAGGCGGTCGGCGACGACCTGGGGCCGTTCCCGGCGCCCATGGCGCTCAACGTGGTCCCCTGGGCCGGCTCCCCGGCGGACAGCGGCTGGTCATCCGAGGAGATGAAGATCCGCAACGAGTCGCGGAAGATCCTCGGCCTCCCCGACCTCAAGGTCTCCGCGACCTGTGTCCGGGTGCCGGTGGTCACCGCGCACTCGGTGGCCGTACATGCGGTCTTCGCCACCGAGGTCGACGCCGAGGGCGCCCGCGAGGCGCTCCGCAACGCCCCCGGGGTGATCCTTGTCGACGACCCCGCCGCCGGGGAATTCCCGATGCCGATCGACGCCGTCGGCACCGACCCGTCCTGGGTCGGGCGGATCCGCCGCGCCCTGGACGACCCCCGCGCCCTCGACTTCTTCGTCACCGGCGACAACCTCCGCAAGGGCGCAGCCCTCAACACCGCCCAGATCGCCGAACTCCTAGCCAAAGAACTCCGCACCCCCTAACAGCCCCCCGTGGCCCACCCCGCCCCGGCCCCCCGCGCCCCCACCCCACCCTTGCTGCGCCGATCTTGCACTTTCTGCGGCGACATAAGGGATCAGCGGGACAAAGCGACGACAGAAAGTGCAAGATCGACGGCGGCGAGGGGTGCGGGCGGCTCGGGGGCGAGGGTGGGGGTTGGTGCTGCGGCCAGGGTTGGTGCTTGGGGCTGGGGTTAGGCTGCGGCTAGGAGGACGCCGTCTCGGCCTTGGCGTTTCACCGCGTAGAGGGCCTGGTCGGCCCGCTTCAGGGTGCGGTCGGGGGTTTCGCCGGGGCGGGGGAGGGCGACGCCCACGCTGATGGTGCGGCCGACGCGTCGGGCCGCCTCGGTGAGCCGTTCGGCGATCCGGACCGCCTCCTCCGGGCGGCTCACCTCGATCACCGCGACGAACTCGTCACCGCCGATCCGGTACAACTCGTCGCCGTGCCGCAGTGCCCCCTCCAGCGCCCGGGCCAACCCGACGAGCACCCGGTCGCCGGCCTGGTGGCCGTACGTGTCGTTGACGGTCTTGAAACCGTCCACGTCGATCGCCAGCAGGGCCGTACGCCCGGGGGTGGCCGCCGCGATCCGCTGCCCGAACGGGCCGGTGTGCCGCAACCCGGTCAGCGGGTCGGAGCTGGCCTGCTCGCGCAGCCGGGCCAGCGTGCGGAGTCGGTCCACGCTCGTCCAGGCCTGCCCGGCGAGCAACTCCATCAGGCTGACCGTGGTCGGGTCCGGACGCAGCGCCCGTTCGTCGGCGACCAGCAGTACGCCTCCGGCGTCCGTCGGTCCGACCGGTACGGCGACGAGTGTGCGTACCCCCGCCCGGGTCAGCGGACGGTAGTCCTCGGTCGGCGGATGCCCGGCCTCGCCGAGTGTGTACCCGGCGCCGTACCGGTGTGCCCGGTCGACCATCCGGTCCTGAGCGGCCGGACCCGCCCCGGCCAGTTCGGCGCGGATTCGGGTCTCCAGGTCACCAGGCGTCGCCGGGGAGGGGCCGAGCTGACCGCCGATCAGCAGCAGCGCGGTGGAGAGTGTGGAGACCTCCCGGGCGGCACGGGCCGCCACCCCCATCACCTCCCCCTCCGTCGGTGCGGAGGAGAGCGCCGCGGCATGCCGGAGCAGCTTCTCACTGCGGCTCTCCGCCGGTGGGCCACCGAGGGCGGCGATCCGCGCGCCGAGCCGGTCGGCCAGCCGCTGCGCGGTCTCCCGCCACGGCTCCAGGTCGGTCGGCTCACTCCACTGCAGGTCGAGTACGCCGATCACCCGGCCCGTCGGGTCCGACACCGGCACGCACAGCTCGGCTGTCACGTCCGGGCGTACCGGTAGGTAGTCGGGGTCGACGGTGACGTCCGGGACGACGGCGGGGGCGCATGTCGCGTACACCCGCCCGACGATGCCGGTCCGCGCCGGCACCGTGGCGAAGACCTGCCAGGCCCCGGTCGCCGCGACGCAGCGCAGACCGTCGTGGGCCGCGAGGAGTACGGAGATGGTCGCCGGGGTGTGGCGGGACAGCGCGGTGACCGTCCATCGACACGCCTCAGGTGCGCTCGACGCCATCGGCAGGCGGGCGGTGACGTCACGGATGACTCGCTGATGATCCACTCGCACGTCGTTCCAGGTAGGGGAGGGGCCCGGCTGACGCCGAACCGCTCGATCAAGGGTACTCACGGTGGCGGGGCGGCGACCTTCGTACACACGTGCTATCCACAGGCTGTGGACGCGGCCTGTGGACGCTTGCCCCCGCGATGCCGCGCTCGGCGATAGCCTGAAGCACCCCGGCGCCGAGGAGGCGGGCCCGTGCTCATCGCCCAGCTCAGTGACCCGCACCTGACCACCGGCCTGCTCGCTGCGGAACCCGCCGCCGGTCTGCACCGGGCGCTCGGCCGGGTGCTGGCGTTGCGACCCCGACCGGAGTGCGTAGTGATCACCGGTGACCTGGCCGACCACGGGCAACCCGAGGAGTACGCGGCGCTGCGCGAGGTGATCGGCGGGTTCCCGCTGCCGGTGCACCTGGTCACCGGCAACCACGACGACCGGGAGTCCCTGATCGACGCGTTCGGGGGCACGCCGTGGCTCGGCGGTGGCTTCTCGGCCTACTACCACGTCGACCACGAGGCGGCATCGGTCGTGGTGCTCGACTCGCTCGTCCCCGGCAGTGACGGTGGCCAACTCGGCGAGGAGCAGCTCGGCTGGCTGGACGGGGTGCTGGCCGGGCGGCCCGAGGTGCCCGCCGTGATCTTCCTGCACCACCCGCCGGTGGCGGTCGGCATTCCCGCGGCGGACTCCATCCGGCTCGCCGACGGTGCCGCGCTCGCCGAGGTGATCCGCCGACACCGGCACGTCGTACGGGTCGGCGCCGGCCACCTGCACCGCCCGGTCACCACGGCGTACGCGGGCACGGTCCTCACCGTGGCACCCAGCACGTGGAGACAGGCCACGCTCACCATGAGCGCCGACGAGCAGATCGGTTGGGTCAACGAGCCCACCGCGTTCCTGCTGCACTCGGTGGAGGCCGACGGCTGCGTCACCCACACCGTGCAGGTGAGTCACTCCGCCGGGCAGACCTGCGGCTTCTGAGGGCGACGTCATGCTGGTCTGGTACGTCTCGTACGGCTCGAACATGCACGCCGCCCGGCTGGCCTGGTACATCGGTGGTGGCTGCCCACCCGGCGGGAAGCGGACGTACCCGGGCTGCCGCGACCGCCGTCCACCGAGCCGATCGGTGCCGGTGACGCTGTCCGGCGGCATCTACTTCGCCGGTGAGTCCGGGGCCTGGACCGGCGGCATGGCCTTCTACGACCCGCACCTGCCGGGCGAGGCCGCAGCCCGCGCCTACCTGGTCACGCTGGAACAGTTCACCGACATCGCGGCTCAGGAGATGTACCGCCCCCCGGGCGACACCGCCGACCTGATCCCGGCGACCGGCGCGGCCGTCGACGCCGCCGTCGCCAACGGTCGGGCCACGCTCGGCCCCGGCCGGTACGAGACGCTGATCTGCCCGGGCAGCCGGGACGACGTGCCGATGCTCACCTTCACCGCCCCCGAGGGGGCGTCCGTCGCGCGGTGCCGACCACCCGCACCGATCTACCTCGGCCTGATCGCGAGCGGGATACGTGAGTCGCATGGCTGGCGGGCCGAGCGGATCGCCAGCTACCTGGCGGCCCGGCCTGGCGTGGCGGACGCCTGGCCACGGGACGCCGTGGCGGCCCTGGTCGAAGAAGTGCTGCTCAGCACCTGACCGCCCACGCTGGTTGGCCGCGCCGGCTGGGCCGCGCGGCGCGGTTCGGGCGGTGGTGTCGTCAACCGAGCAGGAACTCGCGCAGCACCGGGGCCAGCGTCGTCGGTGGGACGTCGTGGTAACCACCGTCGAGGCTGACCGAACGGCCGCCCGGGACCGCCTCGGCGGCAGCCCGGCTCGCGTCCCGCAACCACTGTGGACTGCCGGTGCTGTCCACCCCGAGGGTCGGCGTGGTGACGGCCCCCAGGCGGTCGGCGGGAAGTCGGCCTCCAGCGGTGACTATCGAGTCGTACACCAGGGTGTGCGCGACGGCCGTCAGCCCGGCCCACATCGGTTGTGACCGCATCCCGCTGATCTGCTCGGCCGGCAGCCCCACCGAATCGCCGAGGAAGGTCGCCACCGCGCCGTCCCGGTCGTCAGCGGCGATCAGCTCGATGAGCTGCGGGGTGATGTCCGAACGGACGCCCACGTGCGAACCAACCTGAAACGGTGGCTCGAACATGATCAACCCGGTCACCGGCAGGCCCTGCGCGGTGGCGAGGGCGGCCAGGACG
Organism: Micromonospora sp. NPDC048835; assembly: GCF_040649995.1. Classification (NCBI taxonomy): domain Bacteria; kingdom Bacillati; phylum Actinomycetota; class Actinomycetes; order Micromonosporales; family Micromonosporaceae; genus Micromonospora; species Micromonospora sp. NPDC048835. The sequence goes on along the minus strand of NZ_JBEZGM010000017.1, from coordinate 97,013 downwards.
GCACCGGAGGAGATGCCGTAGACCGCTGCGGAGCCACCTGCCGCCGCGATCAGGGCGGCCAGATCGTCGATCTCACGGCCGACCTCGTAGGGAGCGGTGTCGCCGCTCTGGCCGCGACCTCGACGGTCATAGCCGAAGGCGGTGAAATCCGGTGCCAACGCCGCACTCAGGTCGCGCGTCGCGTTGCGGTCAGCGAACGCGCCGCCGACCAGGATGACCGCCGGCCCGTCACCGGACCGCTCGAAGGCGATGGGCGTGCCGTCCGCCGATCGCACCTGCTCCACCACCGGGGCCGATCCACTCACGATGTCTCCTGTCCACGTGGGCCGTCCCGTCCTTTCTAGACCCTCGGTCCGACACTGTCCGGCAGACCGCGCCAAACGGCGATCGATTCCGGTCCCGGCGTACGCGCAGCTCCCAGGTGCTGCCCGGGTCGACCGCCGGGCAAACGGATGAGAGGCTGTCGGGGCGGGGGCCATGCTCAACCACCGCCATCCGCGACCCCTTCGACGGCGTCCGTCGGTGGCCCCGGTCGAACCAGAGGCCAGGCACCGTACGCGCCGATTCTCACGAGGAGATCCATGTTCATAACCGGGATGCGTCGGGCCGGTATCGGCCTGACCGCGCTCGCGGTGGCCGCCCTCGGCGCGGTCGCCACCAGCCCTGAGCAAGCCGACGCGCGGCCGAAGCCGGTCGACGTCACCCTGCTGGCCCTCAACGACTTCCACGGCAACCTCGAACCACCGAGCGGGTCCAGCGGCACCATCGCCGGGCAGACCGCCGGCGGCGTCGAGTTCCTGGCCACCCACCTGGCCGAGCTGCGCGCCGCCGCCAAGAAGAAGAACACCATCACTGTCGCCGCCGGCGACCTGATCGGCGCGTCCCCGCTGCTCTCGGCCGCGTTCCACGACGAGCCGACCATCGAGGCGCTGAGCATGGCCGGGCTGGACTACGCCAGCGTCGGCAACCACGAGTTCGACGAAGGCGCCGCCGAGCTGCTGCGGATCCAGAACGGCGGCTGCCACCCGGTGGACGGCTGCATCGACGGCACCCCGTACCGCGGGGCCGGCTTCCAGTACCTGTCCGCGAACGCCTTCAAGACCGCGACCGGCAAGCCGCTGATGGCACCGTACGCGATCCACAAGGTGCAGGGCGTCAAGGTCGGCTTCATCGGCATGACCCTGGAGGGCACCCCGCAGATCGTCAGCCAGCAGGGCGTCGCCGGCCTCAGCTTCGCCGACGAGGCGGACACCGCCAACCGGTACGCTCGCGAGCTGCGCCGCAAGGGCGTACAGGCGATCGTCGTCCTGCTGCACGAGGGTGGCACCCAGGCGGCGACCGGCGGGATCAACGACTGCGTCGGCATGACCGGCCCGATCGTGGACATCACCAACCGGATGGACCCGTCCATCGACGTGGTGGTCAGCGGGCACACCCACCAGGCGTACAACTGCGACATCAACGGCAAGCTGGTCACCAGCGCCAGCTCGTTCGGTCGCCTGGTCACCGACATCGACCTCAAGATCGACCGCCGGAGCGGGGACGTGCTGTCCGCGGCGGCGAACAACGTCGTGGTCACCCGCGACGTCGCCAAGGACCCGCGGCAGACCGCGCTGATCAACCGCTACAAGACGGTGCTCGGCCCGGTCGCCGGACGCCAGGTCGGTGTGACCAGCCAGGCGATCACCCGGAGCCAGGAAACCCTCTTCGGTACGAGTCTGGGCGAATCGCCACTGGGCAACCTGATCGCCGACGCCCAGCTCGCCGCCACCGACGACGAACAGAACGCGGTCGCCGCCTTCATGAACCCGGGCGGGGTCCGGGCCGACCTCGACGCCGGCCCGGTCACCTACGAGGAGGCGTTCACGGTGCAGCCGTTCGCCAACAACCTGGTGACACTCGACCTGACCGGAGCGCAGCTCTACTGCGTCCTGGAGCAGCAGTTCGTCACCGGTCGGACCCTGTACCCGTCGTCCACGGTCGGCTACGTGGTCGACCCGAACGGCACCACCGGTACCGTCGCCGACCCGTGCGCCGGCACCCGAGTGGTCCGGGGCAGCCTCACCCTGGGCGGCACCGCAGTCGACACCGCCGCCACCTACCGGGTGACGGTGAACAACTTCCTGGCCGGCGGCGGTGACGGCTTCAGCGCCCTCACCGGCGGCACGAACCTGGTCACCGGTCAGATCGACCTGGACGCGTTCGTGGACTACCTGACCGCCCAGTCGCCGGTCTCCGCACCGACGCTGGACCGGATCCGCACCACGGCCGAGGTCCCCGCCGCCTGACGGCCGACCCCTGCACCACCGGGCCCCGGAGCATCAGCTCCGGGGCCCGACCACGTCCCAGGCCCCGCCTGCTCCTGTCCGCGTGCTTGTTGCCCACGCTCGCTCCGACCCGCCCTGTGGCCACCACGGGCAAGATCGTGCTCGATCCTCGATGTAGTGGTGTCGGCGCGCGGGGATACCACCACATCAAGGATCGAGTGCGATCCTGGCGAGCAGCAGGATCAACGAGGGAGATCCGAGCAACATCAGGGTTGTTGCTGTCTCCCGCGCGCCTGAGGCAGCAACAACCGTGAAGTTGCTCGGATCTTGGCGCGCGCCGCGACGCCCGGGGCCCCGGGGTGGGGCCCTGCGTGGGGGCCCGGGTGGGGCCCTGCGTGGGGGCCTGGGTGGGGCCGCGGGTGGAGGGCTTGGTTGTCAGGGGCCCCTCAGGGTGTGTGCGAGGTCAGGTGAGGGCGGGCGTGGCAGCGGCGGATGTGGCCGGGGCGGGCGCCGCCAGGCCGTCCTGCTCCGCGGTGAGCAGTCGACGCAGGGAGAGCGCGACAAGCGAGGCGACCAGGCAACCGCCGACCACCGTCGCCACCCACACCATGCCGTTTGCGGCACCGATGAGCGGGCCGGCGGTCACCGGGCCGATCACACCGCTGACTCCGAAGATCATCGAACTCATCGCGTTGTACCGGCCGCGTAGCTCATCGGTGGCCAGCGCGTTCGTCAGAGCGGGCATCACCGGGGACAGCATCGTCTCGCCGAAGCCGAAGATCGCCGAGCAGAGCACCACGCAGAGGGCGGCCAGCACCGCGCTCTGACCATTCACCAGGCCGGCCGCGCCGAGGACCAGCCAGGCGGCGGCGAACACCGCCCCGACCACGGCCAGCGCCCGGGTACGGCTGCGGCCTTCGATCCGGCGGATCACCACAAGTTGCGCGAGCACGATCATCGCGGTGTTCGCCGCGAGCGCCCAGGCCACGACTCGCGGGTTCACCTCGGCCACCCGCACCGCGTACGCGGCGAAGCCCACCTCCACCTGCGCGTACCCGCAGGTGGTGAGAATCAGCCCGAAGACCACCAGTCGCCGGAACGGGCGGTGTCGAAGCACGGTGAGGTAGCCGCCGGGCGACGGATCGTCGACGCCTCGACGGCTGCCGAGTCGGTGGCCCACGGTGGGCAGAGTGAGCAGGATCAATGCCGGCATCAGGTAGGTCACCGCGTCCAGCAGGTAGATCGCCTGGAAGGTGCCGGGCCGCGCCGTGTCGACGATCGCGCCGGAGGTCATGCCGCCGATGCCGATGCCGAGGTTGAGCAGGGCGAAGTTCAGCCCGAAGACGCGTTGCCGTTCGTCGTCGTCGGTCAACGACGCGAGGATGGTGTTCTGCCCGGACCAGATCGCCGAGCTGCCGATGGCGATCACCGTCATCACCAGCACTGCCGACCCGGTCGAGTGGACGAGCGCGAGCGAGCCGGTGCCGATCGCCTCGAGCAGCAGGCAGGGCACCACCACCCAGCGGGCGCCGAAGCGGTCGATAAGCGTTCCACCCAGCGGCGACAGGGCAAGGGTGACCACGCCGTACCAGCCGATCACGAGCCCGGCGCGGGTGTCGGTGAGCCCGCGTACGTCGGTCAGATAGATGAACAGGAACGGCAGGGTCAGTCCCCGCCCGACCGCCGAAAGTAAAGTGCCGAGGAGGAGCCGGCGAGCTTCCGTTCGGCGGGGCAGGGCACGACGCAGCATGCCGGCATTCTGTTCGGTAGGTCTGACGCCGCGCCAACCGTTTCGGCCGCATCTCGCGGTGACCGGCCCGCCGGGTGACCAATCCCACGTTGATCCACTCGCCGTGATCGCGGTCGGTCGGTGTCCGCCGGGTCTGCGATGCTGGCTCGATGACCGGCACCTGGCGACATCTGCCCGCTACCGCCCGCGCCATCGCCGTGACCGCGACGGCGGCCGTCGCCGCCGCCCGGGAACGCGACGGTCAGGCGTACGACGAGGCGGTCGGCGGTCTCGCCGCGGACGAGCGTTCCGGCCTGGTGCTGGGCGGGGTGGTCCGGTTGTTGCTGGAGGAGAGCCATCCGGACGGGTTGACCGGCGACGACATCCGTCAGGTGCTGACCCACTGCGTACAGGAGTCGACGCGCTGGCGTTCGGACGTCGACCCGCACGTGGTGCTCGTCCTGCTGGCCGGCGCGTTGGGGGTGTACGACCCCGAGAGCGACGAGTCACCTCCGGACGCGGCCGCGCTGGCCCGACACGCGCCGCTGCTGGTGGCCGACCTGATGGCGGTGACGAGCGTGCCGTTCGACGACTACCTGGCCGCCGCCTTCGCGGAGATCGAGCGCACCGAGCGGCAGGACTGAGGGCGGGCGTACCAAGCGGCAGGTTGCCGGTCGAGCCGGCCGGCTCGACGTTCCTGGTCGTGCCGTTGCCGGGCTTCGTCGACGTTCGCTACGCGTCGGTACTCGCGGTGGTTGAAACCCAGATCAGGAACACGATCGTCGCGCCGACCCCGGTGACCGCGACCAGACCCGCGCGAGGCCAGGAAGGAGAAGAAGGTGGCGCGGTCGTCCACCGGGGTCGCAAGGGGTGTCGCTGCCGGGCTGTCGGGTGGGCTCCACGGTTGAGGCGCCTGCGGGCAGGTCATACGCGGACGTAAGCCACGCCGACGCAGCACGGGAATCGGTCGACAAGGCTCGCCTGGTAAGACCAAAAGGCCAGGTGAGAGAGAACCTCACCTGGCCTTTACCTCTGGTCGGGGTGGCCGGATTCGAACCGACGACCTCTTCGTCCCGAACGAAGCGCGCTACCAAGCTGCGCCACACCCCGAGGCGTGCCGACAAATAGTAGCCCACCCGCCCCGATGGTCAAACTCGGTACCCCTGCCGCCCTGGCCCTGCCCGGAGAGGCCAAGATCCGCACAACATCCGGGATGTTGCTGCCTCACCACACCCCGAGCGAGCAACATCCCTGATGTTGCGCGGATCTTGAAGCGGCCTGCGGCCGAGCGACCGAGCGGCCCCGCGGCCCCGCGGGCGGGCGGCGGCCGGGCAGGTCAGCGGGGGATGAGGGTGAGGATGCTGGCCTCCGGGGGGCAGGCGAAGCGGACCGGGGCGGTCGGGTGGGTGCCGAGGCCGGCGGAGACGTGCAGCCAGGAGTCTGAGCCGGGCCACCGGTGCAGACCTTTCGCCATCGAGCGGGGCAGGCCGCAGTTGGTCACCAGCGCACCGAAGCCCGGTACGCAGACCTGACCGCCGTGGGTGTGCCCGGCCAGCAGCAGCCCGAAGCCGTCCGCCGCCATCTGGTCGAGCAGCCGCGGCTCGGGGGAGTGCGTCAGCGCGATGGAGAGGTCGGCCGAGGACGACACCGCGCCGGCCACGGCAGGGTAGTCGTCCCGGTCGATGTGTGGGTCGTCCACGCCGACGAGGTCGACCTGTCGGCCGCCAGCCTTCACCGTGGTCCGGGCGTTGTTGAGGTCCGCCCAGCCGGCGCCGGTGAAGACCTGACGCAGCTCCTCGTAGGGCAGCTCGACGCCCTCGGTGTACTCCCGGTCGGGCAGGAAGTAGGTGAACGGGTTCTTCAGCACCGGTCCGGTGTAGTCGTTGGAGCCGAACACGAACGCGCCCGGGTAGTCCAGCAGCGGTTGCAGGGCCCGCAGCACCCCGGGCACCGCGCCGGGGTGCGCCATGTTGTCGCCGGTCACCACCACCAGATCGGGGTCGAGGGCCGCCAACGACGCCACCCAGCGCTGCTTGCGCGCCTGGTCGGGCATCATGTGCAGGTCCGACAGGTGCAGCACGCGCAGCGGCTCCGCGTCGGCCGGGAGCACCGGCACGTCGTACCGCCGCAGGGTGAACATGTTGCGCTCGATGAGCGACGCGTACGCGAGGGTGGCCGCGCCGATGGTGGCGGTTCCGGCGGCAAGCCGGAATAGTGTGCGCTTTCGCATGGCGTTCAGGGTAGTTTGACCGTCCATGAGCACGCTGAAGGACCGCCTCACTGCCGACATGCGTTCCGCGCTCAAGGCGCGCGACGAGCTGACCACCTCCACGCTGCGGATGGCCCTGGCCGCTGTCGGCACCGCCGAGGTCGCCGGCAAGGCCAAGCGCGAGCTCACCGATGACGAGGTGCTCGCGGTGCTGACCAAGGAAGCCAAGAAGCGTCGGGAGGCGGCCACCGCCTTCGCCGACGCGGGCCGCGCCGAGCAGGCCGCGAAGGAGAGCGCCGAGGGCGAGGTGTTGGACCGTTACCTGCCCAAGCAGCTCTCGGACGCCGAGCTGACCGAGCTGGTGTCGGGGGCGCTCGCGGCGGGCGGCTTCACCGGAAAGGCCCAGATGGGCCCGGCGATGAAGGCGGCCCAGGCCGCGGTGGCGGGCCAGGCCGAGGGTGGCCGGGTGGCCGCTGAGGTACGCCGACAGCTCGGTCTCTGACCAGCAGGTCAGACGGAGTGGCAGGACGGTGGTCGTAGCCGATCACCGGTCCGGACAGACGAAACGGGCGGGCACCCGAGGAGGGTGCCCGCCCGTCGTGTCCTACTGGTCGGCTCAGCCGCCGGGGCGACCTGCCCCGGGGCGACCGGGCTGGCCACCGGGCTGACCGCCGGGAGGAGTGCCGTCGTTGTTACCGGGGGCGCCGCCGCCGCTGCTGACCTGGATGGTGACCACGCCACCCTTGATGGTGCGTCCGTCCGGGCTGGTGCCGGCGGCGTCGCCCGCCTTGCAGGAGGACGGCACCTTCGCGCTGGAGACCACCGGCTCGAAGCCGGCGCCCTTGAGTCGGGACTTCGCCTGGTCCACCGAGATGCACTTCACGTCGGGGATGCTGCGCTGGTCACCCTCGGAGATCTTCTGGCCGGGCGGATCGAACTTGACCCGGTCCTTGCCCCTCATGGCGTCGCGCAGGGTTTCGTAGACCGGTGGGTTGATGCCGTCCTTCTCGGCGTGCTTCATCTTGACGTTCGTCTGTGGCCAGTCCGGGTCGGCCATGATGCCGGCCACCGAGTACTGCTTGGTCATGGCGACCAGGGCGGCCGTCTTCTCCGAGTCGGTGGTGCCGGACTTGCCGGCGACGGGCGCGTCGACGATGTCCTTCACCACGCGGGCCGTACGGCTGCCACCGCACTTGCTGGTGGTGGAGTTGTCGCCGACCGGGCAGCGGGCGGCGTCCACGGCGGCCCGGGCCACCTCGGTGCTGAACCGCTTTTCGCAGCGCGGGTTGGCGACGTCCAGCTTCTTGCCCTCCGGGTCGCGGATCTCCTGCACCGGGATCGGCTCGCAGTACTTGCCGTCCGCCGCGAGGGTCGCGTACGCGTTGGCCAGGTCGAGCGGGGTGGTGGAGGAGACGCCCAGGGTGAAGGCACCCCACTGGTGGGCGTCGCCCTTGGTGGCGGCGAACTTGGCGTCGTTGCTGGCCCGGAACTGGATGCCGGCCCGCCGGGCGGCGTCGACCACGTTCTCCGCACCGACCTGCTGTTGCAGCGGGACGAAGTAGGTGTTCACCGACTGGGCGAACGCGGACCACATGTTCTGCACGCCGCCGGCCTTCAGGCCGGAGTTGGTCGGGCAGTAGAAGTGGGTGCCCTTACAGGCCGCCGGGCTGCTGCTGTCGATGATGTATTCCGACTTGAACTGCTGCGGCGCGTTGATCGTGTAGCCGAGCGGGATGCCCTTCTCCAGCGCGGCGAGGATGGTGAAGATCTTGAAGGTCGAGCCGGCCTGGTAGCCGGTGATGCCGTTGCCGCCAGTCAGCAGGGGGTTGACCGTCGCCGGGTAGTTGCCCCGGATCTTCTTCTTGCGCTTCGCCGGATCGCTGGAGAGCTTGTTCTTCGGGTTCTTCGGGTCGTCGAGCTTGAACTGCCGGTTGACCGCGAGCGCTCGTACCCGGCCGGTGCCCGGCTCGACGACCGCGACCATTGCCGCTTCCTTGCTGTTCACGCTCTTGGCCTTACGGACCGCCTTGTCCGCGCCGCGCTGGGCCTGGACGTCGATCGAGGTCACGACGGTGTAGCCGCCGCTCTTCAGCCGGCGCTCCCGGTCGTACGTGGTCGAGCCGAACGTCTCCTGATCCATCCACCAGCGGTAGAAGTAGTCGCAGAAGAAGCCCCACTCGTTGACGTTCGCGGCCACGCAGCCGTTCGGGGTGCGCTTGTCCTTCACCACCAGCTTGGTCGCCTTGGCGGCGTCCGCCTCCTGCTGGGTGATGGCCTTGATGTCGACCATGTTCTGGATGACGTAGTTGCGTCGGTCCAGAGCCAGTGGGTAACCCGCCTCGGTGGTCGGGTCGTTGGTGGTCGGCGCCTTCACCATGCCGGCCAGCAGCGCCGCTTCCTCGATCTTCAGCTTGCTCGGCGGCTTGCCGAAGTAGACCTGGCTGGCGGCGTAGATGCCGTACGCGCCGTTGCCGAACGAGGCGAGGTTGAGGTAGCGGGTGAGGATCTCCTCCTTGGAGAACTCCTTGTCGACCTGGAGGGCCAGCCGCATCTCGCGGAGCTTGCGGGCGCTGGTGTCCTCGGTCGCCGCGACCACGTCGGCCGGGTGGGTGGCCGAGTAGGCGATGGCAAGCCGGACGTACTGCATGGTCAGCGTCGAGGCGCCCTGTCGACCGGAGCCCTCGCTCTGGTTGTTGACGAAGGCGCGGGCGACACCGTTGATGTCGACGCCGTTGTGCTTGTAGAAGTCGTGGTCCTCGGCCGCGATGATGGCCTTCTGCATGGGCACCGAGATGTCGGCGAGCTTGACGTCCCGCCGGTTCTCGTCGTACATCGTCGCGAGCGGGGTCTTGCCGTCCGACGCCAGCAGATAGCTGATCTGCGGCGCGCGGGCCACCGTCAGCTCTGTGGGTAGGGCACCGAATGTCTCCGCGCCGGCCTTCGCGGCCAGGCCGGACATCGCTACCGCGGGGAAGGCCGCCGCAGCGACCACCACGCCGGCCAGCAGGCCACACACGAGTAGCGATGCGGCGTTGGTCAGCACATTGTGGTCACGTTTCCGCATCCAGGTCACCTCGACAGGGTACGCGAGTAGGGAACGAGGGGCGCTGGGGCGTTCTTTCCCCATTTCCTGCGCGCGCTGCCCTCGTTGTGCTAAACGCACGACCCCCGGTGCTTGGTTGCGTATGACCTGGCGTGAGTCTCCTCCGATCCTGTGAGGTGGCGCAGCGTTATCGCCGACCTCGGCGGGGTAACCGGCGGTCGAAGGCCCGGGAAGCCGGGAGTGTCCGGAATGATGGATTTCGCCGACAACGTTGCGTAATCGGTCGACTACAGAGCATGATGGGGGCGGCGACAGGCCACATGTCGTTCGTGCCGCCTTGGGGAAGGCAGGCCGGGCGATCGGGGGGAATTGCCGGCTGACGTGCATCGACGAGGTCGGTAGGTACTGCAAGGGGGGACGTGTACACATGGGCATGATCACTGACTGGCCGTCACTTGCGGCATGTCAGAACGGGGACCCGGACGCGTTGTTCGTACAGGGCGCCGAACAGAACGTGGCGAAGCGGATCTGCCGGAGCTGCCCAGTTCGGTACGAGTGCCTGGCCGACGCGCTGGACAACCGGATCGAGTTCGGTGTGTGGGGCGGCATGACCGAACGCGAACGGCGGGCGCTCCTGCGTCGTCACCCGCAGGTGACGAGCTGGCGCAAGATGTTCGAGGCCGCGATGAAGAAGAACAGCAAGGACAAGGCTGCCAAGGACAAGATTCTCGTCAGCGCGTCCAACTGACGCCGGTCACGGCCGGCTGATCGCCGCGCCGATCGTCCGCAGCCCGTCGACGTCGTGCACGTCGGCGGGCTGCGCGGTAACCGATACCGCCGGCACGGCTGGGAACGCCTCGGTGAAGCGCGCGGCAACCTGCTGCTCGCGTACCGCCTGACGAGCCAGCGTCGCGTGCGCCCGCAGCACGTCGACGGTGGCCGCATGCCCACCCAGCTCGGTCAGCCGCTCGGCGGCCGCCCGGCTCTGCTCGGCGTCCAGCTCCGGCACGGCCGGGCGGTGCACCCGGTTGAGCACCAGGCCCGCCAGCGGCATCCGCTCGTCCCGCAGCCGGCCCGCGAAGTAGGCGGCCTCGCGGACCGCGTCCGGCTCCGGCGTCGCGACAAGCAGGAAGGCCGTCTCCCGTGCCTGCAGGATGCGGTACGTCTGCTCGGCGCGCTGCCGGAAACCACCGAACATCGAGTCGAGTGCCGCCACGAAGCCGGACAGGTCGGTCAGCAACTGCGCGCCGAGCACCTTCTGCACGACCTTCGAGAACATCCCGAACGAGGCAGTCACCAGGCTGAACATGCTCCGGCCGCCGCTGCGCGCCGGGGCCAGCAGCAGTCGGAGCATCCGGCCGTCGAGGAAGCGGGAGAGGCGAGCCGGCGCGTCCAGGAAGTCAAGTGCCGAGCGGGACGGTGGCGTGTCCACCACGATCAGGTCCCACTCGCCCCGGGCGTGCAACTGGCCCAGCTTCTCCATCGCCATGTATTCCTGCGTGCCGGCGAAGGTCGAGCTCATCGCCTGGTAGAACGGGTTCGCGAAGATCTCCGCGGCCTTCGTCGGGTCGGTGTGCTGCAACACCACGTCGTCGAAGGTGCGCTTCATGTCCAGCATCATGGCGTGCAACTCGCCGCCGCTGCTCTCGACGTCGATGCCCTTGACCTGGCGAGGGGTGTTGTCCAGCTCGGTCAGGCCCAGCGACTGGGCCAGCCGGCGGGCCGGGTCGATGGTGAGCACCACCGTTCGCCGACCGTGCTGCTCGGCGGCCCGCAGCGCCAGCGCCGCGGCCGTGGTCGTCTTTCCCACTCCGCCGGCACCGCAGCACACGACGATCCGCACGCCCGGGTCGGCGAGGATCTGGTCGACGTCCAGCTGCGGCGCCGCGTCTTCGGAAGGCACCAATCGAGCGTATCGGGCCGGTGGGTCCGCGCGCCCGTGCTGCGCTCAGGTGTGAGTCATTCGGCGCGAACGAGGGCCTGGGCCAGCGCCGCGAGCCCGGCCCGGTCCACCCCGTCGGGCAGCAACGGAAGCTCGATCATCGGCAGCCCCAACTCCACCAGGTCGGCGCGGAGCGAATCCTCCAGTTCGCGCCGGATGAGCTGGTCACGTGCCTCATCGTGCAGCCCGGCCACGATGTCCCGATCGGCCGGCAGCCCGGCGGCGACCAGCCCGCGTCTCAACTCCGCCGCGGTGACCGCCGGCCCGGCGGGTAGCGGCGGTCGGACACCGTTGACGAGCACCTTCCCGACGCCGAAGCCGAGGGCGGTCAGGTCGGCGATGGCGTCGACTGTCTCCTGGATCGGCATCTCCTCGAGCAACGTGACCACGTGCACCGCGGTCATCGGAGACCGCAGCAGCGCGGCGACCCCCTCGCTCTGGGTCTTGATCGGGCCCACCTTGGCCAGCCGGGCGGTCTCCGCCGTCACGTTGAGGAACCGGCCGATCCGCCCGGTGGGCGGGGCGTCCAGCACCACGGCGTCGTACGCGCGCCGCTGCCCGTTGGTGCGGGTGGTGGCCTCCTTCACCTTGCCGGTGAGCAGGACGTCCCGCAGGCCGGGTGCGATGGTGGTCGCGAAGTCGATGGCGCCGAGCTTGCGGAGCGCCCGGCCCGCCGCGCCCAGTTTGTAGAACATGTCCAGGTACTCGAGCAGTGCCTCCTCGGCGTCCACCGCGAGCGCCCGGACCTCACCGCCGTCCGGTGCGTCGGCGAGGTGCCGCTCCTCGTAGGGCAGCGGGTCGATGCCGAAGAGCTGGGCGATGCCCTGCCGCCCCTCGACCTCGACCAGCAGGGTGCGTCGGCCGCCGGCGGCGAGCGCGAGAGCCAACGCCGCCGCCACACTGGTCTTGCCGGTGCCGCCCTTGCCGGTCACCACGTGGAGGCGGGCGGGCCAGCCGGTACCGGCCGGGTCGATCGGACGCTCAGCTGCACACACCAGCCGAGCCTATCCAGGCTCGTGGGTCATGCGACCTCGCAGACCCACCAACCCGTCTTCTGCACCACAGTGAAGCGCAACTCCTGGTCGGCCACCTTCTCGTCGGCGGTGGTCATGGTGAGCCGGGTGGAGACGGTGGCCCGTTCCCCGGTCTGGTTGTCCACCTTCGGGGTGGTCCACCGGAAGCGCGGGTTCTGGTAGGTCGAGGCGTACTTCTCCACCTCGGCCACCTTCGCGGCGATCTTGTCGTCGTCACGGGAGGCGGCGCAGACGTGACTGGCCGCCTTGGTCGCGTCGCGGTCCTTGTAGACCGCGGTGAGGAACTCGTCGACGGCGACCGAGGGCTCCTTGGCGCCCTCGCCGGTCTCGGCGTCGCGCAGGGTCAGGAAGGCCACCACGCCGCCACCCACGCAGAGCACCATGATCACGACCAGGGCGACGGCCGCGATCAGCAGGCCGCGCTTCTTCTTCGGCTGGGCGGTGCCCGGGTAGGGCGGGTAGGCCGGCGGGGGCGGTGGGATCGACGAGGGGTTCGGGGCGCCCGGCGGCGTCGGTGCGGCTGCCGAGCCGTGCCCTTCCGCCGGCCCGGGGAAGGCTGGGGAGGTGGGGGCGGCGGGGAGCGTCGGCTGGGCAGGGGATGCGGGGAGGGCGAGCTGCCCGGTCGGTGGGGCGTGGGTCGGCTGGCTGGGGATGGCCGGCATGCCGGGCTGACCGGCGGGATCCGGGTGGGCCGGCGGGTGAGCGGGTGTGCCGGCCTGGTCGCCGCTGGGCGGGTGGGTCATGTCGTTCTCCCCGGGGTGCGGCGCCCGCCGCCACCCCTGGCGCCGAGCGTGATCGAGCGGGCGGCCGGGCGCTGCGCGACCGTCCGACCGGAAGGGTAGCGGTCGATGAGCGGATCGGTGTCGCCGCTGCCGCTCGGTCGGTCCGGCGATCCGGTGAGCGGTACCCGCGGCGCTTCCGGTGTCGGGCCCCCGACCTGCGGTGTGTCGCATATGTGACTGTTGGTGACCTCTTGTGCGCGTCCTGTTGGCGGGACCGCGACCACAGACCTACCTTCGTCCGGGTGCGGGGGCCGGAACGGACGAATGGGTCCGGGCCGGAAGCATGGTCCGAGAGGTACGACCGGAGGCAGTGCATGCGCGACGCGGACAACATCCCTCGCACCCAGTTCCCGACGAACGACCGGCCCCGCCGGACCGGGTCCGTGGTCGAGGCCGGCGGGCAGGTCACCAGTCAGCCGATCAACGAACGGTCGTACCGCCGCACGCCGGAGCAGGCGGAGACGCCTCGGGTGCCGAGTCAGCCCGCCGAGCGGAGCCGCGACGACGACGAGGCGGGCTTCGTCATCCACCTGCCGATCCGGGTGCCGAACCTGACTGCGGCGACAGTGCTGGCCGGTCGGGTCGCGGTCTCCCTGGGTTTCCTGCCGGAGCTGGACGCCGGCGAGACCACCGTGTCCAACGCCGACGACCAGAACAACCGGCACCGGGTCTTTTGCGACCTCTTGCTCCCCGACCGGTCCCGCTGCCCCCAGGGGTACGAGCACGAAGGGCTCTGCGGCGAGCTGCCGGCCATGCCGGAGCAGCGTCCCGTACCTCGTCCGGCCAGCGGACCGTAGGCTGTCCCTCGAACAATTCCGCACCGAGAGGGAGCCCTTCAGCGATGCAGAAGTGGGAATACTCCACGGTCCCGCTGCTGGTCCACGCGACCAAGCAGATCCTCGACAACTGGGGCGAGGACGGGTGGGAGCTCGTCGCCGTGGTCCCCGGCCCGAATCCGGACCAGCTTGTCGCCTACCTGAAGCGGCCGAAGGCGTGAGCGTGAGGCGTGCAGCGCAGCGGAGCCCCGCAGTCGCGAACAAAGGGGTGGCGCAGTGAGCAACGGTCCGCACGCGAAGCTCGCCGAGCTGGGTTTCGAACTGCCCGACGTCGTGCCGCCGGTGGCCAGCTACGTCCCGGCCGTGCAGTCCGGGCAGCACGTGTACGTTTCCGGCCAGTTGCCGATGGCCGAGGGCAAGCTGCTCGCGACCGGCAAGGTCGGCGCTGGCATCTCGGCCGACCAGGCGAAGGATCTGGCTCAGCGGTGCGCGCTCAACGCGCTTGCCGCGGTCGACTCGCTCGTCGGCCTGGAGAACGTGGTCAAGGTGGTCAAGGTGACCGGGTTCGTGGCCTCCGCGCCCGGCTTCACCGGTCAGCCTGCCGTGATCAACGGTGCCTCCGATCTTCTCGGCACCGTCTTCGGGGAGGCCGGCCGGCACGCGCGCAGCGCCGTGGGCGTGGCCGAACTGCCCCTGGACGCCCCGGTGGAGATCGAACTGATCGTCGAGGTCGCCTGACCCAACCGCGATCTTGCACTTGCTGTCGCGACGAAAGCCATGAAGAGGCATGAAACAGCAGCAGCAAGTGCAAGATCGCGGGGTGTGGCGGGCGGGGTCGTACGATCGCAGCCATGAGCGGGCACGTGACGGGGGCGGTGGCGGCGCTTGCCGACGAGTTGCCCGGCTGGGTTTCACTGCTGCGTGCACCGAACCCGGGGCCGATGACCCTGGACGGCACCAACACCTGGGTGCTGCGCGCCCCGGCAGCCGAGTACGCCATCGTGGTCGACCCCGGGCCGGCGGACGAGGGGCACCTGACCCGGATCGCCGAGCACGGCCCGATCGGGCTGATCCTGATCACCCACGGCCACCCCGACCACACCGAGGGCGCGGCGCGGCTCAGTGAGCTGCTCGGCGGGGTGCACGTCCTCGCCGTCGACCCGGCACACACCATCGGCGGCGAGCCGCTGACCGAGTCGGGTGAGCAACTCGGCGGCTTCGGCCTGGAGATCCGCCCACTGCACACGCCGGGGCACACCGCCGACTCGATCTGCTTCCTGGTCGAGCACGACGACGAGCGGGTGGTGCTCACCGGTGACACCATCCTCGGCCGGGGCACCACCGTGGTCGCCCACCCGGACGGGCACCTCGGTGACTACCTGACCAGTCTCGAGCTGCTGTCCGCGTACCCGGGGATTCCGGCGCTGCCCGGACACGGCCCGGCGCTTGCCGACTGCGCCGCCGCGGCCGACTTCTACCTCGCCCACCGCCGGGCCCGGCTCGACCAGGTCCGGGCGGCGGTCGCCGCCGGTGCCCACACCCCGGCCGACGTGGTGGCGACGGTCTACGCGGACGTGGACCGCTCCCTCTGGTGGGCGGCTGAGTGGTCGGTCCGCGCCCAGTTGGAGTATCTCGGCGTCGACACCGGGGAATCCGCACCCGGGGTCAGTGGGTTGGAGCACATGTGACCTGCCCCGTGTGTGGAACCGTTGCCGTTCCCGGCGCGCGGTTCTGCCACAACTGTGGCGCCGCGCTGCCCGCTGCCGCCACGTTGCCGGCGGCCGAGCGTCGGGTGGTCACCGTGCTCTTCGGTGACCTCTCCGAATTCACCTCCTGGTCGGAGGACCTCGACCCGGAACGCGTCGGCGCGGTCACCGACCGGGTGCTCGCCGCCCTCGCGGGTGCGGTGAAGACGTTCGGCGGGCACGTCGACAAGCTGACCGGTGACGGCATCATGGCCGTCTTCGGCGCCCCGGTTGCGCACGAGGACGACGCCGAACGTGCCGTCCGGGCCGCGCTGTCCATGCAACGCGCCGTCCGTCGGGTGCTCGACGACGAGCGGGGCGGCGGCGCGCCCCTCGGGCTGCGGGTCGGGCTCAACACCGGCGACGTCATCGCGGGCATCCAGGCCGCCATCGAGTACACGGTCATCGGCGACACGGTGAACACCGCGGCCCGGCTCGCCGACGCCGCCGCGGTCGGCGCCGTCTACGCCGGTGGACGCACCGCCGCGGCCACGCGGCACGTCTCCTCCTGGCGTGCGCTGCGCCCGCTGCGGCTCAAGGGCAAGCGGGAGCCGGTCGAGGCGTACGAGCTGCTGGGTCTGCTGGACGCGCCGGGCACCCGCTCGGGGCTCGGCGACGAGGCGCCGTACGTCGGTCGGGAGACGGAGATCGGTCGGGTCGCCGGCCGGCTCGCCGAGGTGATCGACCAGGGCGATCCACGGGTACTGCTGATGACCGCCGAGGCGGGCATCGGCAAGTCCCGGTTCGCCGCCGAGGTGGAGCGCCTCGCCGCCGGGTACGACGTCGGTGCCGGCCGGTACGCGGCGCACACCGGGGCCCGGGTGCTGTCGGTGCGCTGTGCCGCGTTCGGCGAGCGGCGGCGGCTCGCGCCCCTCGCCGACCTCGTGCGGGCCGCCGTCGGTCTGCCGAGCGACGCGTCCACCGCGCTGACCCGCCCGGCGGTCGAGGAGCGGCTGCGCCGGCTCGGGCAGCGGCTCGCCCGCTCCGGTGCGGAGACCGCGCCGATCGCCACGGAGCAACTGCTCGCCCTGCTCGGCTACGCCGAACTCCCGGCGCACGCGGCCGGCGACAGCGGCGAGTGGGGCGGCTCGGGCACCGCGCCCGCAGACACCGAGGTGGTGCCGAACGCGGTCGCCGACCTGCTCAGCGGGCTCGCCTCGGAGGCGCCGCTGGTGATCGTGGTGGACGACCTGCACGACGCCACCGCCGAGACGATAAGCGCCCTCGGGTCGACGCTGTCCAGGCTCACCGGCCCGGTGCTGGTGCTGCTGCTCGGTCGCCCCGAGCTGGTGCGTACCGCAGGCGCGCTGACCCGGGTCGCGGACGCCGAGGTGCACTCGCTGCCGCCGCTGCGCGGTGCCGACGCGGCCCGGTTGCTGACCAGCTACCTCAGTGGCGGCAAGCTGCCGCAGGCCGACACCGACAGGTTGCTCGCCACCGCGCAGGGCAATCCGTTCTACCTGGCCGAGCTGGTCACCCTGCTGATCGAGCGGGGAGCGCTCACCACGGAGTCGGCGCGCGGTGTCCGCGCAACCGTGGAGCGGCCTGGGTCAGGCGAGCGGGACCAGACCCCGTCGAGCGGGTGGCGGTTGGTGCCCGGGTCGCTGGGCAGCCGGCTGCTCTCCCGGGACCTCGCCGCAGTGCTCGCGGCCCGGATCGACGCGCTGCCGCCGGACGCCCGGTCGGTGCTGCGCGACGCGGCGGTCACCGGCGACACGGTGCCGACCGGCGCGTTGGAGGCGATGCGGGAGCAGCGTGCCGGCCGGGACGGCCGGCCGTCGGCCGTGGTCGCCGTCGAAC
Source organism: Micromonospora sp. NPDC048835 (assembly GCF_040649995.1). NCBI lineage: Bacteria > Bacillati > Actinomycetota > Actinomycetes > Micromonosporales > Micromonosporaceae > Micromonospora > Micromonospora sp. NPDC048835. The sequence continues at coordinate 79,686 of NZ_JBEZGM010000017.1, read as the reverse complement.
TGGACCGGGCCGTCGAGGAGCTGCTGCAACGACGGATGCTGCACCGCTCACGTGTCGGCTACTCGTTCGCCACGCCGCTGATGCGGGAGGCCGCGTACGCCGGGGTGAGCAAGGCCGAGTTGGCCGAGCGGCACGCCGCGCTGGCCCGCTGGGCGGCGCCGGCGGACGACGCCACGGTCAGCACGGTGGGCGGGTTCACCGACGAGGCCCGGGACGACTTCGTGGCGATGCACGTCGAGCGGGCCGCCACGCTCGCCGACGCGGTGAAGCTGCGCCCGGACGCGCCGGCGCGCGCGGTGATTCCGCTCGGCGTCGCCGCGCTCGGTCGGGCCGCCCGCCGGTCGCTGTCCGCCGGTGAGCCGGCAATGGCCGTCGAGTACGCCGAGCGCGCCACCGAACTGGCAGGCGCCAGGGTGCCGGCACCCGATCAGGTGGTGTACGCACGGGCGTTGCTCCAGGTCGGCCGGGTCGCCGACGCGTTGGCGTACGCCGAGAAGATCGCCGCGAACGCGGGGGACGAGGCCACCCGGGTCAGCGCCCTGCTGCTGGCCGGGCAGGCCCAGGAGACGCTCGGCGACCAAGGTCGGGCGGTGGCCGCCTGGCAGGAGGCGTTGCAGGTGGCGGCTGACGGGCAGTTGCCCGCGCTGCGCGCCACCGCGATGCGCCGGCTCGGCATGGCCGACTTCGTGGCGGGACGGCTCAGTCAGGCGAGCAGTCGTCTGGCGGCCGCGTACCAGGTCAGCCTCGGTGCACAGGACCGACGCGGGCAGGCCTGGTCCCTGCAGAACCTGGCCTGGGTGACGACCACCCGGGGAGACTTCGCCGGCACCGACGCGGTGCTCGGCCGGGCTGCCCGGCTCTTCGCCGAGCTGAAGGACCCGTACGGGCGGGCGTGGTTGCGCGGCACCACGGCGTTCGCCCGGCTGCTCGCCGGCCGACTGCGCGAGGCCTGTCGGATGGCGCAGGTGTTCCTGCCGTTCGGCGAGCGGGTCGGTGAGGCGTGGGCGGTGGGGACGTTGCGCGCGGTGGCGGCGTTCGCCACCGCCGAGTTGGGTGACCTGGCCGAGGCGGATCGGGAGGCCCGTCGGGCGTACCGGGAGTTCGCCGCCGCCTCCGACGACTGGGGGCGCGGGTTCGCCCTGGTGGTCCGGGCGGTGGTGGCACGCGGGCTGGGCGAGCCGGAGCACGCGGCGGACCTGCTCACCGACGCCCTGGCGTACGCGGAGCGCACCTCGCATCCGCTGCTCACCGGGATGGCCGGGACACTGCGGGGCTTCGTCGCGTTGGACATGGGCGACTGCGAGACGGCCGAGCGGGTGGCCCGCGCGGTGCTGACCGCCGTGGAGCCGCACAACCCGCAGGCCCCGGCGCAGGTGGCGCCCCGGGTGCTGCTGGCGACGGCCCGGCTCGCCGCCGGCGACTCGGCGACCGCGGTCGGGCTGCTCGCCCCGGTGGCCACGGCCGCGGCGAACGCGCCCTCGCTGCTCTTCTCCCGCCGACAGACGATGGCCCAGTACGCTGCGGCGCTGCTCGCTCACGGCCAGCGGGAACAGGCGCTGGACTGGGCCCACCGCGCGGTCACCGCACCGGCCGAGGACGTGCGCAGTCAGGTGATCGCGGCGAGTGTGCTGGCGGAGGCGTTGGCCGCCTGCGGGCGTCCGGCGGAGGCGGTGTCCTGTGCGGAGGAGGCGGTCCGCCTGGCGTACGCGACCGGGCAGCGCAGCGAACGCACCGCAGCCGACGCCCTCCGAACCCGCCTAACCACCACCCACCCCTAACCCCCACCCACCCCTACCCCCACCCCCCTACCCCCACCCCCCTACCCCCACCCCCCAGGCTCCTGCCCCACGCCCCGGGCTGTTGATCAAGAGGTTTGCGTCAGAATTCGCGTCTCCAGTGACCGAAACTTCTTGATCAACCCGTGGGGGTTGGGGTTGGGGTGGGTGGGTCCGATGTCCGGTGGCGAACGCCGTCGGGTGGCGCTCGCCGCGCTGCTCGTCCGCGACGCCG
>NZ_JBEZGM010000017.1:0-77666 GCF_040649995.1 Micromonospora sp. NPDC048835 | reverse complement strand
CCCGACACGCCCCCCCCCCCCGGGGGGGGGGGGGGGGGGGGGGGGGGGGGGGTGGGGGGGGGGGGTGGGGGGGGGGGGGGGGGGGGGGGCAGGTTTTGGCGGTTTTGGGGATGTGGTGGTCGGGGTGAGCGGCTAGCGTGTCACCACCGCGTACGGGTCCACAGTGGTGACCGTCGCCGTGCCTGGGGAGGCCCTTCATGAAGCTGCCGCGATCCATCGCGGGCTGGACCATCGCGGTCTTCGGCGTGTTGGCGCTGGTGATGGGCGCGGTCGGGCTGCTCTGGCCGGAGGCGCAGCTGCGCATGCTCGGGTTCGAGGTGCCGGAGACGCGGGCCGTCGGTGACCACACCGGCACGTTCCTGCTGGCGTCGTCGATGGCGGCGTTCAACATGGGCGTCTACTACCTGCTCGCCACGGTGACCGAGTGGCGGTCGTTCTACCGGTTCACAGTGGTGTTCCGGCTTGTCACGTTCACCGTGTTCACCATCGCGGTGCTTGCCGACATCGCCCCCGACCGCTTCTTCGGGGTGGCGGCGTGGGAAGGGCTGGGGGCCGTGGCAACCGCCATCGGCCTGCGCCTCGATGCCCGTCGGGGCGTCCCGGCCGGTCAGGTCGGATCGTCCGAGGGTGCCGGGACGGCTGCGGTCGCCGAGGAGGGTACCGGCCCCGCCGGTGCGGCTCCGGCGGACGCGGTGCACTGAGCCATCGGTCGGGTTGGGTATTTTCGAGCGGTGACCGACACCCCGACCGGCGGCGTGCCAGTGCCGATCGTGCCCGGTCTGACTGATTTGCGGGTTTTTGCCCGGGGCGGGTACGCGACCGTCTACCAAGCCACCCAGATCTCCGTGGGTCGCGAGGTCGCCGTCAAGGTGGAGAACCGAACGCTTGACAGCGAACGGGATCAGGCCCGCTTCCTGCGCGAGGCGCGGGCGGCCGGGCGGATGTCGTCACACCCGCACGTGGTGGACCTCTTCGACGTGGGGGTCACCGTCGACCAGCACCCCTACCTGATCATGGAACTCTGCGACGGCTCGTACGCCGAACGGATGCGTACCTCACCGCTGGGCCCGGTGGAGGCGCGCGACCTGGGCATCAAGATCGCGGACGCGCTCGCCCACTCGCACGCCGCCGGGGTGCTGCACCGGGACGTGAAACCGGCGAACATCCTGCACTCGCCCTTCAACTCGGCGGTGCTCGCCGACTTCGGGCTCGCCGTCCTCGCCGAGCACCGGGACGCCTCGGTCACCCTGGAGGTGCTCACCCCGGCGTACGCGCCGCCGGAGATGTTCAGCCACAGCCCGCCGTCGCCGGCCGTGGACGTGTACGCGCTCTGCGCCACCCTCTACGCGGTGATGCACGGCCGACCTCCGCGCTGGCAGTCCGAGCGCAACCCGAGCCTGGTCACCGTGCTGGAGATGTTCAACCAGCCGATTCCCGGCCTCCCCGGGGTGCCCGACGAGCTGATCGACGTGCTGCGCGCCGGCATGGCCAACGACCCGGCCGAGCGTCCCTCCGCCCTGGAGCTGCACGACCTGCTCAGCAACCTGCCACTCGGCTCGCCGGCGGCCCCGGTCAGTGGCGCTCCGGTCAGCGGCGCCGCGACGCTCTCCGGCCCGTACGCGGCCAGCCGGCCGGTGCCCCGACCGCCCATCGAGGACACGCAGCGGGCGGTCCCCGTCGGTCGGCGGTGGCGACGCTGGCTCTTCGGCGGGGCCGGCGTGCTCGCGCTCGCCGCCTCCGCGACCGCCGGGGCCTGGGTCGCCGACCGGGCGCCACCACCCGCCCCGTACCCGTCGGCGACCCAGATCGCCGCACCGGCGACCGGGCCGCTGCCCGGCTGCACGACCGATACCGGTGCGCCCACCGCCCTGCCCGAGGGTGCCCGGTGCCTGCCTGAGCTGGAGTGTTTCGGCCCGGTACGGATCCGCGGCAGCCGCGCCGAGGCGGCCCGGCTGTCCTGCGTCGGCCGGCACACCTGGGAGACGTACGCCGAGGGCATCCTGCCGGTGTCGCTTGTCGGCGCCGACTACGACGAGGTGGCGGCGGCTCAGCCGGTGCGGCAGGTGTGCAGCGCCACCACCTTCCGCCTGACCACCGGCATCGCCGAGCCGACCGGCTGGCACCTGGAGGTGCTGCCGCCGGTGGACGGCAGCATCGATCGGACCTACAGGTGTCTGGCGGGGCGCGGCGTGGACGCGCTCACCGCGCCCACGCTCACCGGCCGCTGAGCCCGTTCGACCCGCGTCGGCGGTCACGCACCGCACGCAACGCGTCCCGGCTGTCAAGCGCGTCGAGGGTGTCCGCGTCGATCCCGTACGGCATCAGCTCGGGCGGCCCGACGGCTGCCGACCGATCCACGGGCTCCGGATCGTCGACCTGACGGGCGGCGGAGATCGCGACCCCGGCGACCATGATCATGAGCACGCTGAGTAGCGCGAGAGCCACGCCGAGGAGGTCCTGTCGGCGCCACACAACGAGCATGACCAGCGGCACGAGGGCTCCCAGCGCCGCGAGCACCGCCACCGTACGCGCATCGGGTCTGGACAATCGGCTCACCCGTCCAGCATGTCGTGACGAGCCCGGCTGTCAACCGCAGAGCCGACCGCCGCGCCGATCGACGTCGATCCGGACGCCCCGTCCGACATGCTCCGGCGCTTGCACACGCATTCGACAAGAACGGCTACTCTCGGTGTCCCGCAGGCTCTTCCGGCAGCGAGGTCGCCAATGAACTCAGGCAGTTCGCAAACCCGGCTCCGCTCGATCGCGTCGACACTCGCGGTCGCTCTCACGCTCGTGCTCGCCGCCGCCGCCGGTTGCGACAGCCGGCAGGAACCGGAGCTGCCGTCCGTGCAGGAGAAGATGCGCGAGACGCACATCTACGGTCAGTCGAAGCTCCGGATCGGTGTCGCCACGAACGAGCCGCTCATGGGCGACCTGCGCAACGGCCAGCACGTCGGGTTCGACGTCGAGATCGCCCGGTACATCGCGGCCTCCCTCGGCTACGAGGGCGACCAGCGGCTGGAGTTCGTGTCGGTCGCCACCGAGGACCGCATCCCGTCGCTCCAGGGCGGCACCGTCGACCTCGTCGTGTCCAGCTTCTCCATGACGGAGGACCGCAAGAAGCTGGTCAGCTTCGCCGGGCCGTACTTCGTCACCACGCAGGAGGTGATGGTGCCGGTCCGCCTCAAGGACGACATCCGCACCATCGAGGACCTGCGTGACCCCGCCTACAAGGTCTGCACCAGCGGCGGCTCCACCACCGAGGCCGAGTTGGAGAAGCACCAGGTCAAGACGTTCGTGGTCAAGGACGTCGGCGACTGCGTCGATGGCATCCGCAAGGGCCGCTACGACGCGGTCAGCTCCGACGAGTCGATCCTCGCCGGCTTCCTGGCCAGCTTCCCCAAGGAGTTCGAGATCGTCGACATGCCGTTCGGCACCAGCGAGTTGCTGGGCATCGGCGTGCCGATCGGTGATCCGGCGCTGCGCGACCTGGTCGCGTACTTCCTGCAGAAGAGCTACGAGCAGGGCCGGGACGGCGACGCCAGCCCCTGGCAGACCGCGTACAACCGCACCCTCGGCCCGTGGTTGAAGGCCGAGAAGCGCCAGCCACAACCGCTGGAGGTGCCGAAGCTCGTCGACTTCGACGACAAGGCGCCGGCGAAGTGAGCGCGACGCCGACCGCCACCGGCGCTGACGGGCCGGTCCCGCCACCCCGCACGGCAGTGCCCGCCGACGCGCCCACAATCCACGGTACGGCCGCGTCGCCGCCGACCGTCGACCCTCCGGCGGCCGGTGCGGGGAGTGCGGTCGCCTGGCCGGCCGGCGTGCCGGTCGCCGAACCGGCCGAGCCGGTCGTCGCCGAGGTCGAACCCGGGCGGGTCCGCTGGGATCCGGCCGAGCGGCGCGCCCGCGCCAGCCAGTCGTTCTGGACGGCAGTGGTGGGCGTACCGGCGATCTTCTCGGTGCTCCGCCTCGGCGTGGAGGCCGGCGGCGAACTCCAGACCACGCTGCTGCTGGTGGCAAACGTCGGGACGGTCAACCTGCTCGCCGGCTTCCTGACCACTGCGGCCCGGCTGCTCTCCACCGGCCTGGTCGCCGTCTTCGCGCTCGGCGCGGTGCTGGCCGTGAGCGCGGATCGGCTGCCGCCCGGCTCCCGTCGGCGTCCGCTCTTCGCCCGCTGGGCCGACATCACCCCGGCCTGGGTGGTGCTGGCCAGCTTCCTGCTCGCCCTGATCACCTGGCCGTTGCTCTACCTGCCGCTGTTGTTGCCGGCGTTCGTGGCCGCGTTCCAACTGCGTCCCGGGCGGTTGCACGAGCGGGCCGTGCCTCGGCTGCTGCTGGTCGGCGCGTTGCTCGCCGGGTACGGGTGGCTGATGCTGCCCACGATGCGTGACGCGGTGCGGCAGGGCGACGAGTGGCTGGTGCTGGCGCTCATCGTGGTGCCGCCGCTGCTGGCCCTGTTCATCGCGGGGCCGCTGCCGGGCATGGTGATCCGACCGCTCGCGTCGGTGACGGAGGTGGCGGTGCTGGCCACCCTGGTCTGGGCTGCGGTGCCGGTGATCAGCACGCCGGTGCTGCCGCTGACGGTCACCACGGTGGGCCCGGAGAGTGGGCCCACCGAGGACGTACGCGGGCACGTGGTCACCACCGACGACGTCAACATGGTGATCCTTCAGGAGCGGGGCGGCGTCCGGTACGTCCCGGTCGGCCTGGTGCGTGCTCAGGTGCTCTGCCCGAGCGAGGAGGAGTTACCCCGCCACCAACTGCGCATTCACGACTTCCACGTCGAGGATTCGCTGTTGGAGGGCATGGGGCGTCGGGTCCGCCCGGTCCACCGCATCGACGCCGCCTGCCGAATCCCGGCCTGACGCCGGCGAGCGGGCACGGCGGGTCGGGTCAGTAGGACTTGTCCTGGCCCAGGACGTGTTGGGCCACGAAGTTGAGGATCATCTCGCGGCTGACCGGGGCGATCCGACCCGCTCGGACCGCGCCGAGCAGGGTCGCCACGCCGTACTCGGTGGTCATGCCGGCACCGCCGAGCACCTGGACGGCGGTGTCCACGGCGAGTGCGGCGGCCTCCCCGGCCGCGTACTTGGCCATGTTGCCGGACACCCCGGCCTCCAGGTCACGGCCCGCGTCGTAGAGGGTGGCCGCCTTCTGGATCATGAGGCGGGCCAGTTCCACCTGCACCGCCGCGTGGGCAAGCGGATGCGACACGCCCTGGTGGGAGCCGATGCTCCGCCCACCCCAGACCTTGCGGGTGGCGGTGTACTCGCTGGCCCGCTCGATGGCGTACCGCCCGGTGCCGGCGCCCATCGCGGCCACCGTGATCCGCTCCGGGTTGAGCCCGGCGAAGAGCGCCGGCAGCCCGGCGTCGAGCGACTCACCCAGCAGGGCGTCGGCGGGCACCCGTACGTCGTCCAGGTAGAGCAGGAACTGGTTCTCCGGGGACACGATCTCCATGTCCAGCTTGGACCGGGTCAGCCCGGCCGCGTCGGTCGGCACCAGGAACAGCGCCGGCTTGAGCCTCTGCGGAGGCGTATCCCCTGAGCCGGCTGGGCCGTCGTCGACGGCGACGCGGGCCACCACCAGCACGTGACCGGCCTCGTCGACGCCGGAGATGTAGCACTTGCGGCCGTTGAGCAGCCAACCGTCACCGTCGCGGCGGGCCACCGTGCCGAGCCGGTGGAAGTTCGAGCCGGCCTCCGGCTCGGTGATCGCGAAGACGACCTTCTGCGAGCCGTCGGCGAGGCCCGGCAGGTGCCGCTTGCGCTGCTCCTCGGTGCCGTGCCGGCTGAGCACGGTGGCCGCGATGGCGGGGGAGACCACGAGCAGCAGCAGCGGACAGCCGGCGGCGGCGAGTTCCTCGCAGACGATGGCCAGCTCGGTGATGCCGCCGCCCCCGCCGCCGTACTCGGTGGGGATGTTGACCCCCAGATAGCCGAGCCGGCCGGCCTCCGCCCAGAGTTCGGTGGTGTGTTCGCCGGACTTCGCCTTCTCGACGAAGTAGGAGTGACCGTACCGGCGACCGAGCGCCCGCACGGCGTCACGCAACTGGTCCTGCTCGGGGGTGAGGTCGAAGGTCATCACGAGTCCTTTTCGTCGTCGATAACGGCCAGCACGGCGCCCGTCTGCACCTGACCGCCGGGCGGCACCGGCAACTCGGTGACCACCCCGTCGACCGGGGCGAGCACGGGATGTTCAAGCTTCATCGCTTCGAGGGTGAGCAGCGGGTCGCCCGCGGTGACCCGCTGGCCGACCTGGACGTGCACCCGGGTCACCGCGCCGGGCAGCGGCGCGAGCAGCGACCCGGCCGCCACCGCCGCGGTGGGCAACGGAAGACGCGGCAGCTCGGCGAGGCTCGCCGCCCCGTCCGGGCCGTCCACGAAGACAGCCGACCCCACCCGGTGTACGCGATACGCGCGGCGAACCCCGTCGACGTCGAGCACCACCCCGTCCGGGGTGGCCTCGACCACCGCCACGGTGGGTGCGCTGGGACGCTCGGCGGAGCCCTCGGCCGGGGACGCGCTGGACCAGTCGGCGAGCCGGCCGGTCCGATCCAGGCGGTAGCGGATCTCGATCTCGTCGCCGTCAGGCCCGACGAAGCGACTGACCTGCGGGACTGCTGGCACGTTGCGCCAGCCGGAGGGGAGCCCGCCCAGCACCGGTGCGGTCGCCCGGCGGTGTGCGGCGCCCGCCAGCGCTGCGGCGAGGGCGGTGAGTGGAACCTGATCGGCAGGCAGCAGCGGCGAGAAGACCTCCGGGTGCCGGTCCAGGAAACCGGTGTCGATGTCGCCGGCCGCGAACTCCGGGCTGCGCAGCACCCGGACCAGCAGGTCACGGTTGGTGGCCACCCCATGCAGCTCGGCCCGGGCCAGCGCGCCCGCCAGGGCCCGGGCCGCCTCGGACCGGGTCGGTGCCACGGCGATCAACTTGGCGAGCATTGAGTCGTAGTGCACGCTCACCGCGGAGCCCGTCGCGACGCCTGAATCCAGCCGCAGGCCGGCCTGCTGGAGGCCACCGAACTCCCGGTCGACCCCCGCGATCGCGAATCGGTGCAGCACACCGGTCGCGGGTCGCCAGCCCTGCGCCGGGTCCTCGGCGCACAGGCGCACCTCGATCGCGCAGCCGCGTACGCCCGGCTCGTGCAGGTCCTCCGGCAGCGCCGCGCCCTCGGCGACGAGCAGTTGCCACCGCACCAGATCCAGCCCGCCGGGCACGGTCAGCTCGGTAACCGGGTGCTCCACCTGCAAGCGGGTGTTCATCTCCAGGAAGAAGAACTCGCCTGTCGGAGCCAGCAGAAACTCCACGGTGCCGGCACCCACGTAGTCGACGGCACGTCCGGCGGACACCGCCGCCTCGTGCAGCGCGGCGCGTACCTCCTCCGGAAGCACCCCGGGGGCCTCCTCGACGATCTTCTGGTGCCGGCGCTGGATCGAGCACTCCCGCACCCCGAGGGCGGCCACCCGGCCGTGCGAGTCCCCGAGAATCTGCACCTCCACGTGCCGGCCCCGCTCGACGTACCGCTCGATGAAGACCGTGCCGTCGCCGAACGCGGAGGCCGCCTCCCGGCTGGCACTGGCGGCGGCCTCGGCCAGCTCGTCGATGTCCCGGACGATCCGCATCCCGCGCCCACCACCACCTGCGGACGCCTTCACCAGCACCGGAAAATCGTCCACCTCGTCGGCGTCGGTCCAGCTCGGCAGCATCGGCACACCCGCCTCGGCGAGCAACGCCTTCGCCGCGAGCTTGTCACCCATCGCGGCGATCACCTTGGCCGGCGGCCCGACCCAGGTCAGCCCCGCGTCGGTCACCGCTGCCGCGAACTCGGCGTTCTCGGCGAGGAACCCGTAGCCCGGGTGGACCGCGTCCGCGCCGGCCTTGCGGGCCGCGTCCAGGATCAGATCGACCCGCAGGTACGTCTCGGCCGGCGTCGCACCCGGCAACCGGACCGCCTGGTCGGCCTCGGCCACGAACGGCGCGTCGGCGTCCGCGTCGGAGTGGACGGCGACGGTCTGCACACCCATCGCCCGGCAGGTGGCGAAGACCCGGCGGGCGATTTCGCCCCGATTGGCCACGAGCAGTCGGTTGATCATGCTCCCTGAGCCTTTCCTACATTCGGAAGACGCCGAAGCCTTCGGCGCCCTTCACCGGTCCGTTGTGGATCGCCGAGAGGCACAGCCCGAGGACGGTCCTGGTGTCCCGGGGGTCGATCACCCCGTCGTCGTAGAGCCGGCCGGAGAGGAAGAGCGCGCCGGACTGCGACTCGATCTGCTGTTCGACCATCATCCGCATCGCCGCGTCGGACTCCTCGTCGTAGTCGCGCCCCCGGGCGGCGGCCGCCTGCCTGGCCACGATCGACAGCACCCCGGCGAGCTGCGCCGGACCCATCACCGCCGACTTCGCGTTCGGCCAGGTGAACAGGAACCTCGGCTCGTACGCCCGGCCACACATGCCGTAGTTGCCCGCCCCGTAGGAGGCGCCCAGGTTCACCGTCAGGTGTGGCACCGTCGAGTTCGACACCGCGTTGATCATCAGGGCGCCGTGCTTGATGATGCCGCGTTGCTCGTACTCGGTGCCGACCATGTAGCCGGTGGTGTTCTGCAAGAAGATCAACGGGGTGTTCGAGGCATTGGCGAGCTGGATGAACTGGGCCGCCTTCTGCGCCTCCGCGCTGAACAGCACACCCCGGGCGTTGGCGAGGACCCCCACCGGGTAACCGTGCAGCTCACCCCAGCCGGTGACCAGCGCATCCCCGTACGCCGGCTTGAACTCGTCGAAGTCGCTGCCGTCCAGGACCCGGGCCAGCACCTCCCGGGGGTCGAACGGCACCTTCAGGTCGGCGCTGGTGATGCCGAGCAACTCCTCCGGGTCGTACTTCGGCGGCTGCGGCACCGCCGTCCGCGGCGACGGGCCCTGTTTGCGCCAGTTCAACCGGCGGACGCACTGCCGGGCCAGCCGGATGCCGTCCCGCTCGTCGACGGCCAGGTAGTCGGCGAGCCCGGACGTGCCGGCGTGCATCGCCGCGCCGCCGAGTGACTCGTCGTCGGTGACCTCGCCGGTCGCCATCCTCACCAGCGGTGGACCGGCCAGATAGACCTGTGACCGGTCCCGAATCATGATCACGTGATCGGACATCCCCGGCACGTACGCGCCGCCGGCCGTCGCGTTGCCGAAGACCACGCTTACCGTGGGGATTCCGGCCGCCGAGAGCCGGGTGAGGTCTCGGAACACCCGACCCCCGGGGATGAAGATCTCCGCCTGGGTGGGCAGGTCCGCCCCGGCCGACTCGACCAGGTTGACCATGGGCAGCCGGTTGGCCAGGGCGATCTCGCCGGCCCGCCGGGTCTTCGCGAGGGACCACGGGTTGACCGCACCGCCGCGTACGGTCGGATCGTTCGCGACGATCAGGCACTCCACGCCCTCGACCACGCCGATGCCGGTGACCACGCTGGCGCCGACCGGGAAGTCCGAGCCGTACGCGGCGACCGGCGACAACTCCAGGAAAGGACTGTCGGCGTCCACCAGCAGCTCGATCCGCTCCCGGGGGAGCAGCTTCCCGCGCGCGTGGTGCCGGGACACGTACTTCTCGCCGCCCCCGGCGCGCGCCTGATCGAGCGCGGTGTCCAACTCGGCCAGCCGTTCAAGCAACGCCGTCCGGTTGGTGGCGTACCCGGGCGAGGCCGGATCGACTGCGCTGTCCAGGATCGTCACCGTGCCTCCTTGGTTCGCGACTGCGGGGCTCGCAAGATCGGCTCACTCCTCGCGCTCACAGACCCATGCCCTTCGCGATGATCTCGTTCATGATCTCGGTGGTGCCGCCGCCGATGCCGAGGATCCGCGCGTCGCGGTAGTGCCGCTCCACCTCGGCGTCGCGCAGGTAGCCGAAGCCGCCGTGCAGCTGCAACGCCTGGTCGACGACGTGGTCGCAGGCGGCCACCGCCACGTTCTTCGCCATCGCCACCTCGGTCACCACCGGCTCGCCGGCGGCAACCCGACCCGCGACCGCGTGCACGTACGACCGGGCCGCCTCCGCGCGGGTGTGCATTTCGGCCAACCGGTGCCGGACCAGCTGCCGGCTGGCCAGCGGACGCCCGAAGGTCTCCCGGTCCCGGCACCAGCGCACCGCCAGTTCGACGCAGCGCTGCGCGGTCGCGTACGCCTGCGTCGCGAGCGACAGCCGTTCCGCCGCGAAGTGCTGCATGATCGCCAGGAAGCCGGTGTTCTCCGCGCCGATCCGGTTGGCGACCGGCACGCGCACGTCCACGAAGGACAGCTCGGCGGTGTCCGAACAGTGCCAGCCCAGCTTCTCCAACCGACGTCCCACGGTGAACCCGGGTGACCCCTTGTCGATGACCAGCAGGGTGAGTTCACCGCTGCCGGGGAAGTCGGTGCAGACGGCGGTGGTGACGAAGTCGGCCCGGTGCCCACTGGTGATGTACGTCTTCGAGCCGTTCACCACGTAGTGGTCGCCGTCGCGGCGAGCGGTCGTACGGATGCCTGCCACGTCCGAACCGCCGTCCGGCTCGGTGATGGCCAGCGCGCCGATCATCGTGCCGGACAGGGTGGGTCGGACGTACCGCTCGATCAGACTGTCGTCGCCCGGGGACGACACGCCACCGAGCCGGCCGCCAAGCGACCCGCCGGTGCGGGCACCGGCCGCCGCGACCATGTGCGGCAGCGCGATCCCGTGCGTGAACAGCGCCGCCACCAACCCGGACGAGCCGCCGGAGCGAATCAGCTCCTCGGTCACGATGATCGAGTCGAGCAGGTCACCGCCGCTGCCACCCACCGATTCCGGGAAGCCGATGCCGAGCAGGCCGATCTTCGCGGCAGTCGTGTGCACTGCCCGAGGCACCTCACCGGCCCGCTCCCAGTCGCCCAGGTGGGGCAGCACCTCCCGGCTCACGAAGGCCCGGGTCAGCTCCCGCAGTTGCCGACGCTCGGGGGTGTCGACGATGGTCATGCCGCTCCCCCGTCGGGGAGGTCGACGATGCGGGCGCGCAGCAGCTCGCCGAGCGCCTTGGCCTGCGGGTCGAACCGGATGGACGCGGCCACCCCCGCGCCGAGCAGCCCCTCGACCACGAAATTGACCGCACGCAGATTCGGAAGCTCGTACCGGCGCACCGACAGCGGCGCGGTCTCCGGCAGCAGTTCGGCCAGCCGGTCGACAGTCAACCAGGTGCGCAACCATGCGTAGCCGGCGTCGGTGCGCGCCCAGACACCGAGGTTGGCGTCCCCGCCCTTGTCCCCGGAACGCGCACCGGCCACCTCACCGAGCGCGCCGCGCCGGGTCGGGCCGCCGACCGGCGCCTCACCCCCCGCGGCCGATTCGTCCGGCGGGGTCGAAGCGGTACGGATCGGCGGGGCGACCGGCACCCGCTCACCGCCGGGCAGCACCGCGACGTGCGCCACCGCGTCCTGCGGCACCGCATCGGCGGTGAAGACGCCGTAGGGTGTCGCGTCCCCGGGCAGGGTGGTCAACGTGCAGCCCGGGTACGAGGCCAGGGCCAACTCCACCGCGGCGGCCGAGAAAGCCCGCCCGGCCCGCGCCTTGTCACCGTCGCGCAGGTGTACGTGCAGCAGCGCACTCGCCGCCTCGGTGTCGGAGGCGTCCGGGTGGTCGGTCCGAGCGAGGGTGAACTCCAACCCGTCCTTGCCGACCGTCTCCTCGATCTGCCCTCGAACCAGCGCCGCCTTCGCCTCGATGTCCAGTCCGCAGAGTACGAACGTCATCGAGTTGCGGAAGCCACCGAGGTTGTTGACGCCCACCTTGAGCGTGGGTGGTGGCGGTGTGCCCCGTACACCGGAGATCCGGACCCGGTCCGGCCCGTCGGCGTGCAGTGCCACCGTGTCGAGTGCAGTGACCACGTCCGGCCCGAGGTACGACGGCCCGCCGACCTCGTAGAGGAGTTGGGCGGTGACGGTCTCCACGGTGACCGCGCCGCCGGTGCCGGGATGCTTGGTGAGCACGGATGAACCGTCGGGGTGCACCTCGACGATCGGGAAGCCGGGCCGATGCCCCCCGTCGGGCAGCTCGGTGAAGAAGCTGAAGTTGCCCCCGGTGACCTGTGCGCCGCACTCGACGAGGTGCCCCGCGACGGTGGCTCCGGCCAGCTCGTCGAGGTCGTCGCGGCCCCACCCGTACCTGGCGATGGCCGGGCCGACCACAAGCGACGCGTCGGTGACCCGGCCGGTGACCACCACGTCCGCACCGGCGTCGAGGCAGGCGGCGATCCCGAACGCGCCGAGGTACGCGTTGGCGCTCAGCGCGTCCGGCCGCCGGATCGTGTCGCCCTCGACGTACCCGACCCGGGCCACCAGGCCGAGCCGGTCGGCGAGCTGTTCGATGGCGGCGGCCAGGCCGGCCGGGTTCAACCCGCCGGCGTTCGTCACGATCCGCACCCCGCGGTCGAGGGCGGTGCCGAGGCAGGTCTCCAGTTGCCGCAGGAACGTCTTCGCGTAGCCCAGGCCGGGGTCGCGCAGGCGGTCCCGGGCGAGGATCAGCATCGTCAACTCGGCCAGGTAGTCGCCGGTCAGCACGTCCAGCTCACCACCGTCGAGCATCTCCCGCCAGGCGGTGAACCGGTCGCCGTAGAAGCCTGAGGCATTGCCGATGCGGATCATGCCCGTACCCCGTTCCCGCTGGCCGGCTTCCGGCCGTCACCCGGCGGCCCGGCGAAGGCCTGCGCCACGTCGAGCCACTCGTCGGCCACCGGACCGGTGGCGACCAGAGCGAGGTCCGCGCGGTGCCGGCGCTGGGTGACAAGCAGGCAGAAGTCCCGAGCCGGGCCGGTGAGCCGGTCGGCGGCGTCCGCCGGGCCCCAGCTCCACGTGTCGCCTCCGGGCCCGACCAGCTCCACCCGGACCGGCGCCGTCGGTGCCTCCCGGCCGTGCGCGGCGAAGCCGTGCCCGAGGGTACGCACGCCCAGGTGCGCCACGTGCCGAAGTCGGTCGCTGTCGGGGCGGACCACGGCGAGGGCGTCGGCCACGTCGGTACCGTGCGCCCAGGTCTCCATGAGCCGGGCGGTGACCATCGAGGTGGCCGACATCCGGGTGCCGTACCAGGGCACCTTCCCGCCGGGCGGAACGGCGGCCAGTGCGTCGGCGAGCGCGGTACGGCCGGCCCGCCAACGGGCCAGCAGGTCGGCCGGCGGGGCGAGGAACTCCTCGGTGCCGACGTCGACGAGCCGGGTCACGTCCGGTGCGGAGGTCACCGTCGCGTAGAACGCCTCGGGATCGGTCGCCGCCAACAGCGCGACGTGGTCGGTCCAGGCGAGGTGGGCGATCTGATGCCCGATGCTCCAGCCCGGTGCGGGGGTCGGCCTCGCCCAGTCGGCTGCGGGCAACGGCGCCACCAGGGCGTCCAACTGGGCGGACTCGTCGGCAAGGTCCACGAGCAGGTCGCTGAGGTCGACCATGGTGCCTCCGGTCGGTGGTGGCCGGTGCGGCCGGCGGTCAGGGCGTGAGCAGGGTGGCGAGCTGGCGCTTCCAGGTGGTCAGAAGGGCGGCACGGCGGGCCGAGTCGTCGCTGAGCAGGTTGGCCACCCCGAGTCCGCGGAGCAGATCGAGCGTGGCCTGCACGGCTTCGCGAACACCGGGTCGACGCTCGTCGACACCGAGCAGGGCGACGGTGAGCCGGTGCATCTCCCGCCCGACCGTCGCCTCCAGCGGCACCAGGGCGTCCCGAAGCTCCCGATCGGTGCGGGCCGCGACCCAGAGCTCGAGCGCGGCCACGAACAACGGCCCGGTGAACGCCACGGCGAGCAGGTCGACGACCCGGTCCAACCGCTGCGGGCCGGCCGGAAGCGCCTCGGCCTCGGTGCGCAACTCGTTGGCCCGGCGCTCGGCCAGATGAGCCACGGCGGCCGTCACCAACGCCGCCTTCGTCGGGTAGTGGTGCAGTTGAGCCCCTCGCGAAACACCGGCCCGCGCCGCGACGACCGTGGTCGTGGTGCCGGACCAGCCGTGCTCGATCAGGCACTCGACGGTCGCCTCCAGCAGCCGGGCCTGGGTGGCGCGGCTGCGTTCCTGCTGAGGTACGCGCGTCGATGCGGTGGGCACGGGGACAGCCTGCGGCCTGAGAAACAAACAGTCAAGACTGACTTTTTCCAGGGTCTCGGCAAACTGGTGCGCGTGCCCGGGGTCTGGCCAGCCCGGCCCGCTTCTCTAGCCCGGCCCGCTTCTCTAGCCCGGCCCGCGCTTGCTGACCCGATGCGCGCGCCCCACCCTGATCCCCCAATACTGGCTCAGCCTCCCTATGGAGCTGATGTCGTAAACGAATCAACCGTCGGTCTGGGCCGTCGACGTCGTCCGCCCACCGGATGTGCTGATGTCGCAAACGATTCAGCTCCAAAGGGGCCAAGACTGTCATCCAAGGGCGGTCCACCCCGTCTGTCACCCCTTGGCCGCGCCACTTGAGCCGGCCGTCCGCAGGCCGTTGCCAAGCAGAAGCTCGATCAGCGGCCGTCGCGGGGGCCGAAGACGGCCAGTGCGTCAGCATCGCTGTGCTGGGAGCGGAGGTACTCGTCGGCCCAGGCGGTGGCGTCGGGGAAGGTCGACTCCGCCGCCACCCGGGCGCAGGCCGCGTCCACGTCGAAGGCAGTGCGGCGCAGTTGTACGCCCGGCCCGAGCAGCGCCCACCACGCACCGGCGCCCCCGTACGGCATGCCGATGCTGCCCGGGTTGACCACCAGGCGTCGGTCGACCAACCGGGTGAACGGCATGTGCGTGTGGCCGCAGACGACTGTGGAGACCTCGGCGGGTAGACCGTCGAACACCTCCACCCAGCGTGCCATCCGGGAGTCGACGAGCACGACCTCTTCGTCATCGCGGGGCGTCGCGTGGCAGAACAGGGTCGGCCCGAGGCCGGCGATCTCCAGCGTCACCGTCGCCGGCAGTGCGGCGAGCCGGGCCAACTGGTCGTCACGTAGCTGCCCAGCGGCCCAGTTCGACACCTCGATCGAGGCTGGCCGGCCGGCTCGGGCCTGGACCAGCTCGCGTTCGCAGTTGCCGCCTACCCAGCACACCCGATCGCCCAGGTCGGCGAGTACGTCCAGCACCTCGACCGGTTGCGGGCCTGCGGCGATGTCGCCGGTGAGCACGATCAGATCGGCGGCGGCCACGTCCGGCTCGGCCAGCACGGCCTCCAGCGCCGGCAGGACACCATGGATGTCGGAGAGCACGGCAACGCTGTTCAGCATGGCCCCACCCTCACCGCCGGCACCGCCGTAAGGCCAGCGATTCTGCGTCAGGCAGACGAACGACACCGTCCCCGCCCATCGTCGGTGACGGCAGGCGGGGACGGTGGGTGCCGCTCAGACGCGGGCGCGACGGGCCAGACGCTCCGGGTCCAGGATGATGATGCTCTTGCCGTCCAGCCGCAACCAGCCACGCGAGGCGAAGTCGGCGAGCGCCTTGTTGACGGTCTCCCGGGAGGCGCCGACGAGCTGGGCGATCTCCTCCTGGGTGAGGTCGTGGGTCACCCGCAGGACACCGCCGTCGCGGGTGCCGAAGCGGCCCGCCATCTGGAGCAGGTTCTTGGCGACCCGGCCCGGCACGTCCGTGAAGATCAGGTCGGCGAGCGAGTCGTTGGTCCGGCGCAGCCGCCGGGCGAGCACCCGGAGCAACTGCTCGGCGATCTCCGGGCGGTTGTTCAGCCACGGCCGCAGCGCCTGCTTGCGCAGCCGCACCAGCCGGGTGTCGGTCACCGCGGTGGCGGTCGCCGTACGCGGACCCGGGTCGAAGAGCGACAGCTCGCCGACCATGTCCGACGGCCCCATCACCGCGATCAGGTTCTGCCGGCCGTCCGCAGCGCGGCGACCAACCTTGATCTTCCCGGACAGCAGGATGTAGAGGCTGTCACCGGGCTCGCCCTCATTGAAGACGATCTCGCCCTTGCGGACCTCGATCGTCTCCATCTCCTTGGCAAGCGCCTCGGCAGCTTCCGGGTCGACACCCTGGAAGATCCCGCTGCGGGCCAGTACCTCGTCCATTGCGCCACCTCCGGTTGCGCGTGCCGTCCGTCGGCCGGGGCCGCCGTCCGCTGATCCCCTCGCGCGCCGCCAAGTCTAGGCGCACATGAGCATGAATCAGAGGTCGCCCCTGGAATCTTGATCGGTGGGCGTAACCTGCCCGACGTGCTGAGCGACCCGATTCTGACCAGCCGCGCCGAGGACGGGCGGAGTGTCCCGCTGCTCGTCTGGCACGCGGACGCCCCCCTGCGGGCGGTCAGCAGTGGCCCGCTGGGCGGTGGCATCGGGGTCCGGCGGTGGGTGCTGAACGCGACCGTACCCATGTCGTACGACCGGGAGGACCCCGCGGCGCACCTGGCCTCGCTCGCCGCCGAGCTGGCCCTCGACGGGCCCGGGGTTGGTCTGCTCACCGGCGTCGACGTGACCGAGGTGGTGGCGCGGACCGACACCGGGGTGCGGGCCTGGGTGACGGTCGGGCTCGGCACGCCGGTGCCCGCGGCCGCGCCGACGCCGGCCGCGCTCGTCCACCGCGTCGGCACCGTCAACATCGTGGTGTACGTGCCGGCCCGGCTCGCCGACTCGGCGCTCGTCAACGCGGTGGCAACCGCGACCGAGGCGAAGACCCAGGCGATCACCGAGCTGGGGGTGCCCGGGACCGGCACGCCCACCGACGCGGTCACCGTGCTCTGTCCGGTGGACGGACCGGAGGCCGCCTACGGCGGGCCGCGCTCCGCCTGGGGTGCCCCGCTCGCCCGGGCGGTGCACGCGGCGGTGCTTGTCGGCGGTGCTCGGCCGGTCGTGCCGTGGTCCGAGCAGCTCACCGTCGAGAAGACCACCCGATCGGCTGGCGTCGGCGCGTTTAACGACGGGTAGGGTCGCGGGCGATGTATGCTCCCGCCCCTCTCGCGTCCCGCCCGCGCCGCCGCGTCGCCCTCGGCCTCGCCGCGCTGCTGGCTGCCCTCCTCGTGGCCGGTTGTGCCGACTCCGGCGGCGAGGCACCCGTCTGGCAGCCCGGCGCGGGAGGAGGTGGCACCGGCGCGCCGGTCTCCACGGCCGGCCCGAAGGGCAGCGGACCCGCCGGTCAGGGTGGTGCGATCTCGCTCTCCGCCACCGGCGACATCATCATGGGCAACGCCCCCAGCCGGTTGCCCGCCGCCGGCGGTAAGGGCTTCTTCAACTCGGTCACCGAGGCGCTCAAGGCCGACCTGGTGATGGGGAACCTGGAGGAGCCGCTGACCGTCGACACCGGCACGGGCAAGTGCGGGGCGAACTCCACCCGTTGCTTCCAGTTCCGCGCGCCACCGGAGTACGCCGGGCACCTGCGGGACGCCGGCTTCGACGTGCTCAACCAGGCCAACAACCACGGCTACGACTACGGGCCCAAGGGCTACGAGAACACCCAGAAGGCACTGAAGAAGTACGACCTGGAGCACACCGGAGCGCCGAACGAGATCACCGTGGTCGACGTCAAGGGCGTCAAGGTCGCGATTGCCGGCTTCTCGTCGTACGTCTGGTCGAACAGTCTCGTCGACATCGCCAAGGCGAAGGCGGTGGTCGCCAAGGCCGCCACCATGGCCGAT
Source organism: Micromonospora sp. NPDC048835 (assembly GCF_040649995.1). Lineage (NCBI taxonomy): Bacteria > Bacillati > Actinomycetota > Actinomycetes > Micromonosporales > Micromonosporaceae > Micromonospora > Micromonospora sp. NPDC048835. Next base: position 60,112 of record NZ_JBEZGM010000017.1, on the reverse strand, counting down.
CTGGTCGTCGTGCAGGTGCACATGGGCGGTGAGGGCGCCGACAAGACCCGGGTGAAGCCGGGCACCGAGATGTTCCTGGGTGAGAACCGGGGTGACCCGGTGAAGTTCTCGCACGCCATGATCGACGCCGGCGCCGACCTGATCGTCGGGCACGGCCCGCACGTGCTGCGCGGGATGGAGTTCTACCAGGGGCGTCTGATCGCGTACAGCCTCGGCAACTTCGCCGGCGGTGGCAACTCGCTGAGCAACGCGGGTCGACTCGGCTGGGGCGGCGTGCTGAAGGTGTCGCTCAAGCCGGACGGCACCTGGGCCGGTGGCACGTTCACCTCGACGTACATGAACTCGGCAGGCAAGCCGACGATGGACGAGGACGACCGGGGCCTCGGCCTGGTCACCGAGTTGAGCCGCTCCGACTTCCCGAAGGGCGGCGCCCGTCTGGACGGACAGGGCAAGATCTCGCCGCCGACCGGCGGCTGACCCGAGCAAGGTCGTCCGGGGTGCGACGTAGGCTGACCGTCGTGACCAGTAGCCCTCCCGGTGCCAGCGAGACCGACCTCGGGCGTAAACGTCGTGCCCGCAAGATCGGCCGGGTGCTTGCCGAGACCCACCCCGATGCGCATTGTGAGCTGGACCACTCCAACGCCCTGGAGTTGGCCGTCGCCACGATCCTGTCCGCCCAGTGCACGGACAAGAAGGTCAACGAGGTCACCCCGAAGCTCTTCGCCCGCTACCCGAGCGCTGCCGCGTACGCCGCCGCCGACCGGGGCGAGATGGAGGAGCTGATCCGGCCCACCGGCTTCTACCGCAACAAGACCGACTCGCTGCTCAAGCTCGGTCAGGCGCTTCTCGACCGATACGACGGCAGGGTCCCGGGCCGGCTCGCGGATCTGGTGACGCTCCCCGGCATCGGCCGCAAGACCGCGAACGTGATCCTCGGCAACGCCTTCGACGTCCCGGGCATCACCGTCGACACGCACTTTCAGCGGCTGGTCCAGCGCTGGCGGCTGACCGCCGAGACCGACCCGGTCAAGATCGAGCACGCGATCGGCGCGCTGTACGACAAGCGCGACTGGACCATGCTCTCGCACCGGATCATCTTCCACGGGCGACGGGTCTGCCACGCCCGAAAGCCGGCCTGCGGCGCGTGCACCCTCGCGAAGCTCTGCCCCTCCTACGGCAGCGGCCCGACCGAGCCGGCCGCCGCCGCGAAGCTGCTCAAGGGCCCTCGGGCGCGCGACCTCGCGGTTGCCGCCGGGGTCGATCCGGATCTGGTGCCCGCGGTGGCGGTCGCTGCGGAGGTGCCGTGAAGCGCCGCCTCACGCTTGTCGTCCTGCCGCTGCTGCTGGCCGCCGCCGGCTGCACCAGCAGCCCGGCCGACGACGGACCGGCCCCCCGGCCGGTCGCCGCCGAGCGCCCGTCGCCGTTCCGCGACTGCACCACGCTGAGCGCGCCGCCCACGCCCACGTCCGCGTCGCCCGGCGGCACGCCCACACCCGCGTCGCCCGGCTCCGGCACGGCGACGCCGGCATCGCCCGGCTCCGGCACGTCGTCTTCCGACCCGACGGCCCGCGCTGCCGACGGGCCGGCGCTGCCGGAGCTGTCGCTGTCCTGCTTCACCGGCGGTGCCCCCGTCGAACTACGCGCGATAGCGGGGCCGGCGGTCATCAACCTGTGGGCCTCCTGGTGCCCGCCGTGTCGCAAGGAGCTGCCCGCCTTCCAGCGTCTGAGCGAGCGGACGGCCGGTCAGCTCCACGTCGTCGGGGTCAACAGCCGGGACAGCCGCAGTGGCGCCCAGTCCATCGGTGAGGACTTCGGCGTCCGGTTCCCGATGCTCGTCGACCAGGGTGAGGCGCTGCAGCGCGAGCTGAGGCGCAACGCCATTCCGCTGACCCTCTTCGTCGACGCCGGCGGTCAGGTCCGGCACGTCGACGCCAGCGGCGCTCTCGACGACGCCACGCTCGCCAAGCTGGTCCGCCAGCACCTCGGCCTGGCGGTGCCGGCGTGACCGTTCGGCCACCCGAGTGGATCGAGCCGTTGCTGACCCGGCTGGGCACCGCCCGCGCCGAGGACTTCACCCGGCTGACCACCCCGGCCGAGGGTGGCCGGGAGAGCGCGGTGCTGGTGCTGCTCGGCGAACAGCCCGGTCTGGGCCCGGACGTGCTGGTCCTGCAACGCGCTGCCACCCTGCGCAACCACGCCGGCCAACCGGCCTTTCCCGGTGGCGCGGCCGACCCGGAGGACGTCGACGTCCGTGCCACCGCCCTGCGGGAGGCGAACGAGGAGGTGGGCCTCGACCCGGCGAGCGTGACCGTGCTGGCCGAGCTGCCGAAGCTGTGGATTCCGGTAAGCGACTTCGTGGTCACGCCGGTGCTGGCCTGGTGGCACGACCCGCACCCGGTGCACCCACGGGAGCCGGCCGAGGTGGCCCACGTCGCCCGCCTGCCGGTAAGCGAACTCGTCGACCCGGTCAACCGGCTGCAGGTCCGCCACCCCAGCGGCTGGATCGGGCCGGCGTTCTCGGCGCGCGGAATGCTCGTCTGGGGTTTCACCGCCGGGGTGCTCGCCACCCTGCTCGAAATGGGCGGCTGGGCCCGTCCGTGGTCGCGCAGCCGGGTGGTGGAGCTTCCGCCGACCGGGGCGACGCCGGCCCCGTCCGCCGGCACCGACGAGGCTGACGAGAACGCCCTACGCTGACCGCGCGGTCACCTTCCGCAAGCGATGGTCATCCGGCGGGCACACTGCCCGTACGCTTGACCCGTGTCCGTCGTGGATCTCGTCCTGCTCATGCTCATGCTCGTGTTCGCGATCAGCGGATACCGCCAGGGTTTCGTCATCGGCGTCACGTCGTTGTCCGGCTTCTTCCTCGGTCTGCTGCTGGGGCTCCAGCTCGGGCCGATGTTCGCCAGACAGTTCGTGGACGCCGGCACCCGCGTGTTGATCTCGCTGGTGGCCATCTTCGGGCTGGCGGTGGTCGGGCAGGCACTCGCCGGCTGGCTCGGCTCGCACCTGCGCAAGACGATCACCAGCGACGTGGGCAAGCGGGCCGACGACGTCGGCGGGGCGTTCGTCTCGCTGTTCGCGGTGCTCCTTCTTGCCTGGCTGGTCGCTGTGCCGCTCGGCTCGTCCTCGGTGCCCTGGCTCGCCGCGTCGGTCCGCAACAGCGCGTTGATCACGGTGGTCAACCAGATCCTGCCGGAGCGGGCCCATCAGTTGTCCACGGCGTTGGAGGACACCGTCGACACCGACGGGTTCCCGGACGTCTTCGGCGACCTCGCGCCCACCCGGGCCCGGCAGGTCGACCCGCCGGATCCGGCCCTGGCCGGCTCGCAGGTGGTGGTCAGTGGCAAGCAGTCGGTCGTCAAGGTGCTCGGCTCCGCGCCGAGTTGCTCACGCCGGATCGAGGGTTCCGGCTTCGTGTACGCGGACGACCGGGTGATGACCAACGCGCACGTCGTGGCCGGCACCCGGTCGGTCGCCGTGGAGTTGGGCGGCGAGCGCTACGACGCCAAGGTGGTGGTCTACGACCCGAACCGGGATCTGGCGGTGCTGCTCGTGCCCGGGCTGCCCGGCCCGTCCCTGCGGTTCGCCGCAGGCAACGCGGGTAGCGGCTCCGACGCCATCGTGCTCGGCTTCCCGCTCGACGGCCCCTACAACGCGCAGTCGGCGCGGGTCCGGGACGTCGACCGGATCAATGGCCCGGACATCTACGCCTCCGCCAAGGTGACCCGGGAGGTCTACACGATTCGGGCGCTGGTCCGCAGCGGCAACTCGGGCGGTCCGCTGCTCTCCGCCAACGGTCTGGTGCTCGGCGTGATCTTCGCGGCGGCGTCCGACGACCCGAACATCGGCTTCGCGGTGACGGCGGCCGAGGCCCGCCCGGTGGCGTTGGCCGGGGCTGAACGCAACCGGCAGGTCGGCACCGGCGAGTGCACCTGAGCGGCGCCGCGGGGTCAGCTCAGCTCTGGGCCGGCAGGGTGGGACGCCCGACGGTCGGCAGCTTCGCGCGCCCCCACCGCAGTCCTCGGTCCAGCACGGCACGAGCCATGATCGCGACGCAGGTGCCTCCGTTGATGAAGGACGCGACCACGTCGCTCGGGTGGTGCATCCCCCGGTACATCCGGGTCAGGGCCACCCCGAGCGGCACCATCAGCAGCAGCGTCCACCAGGCGACCTTTGCCCCGGTGCTCCGTGCGCGCAGCGCCATCAGCACGGCGATGCCCACGTAGAGCGCCACCGCCGCCGAGGTGTGCCCGGACGGGAAGCTCGACGTGGGCGGCGAGACGTCCATGTGCTCCACGGCCGGTCGCCGCCGGTCGATCGCCATCGTGGTCAGCAGGAAGACCAGCGCCTGAGCGGTCACCGCCGCGCACAGGAACAGCGGTTCCCGCCAGCGCTTCAGCCAGAGCCGTAGCGCCAGGGCCACCAGCACGGTGACCACGACGATCATCTGGGTGCTGGCCAGTGTGCTGAACACCAGCGAGACGTTGTTCCACCCACCGGTGCGGTCGGCGGCCAGTTCCCGGTTCACCGTGTCCTCCACGGTGAACGGCCAGATGCTGGCGAACACCCGGGTGACAAGCACCCCGAGCAGCACCATGAGCCCCAACAGGAGGGACACCGGCAGCAGCACCCGCCGGACGATCTGGACCGCGGTCTCGGACATGGGTCGGCCAGTACCCTGCCGGCCGCGTCGTCACTCCTCAGGCGGCACCCGGATGCCGCTCGACCTCGGGAGCGACGCCGTCACGGGTCGGCCGGACCGGCCGGAGACCGGTGTCTGCCCGCCAACTGGTGAACGCGGCGGTGGTGGCCGCGACCACCGCCACCCCGAGCAGCCAGCCGCCCACGACATCGCTTGTGAAGTGCACGCCGAGCGCCACCCTGCTCAGCCCGGTCACCACGGTGAGCAGCACCAACGAGACCCAGAGCGCGGCCCGCGCCGCCCCCCGCCCGGCGTACGGGAGGAGCACCAGCAGCAGCACCCCGGCGGTCAGGGTGGCGTTCAGCGCGTGCCCGGAGGGGAACGAGTAACCGGCGGCCCGGGCCACCGGGTCCAGCAGTTCCGGCCGGTCCCGGCCGACAAGCAGCTTGAGCAGCGGACCGACCAGGCCGCCGACGACCATCGTGGTGGCCGCCCAGAGCGCCAGCCGGCGGGCTCCCCGGCGCAGCAGCCAGACCACCAGGAGCAGGGTGACGGCGCGCAGCGGCATCGGTGCGAACACCTCGCTCCAGACCCGCATCAGCGCGACCCAGGCCGGGTGCTCCTGTGCATAGCCGTGCAGCGCGTCGGTGACCGTCGTGTCCAGCCGGTGCAGCGGTGCCCAGGCACCGAGCACCAGCAGTGTGAGCAGCGCAAACGGCACCAGCACCAGGAACGCCGCCGCTGCGGCCAGGGTGAGCCGTAGGCCCAGCGCGTGATCCGGGTCGAATCGGCGGTGCCGCCAGGACGGCTTGCCGGCGGGGACGAGGGTGGGCGGCCGGTGCGTACTCATGGGTCCGTTCTACCCGGCCGGGCGGTCGATCAGGCCTGCCGGCCGCTCGTGGTCAACGGGGCCGCTGGCGGAGCCGGCGGACCATCAGGGCCGCACCGCCGAGCAGCGCGACGAGGAGCACGACCCTGATCCACAGTTGCTCCGGCGCGGACGTGTCCTGGCCGCCGGCAGCCCGAGCCGTCCACCGGCTCTGCTGACCGGACGCGGCGAGACCGAGTGGGTCGCTACCGGCACCGGCCACCGGATCGTCGTCGACCGAGCCGGGCGCCGGACCGAAACCGCTCACCCCCGGCGACGTCTGGTCGTCGAGCGGGTTGACCGTCACCGGCGGCACCTGAGCGGTCAACGCGGCCACCGGGTCGACCACCCCGTACCCGAAGCGGTCGTCCCGCCCGGTCGGGCCCAGGTCCCGGGCGGTGGCCAGCAACCGGTTGACCACCTCACCCGCGGGCATCTGCGGGTAACGGGACCGGACCAGCGCGGCGGTCGCGGCCACCAGCGGCGCGGCGAAGCTGGTGCCCTGCACCCGCCAGTACCCGCCGGGGGGCTTGGCCCCGACCAGCCCGCTTGCGGGAGCGGTGAGCACCGTGGCCCGACCGGTGATCGACCCGGACCACAGATTGTCGCTGCCGCGTTCGAGACCGGCGACGGCGATCACCCCCGGCTCGCGGGCCGGGTACCAGACCTTGGAGTTGGTGGAGGTGGCCAGGTTGCCGGTGCAGGCGACCACGACCACGTCCCGGACGAACGCGTAGTCGAGGGCGGCGGCCAGGGCCGGGCTGTCGCCGCTGCCGCCGAGCGACAGGTTGATGACGCGGGCGCCGTTGTCGACAGCCCAGCGCACCCCCTGGGCGACGATCAGGGCGTCGTCGTAACGGTTCTCCTCGTCCAGCACGCGGACCGGCAGGATCCGGGCGTCCGGTGCCAGGCCGACCACACCCCGCTTGTCGTCGCTGCGCCCGGCGATGAGGCCGGCGACGGTGGTGCCGTGGCCCACCGGATCGGGGCCCGGGGCGCCGCCGTTGGCCACCAGATCCTTGCCGGGCAGCACCTGGCCGACGAGGTCGGGGTGGTTGCCGTCCACCCCCGAGTCGACGACCGCGACGGTCACGCCCCGGCCGGTCGAGCTTCGCCACGCCGTCTCGGCCTGCAACTCGTCAAGTTGCCACTGCTCATCGCGGACCTGGTCGGTGCGGGCGAAGGTGTCGCCGGGGGCGAACGCCATCGGCGCGCCGGCGAGCTGTCCGCCGTACGTGGGCGTGGCGACGGGCACGGCCGCCGCGGTCGGGGCCACGACGGCGAGCGCCGCGGCCACGCCGAGCAGCGCCCGGCCGGTCGCTCGTCGGGCCGCTGACGGACCGCCGTACCGCACCCCAGTCACATCCTCAGCCATTCATCCCGACGGAACCATGACGATCGGAGATTACCGGTTTCCCCACCCGTCACGGGAAGAACCGGCGAGTCAGGTCACTGTGGCGGTAATTGCGCCAACTGAACGAGGCGTACGCCCTCCCGCCGGGTGACCAGCCGACCACGCCCGGGCGGCAGCGGTCCGGGCCGCACCGGCCCGACCAGTGCGCCCTCCTCGGGGCTGCCCGCCATCACCAGGCCGGCGGTGGACAGCTCCCGCAGGCGCTGCACGATCGGCTCGTACTGCGCCCGGCCCGCCCCACCGGACCGGCGGGCCAGCACCAGGTGCAGCCCGATGTCCCGCGCGTGCGGCAGGTGCTCCTCGAGCGCCCGCAACGGGTTCGCCGGCCCCGCCGCCACCAGGTCGTAGTCGTCCACGAGCACGAACAGCTCCGGCCCCGACCACCAGGACCTGTCGCGTAGCTGTTGCGGGGTGACCTCCGGCCCGGGGGCCCGCCGCTCCAGGTAGCCGGCGGCCGACTCGATCAGGTCGGCGGTGTGCGCGGCCGCGGTGCCGTACCCGATCAGGTGTGGCGTCTCGATGGCGCCGAGCAGGCTGCGCCGGTAGTCGACGAGGATCACCCGGGCCTGTTCGGGGGTGAACCGGGTGATGATCGAGGTGGCCAGTGCGCGCAGGAACGACGACTTGCCGCACTCCGAGTCCCCGAAGACCACGAAGTGCGGCTCGGTGGCGAAGTCGAGCAGCACCGGGCGCAGGTCCGCCTCCGCGATGCCGATCGGCAACCGCAGCCCGGTCGCCGATGCGAGGTCCAGATCGGTGTACGGCAGCACCGGCGGGAGCAGCCGCACCCGGGGCGCCGGACGACCCGTCCACCCGTCGGCGGCTCGCTTGACCAGATCGGCGGTGTCCCCGCTGGCGGCACCGAGCTGCGGCAGCGCGGTGAGGAAGTGCAGGCCTTCCGCGGTCACCCCACGGCCGGAGCGCTCCGGAACGTTCGCGGCCGCCCGCCGGGCCACGAGCGAGTCGGACGGGTCACCGAGGCGCAGCTCCAGCCGTGAGCCGAACAGGTCCCTGATCGCCGGCCGGAAGTCCAGCCAGCGCAGCGCGGTGGCGACCACGTGCACCCCGTACGACAGGCCCCGGGTGGCCAGGTCGGTGACGAGGGGCTCCAGATCGTCGTACTCGCCGCGGATGGTGCTCCACCCGTCGATCACCAGGAACACGTCGCCGTACGGGTCGGCGCCCGGCTGACCGGCCATTCCCGCCGCCCGCCGCTGCCGGTACGCGGACATCGACTCCACGCCCAACTCCGCGAAGCGGCGCTCCCGGTCGACGAGCAGGGTGGTCATCTCGCCGACGGTGCGTCGTACCGCGGTCGGGTCGGCGCGACCGGTCACCCCGCCCACGTGCGGCAGGTCCCGCAGCGCGGCCAGCCCGCCGCCGCCGAAGTCGAGGCAGTAGACCTGCACCTCGGCCGGCGTGTGGGTGAGCGCCAGCGCGCAGATCAGCGTGCGCAAAGCGGTGGACTTGCCGCTCTGCGGCGCCCCGACCACCGCGACGTGCCCGGCGGCGCCGTCCAGCGCCAGCCAGAGCAGGTCCCGGCGCTGCTCCAACGGCTTGTCCACGACCGCCATCGGCACCCCGAGTGCGCCGTGCAGCTCCGGGTTGCCCACGGTGAGCCCGCGCGTCGGGTGCACCTCGACCGGCCCGAGCAGCTCGTCCAGGGCCGGCGGCGGACCGAGCGGCGGGAGCCAGACCTGGTGCGCCGGCGGGCCCTGGCCGACCAGCCGGTCCACCAGCAGGTCGAGCAGCGTCCCGCCGCCCTCCTCCTCGGCCACCACGGGCACGACCGGGGCTGCCGGCTCGGGCACCGGCACGACGTGGGTGGTGAAGGTGAGCAGCCGCGCGCCGCCCTCGGCGGTGACGCCGCCCGGGGCGGCCCGACGCCGGACGGCACCGGAGACGTACGCGGCCTTGAAACGGGCCAGCGGGTCGGTGCCGGCGCGCAGGTAGCCGTGGCCCGGCGAGCGGGGCAGCTCGTGCGCGTCGGCCACGCCGAGCACCGTCCGGGACTCCAGCGCGGAGAAGGTGCGCAACCCGATCCGGTACGACAGGTGGGTGTCCAACCCGCGCAGCCGGCCCTCCTCGAGACGTTGGCTGGCGAGCAGCAGGTGCACGCCGAGCGACCGGCCCAGTCGACCGATCTGCACGAACAGGTCGATGAAGTCCGGCTTGGCGGAGAGCAGTTCGGAGAATTCGTCGCAGATCAGCAGCAACGACGGCAGCGGGGCCAGCGGGCTCCCGGCCGCCCGGGCCCGCTCGTAGTCGCGCACGCTCGCGAAGTTGCCGGCCCGCCGCAGCAGCTCCTGGCGGCGGACCAGCTCCCCGTTGATCGCGTCCACCATGCGGTCGACGAGCGGCAATGCGTCGGCCAGGTTGGTGATCACGGCGGCGGTGTGTGGCAGCCGGTCGAACGAGGCGAACGTGGCGCCACCCTTGAAGTCGACGAGGACGAAGTTGAGCTGCTCCGAGCTGTGCGTGGCGGCGAGCCCCAGCACCAGCGTGCGGAGCAGCTCGGACTTGCCGGAGCCGGTCGCTCCGATGAGCAGGCCGTGCGGGCCCATGCCGTCCTGGGCGGACTCCTTGAGATCCAGCTCGATGGCACCGCCGTCCGTGCCCACCCCGATCGGCACCCGCAGCCGGTCCCGGGCCGAGCGGGGCAGCCAGCCCTGTTCCGCCGTGAAGCTCTCCGGATCGCCGAGACCGAGCAGCTCGGGGAGGCCCAGGTCGGCCTGGAACGGGGCGTCCGGCCCGCGGGCCGTGCCGGCGAGCCGCAACGGCGCCAACCGTCGGGCCACCGCCTCGGCGTCGGCCAGGTCGAGCTGGTCGGCGGTGCCCACCTCGGCGTGCCCGTCGGACGACCACGAGTGCAGCCGTCGGCCGTGCAACTCCAGCAGCAGCGCGTACCGCTCCAGCAGTCGGGGCGGCGGGGTGTCCAGGTCCAGCACGGTGACCGCGTCGATGCCGCCGTCGCCGGTCAGGTCACTGGCACCGGTCAGGTCACCGCCGTCGAGCACCACCACCACGTGCGGACCGTCGGTGGCCGGGCCGGACGGGCTGAACCGGGACCGGGTGGCCAGCACGTCGGCAAGCAACGACTCCAACTCGGCAGCGGAGCTGGTGACCAGCCGTACCGGGCCGAGCGCGTCGGTGCGGCCGGGGTGGTGGGCGTGTGGGAGCCACTTCACCCACTCCCAGCAGGCGCGGCGTTCCGGCCCGGCGCAGACCGCGACGAGCAGCTCGTCGGGGGCGTGGAAGACCGCCAGCTGGATCAGCACGGCCCGGGTCAGCGCCTGGGCGGCCGGGTCGCCGGTGGGTGGTCCGCCGGTGGTCGCCGTGGTCGCCCGGCCGCGGCCGGCGGGACGCACGTGCACCCGGGCGAAGCTGCGCAGCGACAGCGCCACCGGCAGGTCCGGCACCACGGAGTACGAGTCGAGGAAGCGGCGGAGCGCGCCCGCCGTCATCGGCTCCAGCTCCTCCAGCGGACGGGTCACCGGTGGGACGAGTGGGGTGGCCAGGGTCTGCGGCCCGACGGCGACCCGCACCACGGCGAAATCCGGGTCGGCGGGGCGGCGCTCCCAGACCCGGTGGCTGTCCACGGTCGACCAGAGCCGGGCCGGATCCGGGTGCCGGTAGTAGAGCCCGGCACGTTGCTGGCCCGCGGTCCGCCGGACCCGCCGTCGCAGGGTCGCCAGGTGGCGCAGGTACTCCCTGCGGGCGGCCATCATCTCGGACTTCTTCGGGGTGCCGGAGGCGCTGCCCCAGGACGTCACGAGCATCGCCAACGAGGAGAGCCCGAACATTCCGCCCACCACGTACGAGTAGGCACCGCCGCCCCGACCGAACATCATCGCCATCGCGACCGTGCCGCCGAGCATGGGCAGCAGCATGAGCATCTGCTGCCACCGCCCGCCGGCCACCGCGGGGATCTCCGGCGGCGCCTCGACCGCCAGCTCACCGGCGGGGATCTCCGGTGCCGGTCGGCGCGGTGGGCGCTTGATGACGACTGTGGCCACTCGGCCTCCTGACTGCGCTGGGTAACCCGAGCCTGGCTCATGGTAGGTAAAGTCCTGTCGTCCGCGCAGCCTCCGATCCCCCTCGATATGGAGACCAGTCGATGACTACCGGGCTGGCACGCGTCACCATCAGCGCGCCGCAACGACGGGTGGACGTCGCCCTTCCGGAGCAGGTACCCCTGGCCGAACTGCTGCCCGACGTGCTCCGGCACGCCGGGGTGGGGTTGGCCGACGACGGCGAGCAGCACGGCGGTTGGGTGCTCCGCCGTACCGACGGGGCGTTGCTGGTGACGGCACAGGCGCTGCTGCCGCAGGGGGTCCGCGACGGCGAGGTGCTGCACCTCGTACCGGCCCGCGCGCACTGGCCCGAGTTGGAGTACGACGACGTCATCGAGGCGATCGCCGACGGTGCTCGCCGCCGTGGCGGCGCCTGGTCACCCACCGCCACCCGGACGGCCGGTCTGGCCGGTGCCGCCGTACCGCTGGCGGTCGGACTGCTCGCGCTGTTCGCCGGGGGGCCGACCCACCGCGCCGGTTGGCTGACGGCCGCCGTGGTGGCGGTGGTGCTCACCGTGGCCGGCACGGTGGCCTCCCGCGCCAACGGCGACGGCACCGCCGGCGCGACGCTCGGCGGCTACGCGCTGCCCTACGCGTTCACGGCCGGTGCCCTGGCCGTCGGCTCCGGCGACCCGGTCGGGCCGTTCGGCCCGGCGCGTTGGGTGGGCGCTGCCGAACTGCTCGCCGGCTCGGTCGCGCTGCTGCTGGTGGCGTTGATCGGTCTTCTCGGGGTGGCCAGCCGGCTGCGGGTCTTCGTGGCAGGTGGCACGGTCGGCCTGATCGGCGCGGGCGCGGCGCTCGGCGGGCTGCTGACGACCACCGCCGGTACGGCGGCGCTGCTGCTCAGCGCGCTGGTCTTCGCCGTCGGCGTGATCCCGCTGCTGGCCATCCGGCTGGGCAAGCTGCCCCTGCCGCCGGTCACCCTGCCGCCCTCGACCCCGGTGCAGGAGCCGGAGCGGGCCCGGGATCTGCCCGATCGGGGCCGGGTGTACGCGGCGGTGATCCGCACCGAGGAGATGCTCACCGGCATGCTTATCGGTCACGCCCTGCTGACGGTGGCCACCGCGGTCGTTCTCGTGGTCGCCGGTGGCACGGCCGGCCGGGTGCTGGTGGCGGTCACCTCGGCCGTGCTGCTGCTGCGCTCGCGGCTGTTCGTGGCGCTGCGACACCGGGTGCCGACGGTGCTCGCCGGGCTGGCCGGCTACGCGGCGCTGGGTGCCGTGCTTGTCGATCGGGCCGACGAGACCGGGCGGTTGGTGCTGGTCCTGGGCGGGGCGGCGCTGGCCCTGGTGGCGGTCGCCAGCGGCACCGGGTACGCCCGTCGGCCGGTCTCGCCGTACCTCGGGAGGGTCGCCGACCTCACCGACACGGCCCTGGTGGTCGCCGTGGTCCCGATCGCCTGCGCGGTGCTCGACCTGTACGACAGGGCCCGAGGGTTGCTCGGTTGAGCGACCCTCGGGCCCGGTGCGTCAGCGCTCGTCAGTGCAGGGACTCGCCGCGCGCCTCGGCGTCGCGGGCCCGCTGGTAGGAGGCGTGGATCTCGGCCTCGGCCTCGGTGCGGCCGACCCAGGTCGCGCCCTCCACCGACTTGCCGGGCTCCAGGTCCTTGTACACCTCGAAGAAGTGCTGGATCTCCAGGCGGTCGAACTCGCCCAGGTGGTGGATGTCGCGCAGGTGCTCCTGGCGGGGGTCCTCGTAGGGCACGCAGAGGACCTTGTCGTCCCCGCCCTTCTCGTCGGTCATCCGGAACATGCCGATGGTGCGGCAGCGGATCAGACAGCCCGGGAAGGTCGGCTCGGGGACCAGCACGAGGGCGTCCAGCGGGTCGCCGTCCTCGCCCAGGGTGCCCTCGATGAACCCGTAGTCGGCCGGGTACTGGGTGGAGGTGAAGAGGGTGCGGTCCAACCGGATCCGGCCGGTCTTGTGGTCCACCTCGTACTTGTTCCGGTGACCTTTGGGGATCTCAACCGTCACGTCGAAATCCATCTGCACGCTCCCTCGTCTGCCCACGCTGGCTAACGGAACCACTGGCGGCCCCCCGGACAGGTGAATGCCCACCCGCCGACTCCGGCCGCCGCATAGTCTTCGGACCGAAGTAGTGTCACCCAAGCCGATTTTCGCTGGGGGAGGAGGGGGTCGTGGGGAGGGAAGATTCACACTACCGCCCGGACGGGGGCTCCGGGCACGGTACCGGACGATCCGGCTCCGGCAGTGCCAAGGGTCGGGTCCCGGTGCCCGAGGCCCACCTCCCACGGGCCCCCGAACCACCGACCCCGGCAGCGGAGACGGTGCCCGAGCGGCCCCCGCCGCTGCCCTGGCGCCCACCGGCCGGCCCGGCGTCGCCCCCGCCGAACAATGGTCGGTTCCCGACCACCGGCGGTGAGCGGCCGGTGAGCGGCCCGCCGCGCGGCAGTGCCACGGTCCCGGTCAGCCCCGCGCCGCTCAGCCCGTCGTTCGATCCCGGATCGGCCGCCGCCGCCGGGGTCCCCCCGGTGGGGCCGCCGATCTCCGCGTTGCCGGCAAACGCCGCACCCGCACCCGCACCCGCCACGCCCGGCCGCCGGAGGCGGCTGCCGGTGGTGCTGGCCGCCGTGCTCCTGCTGGTGCTCGCCAGCATCGGAGTCGTGATCACCCGTCCCGGTCCGGTCGCCGGGTGGCTTGGCGACGACGCCGGTTCCGGTCCGAAGGCGGCCGGCGTGACCCCGGATCCCGCCCCGGCGGACGTGCTTGCCGGCCCGGACCCGAACGCCCCGGTGCCCACCCCGGACGGGGTTCGTGCCGTGCTCGACCCACTTGTCGGTGTCGCCACCCTGGGTGACCGGGTGAACGTCTCGGTCGCCGACGTGATCACCGGCCAGACGCTGTTCGCCAAGGGGGCGGACGACGGCACCGTCCCCGCCTCGGTGACCAAGCTGGCGACCGCGGTGACCGTGCTGGCGGCCCGAGGGCCCGGCTACCGGATTCCCACCCGTGCGGTGGCCGGCGCGAAGGCCGGCGAGGTGGTGATCGTCGGTGGCGGCGACCCGACCCTCTCGATCGACAAGAAGGGCTACTACCCGGGTGCGGCGCGCCTCGACGAGCTTGCCGCGCAGGTGCGTACCGCGCTCGGCGGCACACCCCCGACGAGTGTCACCGTCGACGGCTCGCTCTACTCCGGCCCGGTCTACGGCCCTGGCTGGGACGACGACATCCCCACCGGGGGGTCGGGTGGCGCGGTGACCGCGTTGATGACCGACGGCGCGCGTACGGACCCGGGCGTCGAACACGGGTCCGCCCCGCGGTTCGCCGAACCGGACCTGGCCGCCGGCAAGGCGTTCGCCCGGTTGCTCGGGGTGCCGACCGACACCGTGAAGCGGGGTACGGCTCCGGCGCAGGCGGCGGCCGGCGCCAACCCGGCACCGGGCGCCGAGCTGGGTGCGGTGCAGTCTCCGCCGTTGATCCGGCTCGTCGACGTCATGATCAGCGAGAGCGACAACCTGGTGGCCGAGGCGCTCGCCCGGCAGGTCGCGCTGGCCCGCAACCAGCCCGCCTCGTTCGACGGTGGCGCCGCCGCCATGGACGCCGAGGTGGCCGAGCTGGGCCTGCCCGCCGACGAGATCAGCGTCTCCGACGGCAGCGGCCTGTCCCGGCGTAACCGGATCAGCCCGTCGCTGCTGACCGACCTGATCCGGTTGGCCGCCAGTCCGGACCATCCGGAGTTGGCAGGCGTCTTCGGTGGTCTGCCGGTGGGCGGTTGGTCCGGGACCCTGAACGAGCGCTACCGCAACGCGGCGGGCACCGCTGCGGGGGCGGGCAGCGTCCGGGCCAAGACCGGCACCCTGACCGGTGTGCACTCCATCGCGGGCCTGGTCACCACCGCCGATGGGCGGCTGTTGGCCTTCGCGGTGCTCACCGACAAGGTGCCGGGTGACCGGGAGACCGCCCAGCCGGCGCTGGACCGGATCGCCGCCGCGCTGGCCGGCTGCGGCTGCGGCTGACCGTCACGGGCCGGGCTGCCGGGCACGCCATCGGCGTCGATCGAGGGCGCGAGCCCGGGCCGGGGTGTCGCGGCGCGGGTACGGTGGGTTCATGGCGCAGTTCGTGGACTGGGATCTGGCCGCCGCTACCGCGGGGGCGTTGAGCAAGTCTGGCCCCCGCGTGTCGTACGCCGAAGCCACCGACGTGGTCGGCGACCTGCGCCGGCTGACCGACGAGGCGGCCGGGCACGTGGCCGACTACACGGGCCTGCGGGCGCAGGTGTCGCATCCGCCGGTCCGGGTGGTCGATCGCCGCGACTGGGCCGCGACGAACATCGCCGGGCTCCGCGAGGTGATCACCCCGCTGGTGAGCCGGCTCTCCGGCGACAAGCAACCGGGCGCGTTGACCGAGGCGATCGGGTCCCGCCTGACCGGGGTGCAGGCCGGCACGGTGCTGGCGTACCTCTCCGGCCGGGTGCTCGGGCAGTACGAGGTCTTCTCGGCCGAGCCGGGCCAGTTGCTGCTCGTCGCACCGAACATCGTCGAGGTGGAGCGCAAGCTCGGCGCCGATCCCCGCGACTTCCGGCTCTGGGTGTGTCTGCACGAGGTCACCCACCGCACCCAGTTCACGGCCGTGCCGTGGATGCGGGCCTACTTCCTCAGCGAGGTGCAGGCGTTCGTCGACGCCTCGTCCAGCGGCAGCGAGCACCTCGTCGAGCGGATGCGGCGTGGGGTGGCCACGTTGTCCGAGGCGGTTCGCGACCCGGACAGCCGCACCAGCGTGCTGGACATCGTGCAGACCCCGGCGCAGCGGGCCGTCCTGGACCGGCTCACCGCGTTGATGACCCTGCTGGAGGGGCACGCCGAGTTCGTGATGGACGGCGTCGGCCCGCAGGTGATCCCGAGCGTGGAGCGGATCCGGGCTTCGTTCAACCGACGCCGGGAGGCGGGCAACCCGCTGGAGAAGGCGATCCGCCGGCTGCTCGGGGTGGACGTCAAGATGCGCCAGTACGCCGAGGGGCGCAAGTTCGTGCACGGGGTGGTGGAACGCGTCGGCATGGACGGTTTCAACTCGATCTTCAACTCCCCGCTGACGTTGCCTCGACTGTCCGAGTTGGGCGACCCGGACGCCTGGGTCGCCCGGGTGCACGGCCCGGCCGGCACCATCCCGGCCGCTGGCTGATCACCCGCCGGTGGCCGCGCTCGCTCCGCCGGTGGCCGCCGTCCGGGTGGCGGTCCGCCGTGCCCTGGCCGGCCTGCCGTCCGGCGGTCCGGTGCTGGTCGGCTGCTCCGGCGGTGCCGACTCGCTGGCCCTCGCGGCGGCCACCGTGTTCGTGGCGCCCCGGCTGGGCCGCACCGCGGTGCTCGTCAGCGTCGACCACGGCCTGCAGGACGGTTCCGCGGAGCGTGCCGAGGCGGTGGCCGCCTGGGGGCGGGAGATCGGGTTCGCGTCGGCGACGGTGGTCCGGGTGGAGGTGGCCGGGCGTCCCGGCGGGCCGGAGGCCGCCGCCCGCGAGGCCCGCTACCAGGCGCTGACCGAGGTGGCGCGGCAGCAGAACGCGGTAGCGGTGCTCACCGGGCACACCCGCGACGACCAGGCTGAGACAGTGTTGCTCGCGCTCGCCCGGGGCGCCGGCCCGCGAGGGTTGGCCGGGATGCCCTCCCGGCGGGACCTGGGCGGGGTACCGCTGCTGCGCCCGCTGCTGGACATCGGTCGGGAGCAGACGCGCGCCGCCTGCGCCGTGCTCGGTCTCACCCCGTGGCACGACCCGCACAACACCGATCCGTCGTACGCCCGGTCGCGGGTGCGGGCCGACCTGCTGCCGGCGCTGGTGCGGGCGCTCGGACCGGGTGTGGTGGACAACCTGGCGCGTACCGCCCGGCTGCTTGCCGCCGACAACGCCGCGCTCGACGAGTTGGCCGGGACGGCGCTGGCGGCGGCCCGGTGCCCCGACCGTGGGCTGTCCGTGCCGGCGCTGCTCGGCCTGGCTCCCGCCGTACGCGGCCGGGCGTTGCACTCCTGGGCCCGCGAGCTGGGCGCGCTGCCCGGTGCCCTGTCGCATCGGCACGTCGCCGCTCTGGACGCCCTGGTGACCGACTGGCACGGTCAGGGGCCGACCGACCTGCCCGGCGGCATCCGGGTGCTCCGCCGGGCCGACCGGCTGACCCCCGTCGTCCCCGGCTGAGACCTCTGCTCAGCTGCTGTGCGCCCGGTCCCGGAAGGTGGTCCGGTAACCGTGGGGGGTGGCGCCGACCCGGCGGGTGAAGTGGTGGCGCAACGCGGCGGCGTCGCCGAAGCCGGACTGGTCGGCGACCGCCTCCACGCTCAATGGGGTCTCCTCGAGCAGCCTCCGGGCGAGGAGCACCCGCTGGTTGGTGAGCCAGTCGTGCGGGGTGGTGCCGGTCTCGGCGCGGAACCGGCGGGCGAACGTGCGGGGCGCCATGCCGGCGCGGGCGGCCAACTCCTCCACGGTGATCGACCGGTCCAGGTGACCCATCAGCCACTCCAGCACCGGCTCCAGGGTCGGCGCCTCGGGCGCCCTCGGGATGGGCGCCTCCACGTACTGGGACTGGCCGCCGTCGCGATGCGGTGGGACCACCATCCGCCGGGCCAGCCGGGTCGCGGTGGCCGAGCCGTGCTCCTGGCGGATCAGGTGCAGGCAGGCGTCGATGCCGGCCGCCGTTCCGGCGCTAGTGAGCAGTCGACCGTCCTGGACGTAGAGCGAGTTGCAGCGCACCCGGGCGCGCGGGTGTCGCCGTTGCAACTCGTCCACGTACCGCCAGTGGGTCGTGCACTCGCGGTCGTCGAGGAGACCGGCCTCGCCGAGCAGGAAGGCTCCGGAGCAGACGCTGAAGAGGTGCGCGCCGCGGGCGTCGGCCCGGCGTAGCGCGTCGAGGACCGGCCCGGGGACGCTCGTGCCCTGGCTGTGCGCGGGGATGGCCACCAGGTCGGCCTCGTCGACCGGACCGAGGTCCGCGTTCGGGGTGAGGTGGAAGCCGGACGAGGTACGCACCGGAGCGCCGTCCGGGCTGCACACCTGGAAGCGGTAGGCGGGGAAGTCGTCGGCCGTGCGGTCGGTGCCGAACACCTCGGCGAGTACGCCGAGCTCGAAGGGCGCGACCTGATCGAGGGCGAGTACGGCGACCGAACGCAGCATGTGACGAGGGTAACCCGACAGGTGGCAGGAAATCGATGACCAATGGCATTCCTGCCACTGTCCGGTCGGGTCGAGTGGGCGCAGACTTGTCTCAGTCCGGTGCGCACCGGCGGCGAAACCGACAGCAATCATGCGAAAGTGAGCGCCGCCATGGAGTTCCTGCTCTTCCTCCTGTTCCTCGTCCTGCTCGTCGCCGCCTCGGCCGCCGGGCTCACCACCGACAGTCACGATTCGGCCGACTGGAAGCCAAGCGACGGTGGTCGCCGCTGGCGGTCCCGCACCAACTGATGTGTTAAGCGCTGTTTGCCCAGAAAATCCTTGGCGGGTCCGCGCCAAAAGGTGCGGCCCCGCCGACGGAGGCCATCCGACGTACGGCAGGCTAGGAGTCATGGCTGACGGCTCCTGGTACGACGCCGACATCGACCACGTGATCATTTCTGAGGCGCAGATCCGCGAGAAGACGGCGGAGCTGGCCAAGCAGGTCTCCGCCGACTACTCCCACGTGGGTGACGGGCTGCTGCTGGTGTGCGTACTCAAGGGCGCGGTGATGTTCATGGCCGACTTCGCCCGGGCGCTGGGCCGTAACGGTCCGCCGGCGGAGCTCGACTTCATGGCCATCTCGTCCTACGGCCAGGGCACGACCTCCTCCGGGGTGGTCCGCATCCTCAAGGACCTGGACCGGGACATCGCCGGCCGGCACGTGGTCGTCGTCGAGGACATCGTCGACTCCGGGCTCACGCTCTCCTGGCTGCTGCGCTACCTCGAGTCGCGCTCGGCCGCGAGCGTCGAGGTGGTCGCCCTGTTCCGCAAGCCGGACGCGGTGAAGGTGCCGGTCCCGGTGAAGTACGTCGGCTTCGACATCCCCACCGAGTTCGTGGTCGGGTACGGCCTCGACTTCGGTGAGCGCTACCGGGAACTGCCGTACGTCGGGGTGCTCAAGCCCGAGGTCTACGCCCGCTCCTGACGACGGGCCCGACCCCCGGGGCGGCCCACCGGTCGGCATGAGCCCGACTCGCATCGGCATCCATCAAGCCGACGTTCAGCGCGCTCTCAGCTGATGCGGTTACCGTGTACCACGGTGGCCCGGAGGTTACTCCGCGCTCGAACCCCTCGATCGCGTGACCGGCGCTCGGGTGGCCGAGCCGGACTCCCCGCCACGCCGGCTTCCACCCGGGCTCGCCGTACGTTGGCTGCGGGGCTGGTGGGCCTGCCCACGGTGTGCGTCGTCGATGTCGAAGGCGCGCCGAGTGTGCGGGTCCGCAGTTTCGCTGCTGGCGTACCCGGTCTTTCGAAGGTGCACGACTGCGGGGCTCGCAAGCTCACTCCTCGCGTACACCGCTGTGATTGTGTACGACTGCGGGGCTCGCAAGCTCACTCCTCGCGTACACGGTGTACCGTCGAATGACCGCGGCGCGGCAGTTTTCGCGCCTCGGGGTCGAGGCCGGCCCGCACGGCGGCTCCGGCCGCCGCTCACCGCGGCGACACCATCAGACGGTCAGGACGTCGATCAGGAGGATGCGGGCGCCCCGGCGCTCGACAACAGTATGGAACGTACGCGTTTCTTCCGCCGACCGGTGGTCTGGATCATCCTGGTCATCCTCGGCGCCGTTGTGCTCAGTCAACTGTTCACCAGTGGTCCCAGCTACCACCGGGTGGACACTTCCGTTGCGCTCGACCAGCTGCACACCGCCAAGATCAACAAGGTGGTCTTCCAGGACAAGGAGCAGACGCTCCAACTGGACCTGGCCCAGAAGACCAAGTTCGGCAAGACCGAGACCAACAAGATCGAGGCACAGTTCCCGTACCAGGCTGGCGACCAGATCTGGAACGAGGTGCTGGACGCCAAGGCGGCCAACCGGGTCACCGGCCCGGCCGACGCCAAGGTCTCGTCGGACAGCATCTGGGTGAGCCTGCTGGTCAACCTGCTGCCGATCGCGCTGCTCGTGCTCCTGCTGCTGTTCTTCATGTCGCAGATGCAGGGCGGCGGCTCCCGGGTGCTCAACTTCGGCAAGTCCAAGGCCAAGATGATCACCAAGGACACTCCGAAGACGACCTTCGCGGACGTCGCGGGTGCCGAGGAGGCCGTCGAGGAGCTGCACGAGATCAAGGACTTCCTGCAGAACCCGGCGAAGTACCAGGCCCTGGGCGCCAAGATCCCGAAGGGCGTGCTGCTGTTCGGCCCGCCCGGCACCGGTAAGACGCTGCTGGCCCGCGCGGTCGCCGGCGAGGCCGGCGTGCCCTTCTACTCCATCTCCGGCTCCGACTTCGTCGAGATGTTCGTCGGTGTCGGCGCCAGCCGGGTCCGCGACCTGTTCGAGCAGGCCAAGACGAACGCCCCGGCGATCGTCTTCGTCGACGAGATCGACGCCGTCGGCCGGCACCGTGGCGCCGGCATGGGTGGCGGCCACGACGAGCGGGAGCAGACGCTCAACCAGCTGCTCGTCGAGATGGACGGCTTCGACACCAAGGGCGGGGTCATCCTGATCGCCGCCACCAACCGGCCGGACATCCTCGACCCGGCGCTGCTGCGCCCGGGCCGGTTCGACCGACAGATCCCGGTGGACGCCCCCGACATGGAGGGCCGTAAGGCCATCCTGCGGGTGCACGCCAAGGGCAAGCCGTTCACGCCGGACGTCGACCTCGACTCGGTGGCACGACGCACCCCGGGCTTCAGCGGCGCCGACCTGGCCAACGTGATCAACGAGTCGGCCCTGTTGACCGCCCGTAAGGACCAGCGGGCGATCTCCAACGACTCGCTCGAAGAGTCGATCGACCGGGTCATCGCCGGTCCGCAGCGACGGACCCGCGTGATGAGCGACCAGGAAAAGAAGATCACCGCGTACCACGAGGGTGGGCACGCGCTTGTCGCCTGGGCGCTGCCGCACGCCGCGCCGGTGCACAAGGTGACGATCCTGTCCCGTGGTCGCTCGCTGGGCCACACCCTGGTGCTCCCGACCGAAGACAAGTACACCCAGACCCGCGCCGAAATGATCGACACCCTGGCGTACGCGCTCGGCGGTCGGGCAGCCGAGGAGCTGGTCTTCCACGAGCCGACCACAGGTGCCGGCAACGACATCGAGAAGGCCACCCAACTGGCCCGCGCGATGATCACCCAGTACGGCATGAGCTCCAAGCTCGGTGCGATCAAGTACGGCACCAGCGGGGACGAGCCGTTCCTCGGCCGCAACATGGGCCACGAGCGGGACTACTCGGACTCGGTGGCCGCCGAGATCGACGGCGAGATGCGGGCACTGGTCGAGCTGGCGCACGACGAGGCCTGGGAGATCCTGGTGGAGTACCGGGACGTCCTGGACAACATCGTGCTCGAGCTGATGGAGAAGGAGACCCTCTCCACGGCCGACATGGCGCGGATCTGCTCCCGGGTGGTCAAGCGCCCGCCGCTGGCGCCGTACAACGGCTTCGGCAAGCGTCAGCCGTCCACCGAGCCGCCCGTGCTCACCCCTGCGGAGAAGGACAAGCTCAAGGCGCAGGCCCAGGCCGACGGCGCGCAGGCGTCGGTCGGCGGCGGGACACCGTCGAACAACTCGGACGGCACGCACTGAGCAACGACCCGACGGCCAGCTCCCCGCACCGGGAGCTGGCCGTCTCCGCGACCGAACCCGACGGCGACGACGACCTGGACTACGTCGCCGCGCGGCTGATCAGCGGCAAGCTGACCGGTCGCCCCGTCGAGGACGCCGTCGACCTCGGCCGGATCGAGAAGGCCGTCCGCGAGATCCTGATCGCGGTCGGCGAGGACCCGGACCGCGACGGGCTCCAGCAGACCCCCGCCCGGGTCGCCCGCGCGTACGCCGAACTCTTCGCCGGCCTGCGGGTCGACCCGGCCCAGGTGCTCAGCACCACCTTCGAGGCCAACCACGAAGAGCTGGTAATCGTCCGCGACATCGACGTGATGAGCCTCTGTGAGCACCACCTCCTGCCCTTCCGCGGCAGCGCGCACATCGGCTACATCCCCGGCCCCGACGGGCGGATCACCGGCCTGTCCAAGCTGGCCCGACTCGTCGAGGTCTTCGCCCGCCGACCGCAGGTGCAGGAGCGGCTCACCTCGCAGGTCGCCGACCTGCTGATGAGCAAACTCGCACCACGCGGCGTCGTCGTCGTGCTCGAGTGCGAGCACATGTGCATGGCGATGCGCGGCATCCAGAAGTCCGGTGCCAAGACCATCACGTCGGCCGTACGCGGCATCCTGCAGTCGGACTCCAAGTCGCGGGCCGAGGCGATGGCGCTGATCATCCCCCGCTGACCCCTCGACGCAGCACGGCCGGCCGGGCGGCTCAGCTCGCGAGCAGAGCCAGCAGCAGGCCGGCCGTGGCCAGCACCGCCGGCACCAGGCACACCAACGCGCCGAAACGCACCGTACGGTCCAACCGTTCGGTGGGGCTGACCCGGAACAACCGCCCGATCCCGATCCAGCCAGCCACGAACGCGACCGCCGGCATCGGCAGCCCGCAGATCAGCGCCGCCACACTTGCCGGCCCCACCCCCGTCGCCGCCAGAACCACGACCTGGATCAGCGGCACCACCAGCGCGAACGGCCCGTACACCAGGAGGTTGCGCGGTCGCGCGGGCCAGGACCCCGGCCGGAACCCGCGGCGCGCCGCAAGCGCCGCGTCCGCGGCCTCGGCCCAGCCTCGCCCGGCCCGCAACGCCGCCAACACGGCCGCCGGACCACCCGCCATCGACCGGGCCGCCTCGGTCAGTTCCGGCGGCGACGGAACCAGAGAGATCGCCGGTACGCCCAACTCCCGCAGCCGTTCCTGCTGACTCGCCAACCCGGTACGGACCACAGTCAACTCCTCCCGGGCGGCCTCCGCCGACCGGGCCTGCTCACCGGCGGCGGCGGACGCGCTTCGGCGTACCCCGTCCAACTGGCGGGCGGCCGCAAGATACTCCACCCAGGCCGCGCCGGGTTCGGCCGTCGGCGGGATGGCGTCCACTGGCGCCGCCGCGGCGGCCCGCTGCCGCCCCGGCCCGGTCGCCGTCGCGTTCGGATTCACCTCGACACCCTCCACCCGCGCCACCCGATCAGCCGGCCTCGTCGGCGAACGGCACCAGGACCGTGCCCCGCTCGTCCGGGCCGTCCCAGAGCACCGCCCGGTCGGGGCGTGCCTGCCACTCGACCGGCCGACCGAAGACCGCGGTGAGCTGCGCGACCGGCACATCCAGCACCGCCACCGCAGCCAGCTTGTCGACCTCGCCCGCCGGCTCGAACAACGCGGCGAACGGCGGCACCGCCCGCCACCAGCCCAGCAGGTGTCTCCCCGCCGGAGGCCCGTCCCGCAGGAGTGACCGCAGCCGGTCCACCGGCAGCTCCCGAGGACCCGGCCGGTCCAGCCCGAACACCACCAGATACGTCGGCAGTTCGTCGGCCTCGTCCGCGAGCAGCGTGGGAAGATCCACCACCTCGGCCGGATGCCGGGTCGCCAACTCGGCCGTCAACGCCTCCGCCAACGCCCGGGCGCCCGGGTCCGGTGCTGCCACCAGGAAGCGGGCGCTACCCGGTGCGTGGTGAGCCGCAGTGCTCCGCGCCGCCGTCGCCAACAACCCGCCCGCCGCAGTGCCCGAGCCCAGCACCGCGAGGTTGCGGCCGGCCGCCGGCCCCAACGGTACGGCGACAGTCGCGCGGCCCACGCCCACCGCCCGACCCAGCAGAGCGGCCGGCCCGTGCGCCTGCCCCGCCAGGGCCGCCCGCTGGCGCGGATCGTTGCCCAGCAGCGGCCGGGCCCAACCCGCGAAGACCACCGGCGGCACCGACCCGGACGGTCGGGCCGCCCACAACTCGTGCCGCAGCTCCGCCACGACCTCCGGATGATCCTGCGGGTCCGGGTGACGGATCAACCGTTCGTGACCCCGGATCGCGCCCCGAGGGCCGCCCAACCCGCCCGCCGTGTTCACCACCGCGCTGCCCACCGGCAGACCGGCCGCCGAGTCGTTCGTCGGCTCCAGCACCGGACTGCCTCCCGGCAGCGCCACCCGAACCGGGAACTGCCCGAGCACCGAATCCCGATGACCGGCATCCGCGCGGGTACTCAACCCCAGCTCGCCCGCGCCGGCCAACACCAGGTGCACGCCGTACGCCCGACCGGCCCGGGCCAGACCATCCACACTCGCCGCCACCTCGGTGGCCAGCCGGTCCCGCTCAGCGAAGAGCAGCGGCACATTGTCCACCACACAGACGATCCGCGGCAGCGGCTGGTGCTGACGCAACTCCGCGAAGCGTTGCCCGCCGGCCCGCGCACCCGCCTCCGCACGCCGCTGGACCTCGGCCGTCAACTCCTCGAGCAGATCCCGCACGTACTCCCGGTCCGCGGCCATCGCGGCCGCGCGCACCTGCGGAACCCACGAACGGTCCCGCTCGGTCTGCAGGAACTCCACGAAGGACTCGCCGTCGCCGAGATCCGCCAGGTACAACACCAGATCGTCCGGGCCGTACCGGGCAGCCAGGCCGAGCAACGCGGTGGTCAGGAACGCGGCACGGCCCGCCGCGGACCTGCCACTCACCAGCCAGTGCGGAGTCAACTCGGTGAAGCCCAACGGCACCGACCGGCCCCCGGCATCGCCGACAGTCGTGGTCAACCCGTCGGCCGAGTCCGACTCCCACAGCCGCTCACCGGTCGGCGGAAGCAGAGCACCCAACGCCAACCGCGAACCCGCCTCCACCTGCTCGGCGAGCCGCCGGCAGACCGCGTCGACAAGCTCCGCCGGCGGGTCCGACTCGACGAAGACCGGCGAGTTCAGACCACTCGGCGGATCAGCGCCCGGCCCGGCGAACGACGCCCCCGGCGGGTCACCGAGCAGCGCGTACGAATTACGCAGCGCCAGCGGCGTGGTGCGCGGCAGCGGTGCCCGAGCCGAGTACGGGCCGGCCGGCGGCCAACCCGCCACCACCAGATGCAGACCAGCGGCCGGCCCCTGCTCGGCCAACGCCTCGATCCGCGCCAGATCGGTCGGGCCGGTCGACTCCGGCAACGCGGCCACCACCAGCAACAACGTCCGATCGTGCCGCCGCCGCCCACTCGCCCCCGGCGTGACCCACTGCTCCGCCTCGGTCAACACCGCACGCAGACCGGCCACATCCACCGCCGGCGGCGGCAGCAGACCAGCATCCGCGAGGGCCCCGAACGGCGTCAACGCCGCCCCGGTGGCATCCACCGCGCGAACCAGCAGCGAACCCGCCGGTGCCGCACCCAACAACCGCAGGAGTACGGCCCGGAGCAACCCCGCCACCCGCGGCTCCCGAGCATCAGCGTCCACGCTGAGGTGACCCGTGCCGACAAGAGGCACCAGCGCGGGGAAACGAGCGTCATCCAACGGCGCCGCAGTGCCGACCCGAACGAACAGTGGCGGACCATCACCCGCCGGCGAGTCCACGGTGAGCGAGTCCAGTGCCGCACCCGACCAACCCGGAGCCACCGACGCGGCAGCCGTCCGGAGGCGATCGGCCACCTCGTACTGTCGACGTTGATCCGCCGGAGCCGGCCGCGTCTCATCCAGGATCCCGGCAGCTGCGGTAGCGACGGCCGTAGCCCGACGATGCAGGGCTGCGGCGCGGTTCGTGCGAGCCTTCGGACCGGCCACCGCGTCCACCCCCTCTACCCGAGGTTGGCAACCCCTCCCCGAGCAGAGACGGTATCCCAGCCGAGGGCGCACCTCCGGGAGGTGCCCCGGCGCTGCGCCGGTGTTGTCGTGGATCTCACCAGTGGAGAGGGGTCCGTCACGATCCGCTGGATCTGAGGCATTGGCTCCGGAGCGTCCAGCCGATAACTTCAGGAGGTGGAATCAGTGCAGCCCCCCGCCGGTTCCCAGGTCTCCCGCGTACCGGCCCAGCGGACACCGTCCGAGCAGCTGCCGCCCGCCCCGGCACCGCCGGCACCGCCGCCGCCCCGCCGCCGGATGCGGACGGTGCTCACGGTCGTCGCTGGCGTGCTGGCCCTGCTCTGCCTCGGCGGGGTCGCAACGGCCTACGTCTGGTACACCCGCGCCTCGACCCCCGACCGCAGCACACCGGACGTGGTGGTGGCCAATTACATTCAGTCATTTCTAGCAGATCGGAATGACGCGAGAGCGAGCGAATTCACCTGTAAGGGTGGTGCGGATATCGACGACCTGCGGCTTCTCCGGGAGGATTTGGAAGCGCGTGAACTTCGGTTCACTGCGAAGATCTCCACAAGTTGGGAGAGTTTCGCTGTTCAGCGGCAGGGTGATTCGGCCAACGTGGAAGTTGACCTTGTACTGTCGGCTTTTGTGGATGGGATATCGCAGAGTGATCGCCAGCGGTGGCGATTTGAAACACGGCATGAAGACGGCTGGCGGGTCTGTAAGGCGAATCGATCTTGAGAAAGACTACTCAATCCAAAGCAGATGAACTGGCACCTCCAGAGTGGTGGGTGACTGGCCACGCCCGGCCCAGCGATACCACTCGACCTCCGGTGTGATTCGCACGCAGATGTCGCCTTCGGCACCCGAGTAGGTCTCGGTGACCGCTCGAAGGTCGCGGTGCTCCAGTCCGCCCTCGACGTGTACCACCCGCCGTCCGGTCACCGCGTCCGCTTCGAAGACCGGCGTCGGGGCGGGGTGCGCCGGACCGTCCAGCGAGACCAGTCGAATGCCCGTACGGACGCTGTCGGCCTGCGGCCGGGTGCCGACGGTCTCCACCCAGACCCGCTCAACCGGAACCAGCGGCGCGAACACCTCGACCTGTTCGGCCTCTGCCCGGTACCACTCGTGCTCAGGTATTACCGGCACGTAGGTCCGGGCGCTCTGCACCACCCGGTCGTCCGCGCGCAGGTCGCCACGCCACCCCAGTCCTGGCAGCCCGACCAGCACCCGCCGCCCGCGTAGCTCGACCCGCTCCGTCGCGGGAACGATGGCCAGCGGTCGCGGCGGCTGCGGCGCCCAGTCGGGATGGTCGGCGAACGGGTCGGGCAACGGTCCGGTCATACCCGTGGTGCCCTTACTCGGCGGCGCGCAGCGGGGCACCCCGCTCGCGCATGAAGGGGGCCGGGTTCACAGCGCCGGAGGCGTTGCGGTTGTTGCGCAGGTGCACCTCGAAGTGCAGGTGCGGGCCGGACGAGTTGCCACTGCTGCCGACCTTTCCGATTACCTGCCCGGCTGTCACGGTCTGATTTTTTTTGACAAAGGGCTGCACCACCATGTGGCAGTACCGGGTGATGTAGCCCCCGGCGTGCAGCAGGTCGACGAACCAACCGCAGCCCCCCTTACCGGGGAACCCGTCCACGTTGCAGTCCTGTCGGCCGCGGTGGTCCTCGTCGCAGGTCGAGACCAGCACCCGACCGGTGGCTGCCGCGCGGATCTCGGTGCCCTTGGCCGCGCCGATGTCGACCCCGTTGTGGCTGGGCCGGCTCGCGGTGCGGAAACCGGAGCCGACCCCGCCGGGGATCGGCGCGGTCCAACCGGAGGCGGCGATCTTTCCGCGCTCGGCTGCGTTGCACACCGCCTTGCCGTTGATCTCGACGGTGCGGGCCGCCCCACCGGCCAGCGCGTCCACGAGCCGGCTGGCCACCTCTTCGTGTTTGGCGTACGCGTCCGGGTATGCGCTGACCTGCACCCGCTGCGCGACCACGGTGAGCGGCCGGCCCTCCCAGTTCTCCACCTTGACGAGCTTCTCGTAGAACTCGCGGGCCGCGTACGCGGGGGTCAACCGCTCGGCGACGGTGCCCCACCCCGGCCGCTGCTGGAACAGGCCCAGCGAGTCGTGGTCCGCGCCAACGCCCTCGTGCGGTAGGGCCAGGGACGCGGATACCCCGCTGTTCGCCAGGTTGCGCAGGGCGGACTCCTGCATAGCGGTGGCGAGTGCGACCACCCAGCCTCGGGACGGTACGCCCATGTCCTGACCGACCTTGATGATGATCGCGGCATTGCGGACCTGGGTGTCGCCGTACTCGGTGAACCGCGGCAGCTTGCCCGCGATGTTCACCGCTCGGACCGGTCCGCACTCCATGCTTGCCATGGCGTCGCCGTTCTCGGCGTCGTCGCCGCCAAGCCCGGTGAGGAAGAACGCCGCAGTCCCGCCGGTACAGCAGAGCAGGAGCAGCACCCCGGTGAGCACCGAGGCGATCACGCCGAGCCGGAGAGGCCGACGGCGGGTTCGGGCGCTACCAACGTCGTTCATGGCCGCTCCCAGTCCAGAACGTCTACCAGCCAACCTTCGTCGGAGGTGACCAGCTCCAGCCGGAGCCCACCCGTATCGAGGGGAAGGAGCAACTCGACGAACGTTTCGGTCCGCTCTCGCATGGCTGCCGGACCGGTGACCTTCTCGGCGGGCACGCTCGCGGGCTCGGCACCGCTCAACTTCTCTCTGAGCGCTGGCGTGATGAGTGGCCGTAGGCCAGCCTGCCACTCTTCAGTGGTCATCCCCGGGCGGCCCAGCCAGGCCTTCGCGAAGCGGTCGGCGGTCTGTTCTGGCGTTCGGGCGCCGGGCGACGTCACGGGGGACGGCGGGGCCGCGCTGTTGAGTAGACCGTCGTCGCCAGCTGTCGGGTCCACGGTGATGATCGGTCCATCTGGACGGTTGCTCAGCCCGTCGGCGGAGTCGACCGGGCTGGAAACCAGCCGGGCGGCCCCGAGCACGCCGACGACCACCACCCCGATCGCCAGTGCAATGCCCAGCCGGGACCGCAGCGCTCGGGTGAAGAGGAACTCCAACGCCCGTCGCATGACCGTCACCTCGCCTCTGAGCGCACCCGGGGTCCGGTGCGATCCGGTGCTCGCTCGGTGGATCCCGGCCGGTAGACCACGAACGACGGGTTCTCAGCCGGTACATCCGGCTCGGTCCAGGTCGCCGGCTGTCGACGTCGGGGCTGTGGAGCGACCCGGCGGCTGCGACCCTTGCTCTCCTCTGTCGACGCCTCGTCGGGCCGCTCTCGGCCGTCGGGGCGCACCGCCTCTCGCCGGCTCTCGGCAGCGGCGGTCGGCACCGGAACCGGATCCTCACGCCGCGCCTCCGGACGTAGCCGGGTCTGCTCGGCGTCGGGGGACCGGCGACGTCCGCCCAGCGGCTCTGCAGTGCCGCCCGGCTCGGCCACGTCCAGCCGGGCGGCGGTCCGCATGTCGCGGAAGAACCGGCGGTGCCATGACCCCGCCGAACTGACCGCTTCGCTGCTGTCCTTTCCGCCGAGTTGGGTGATCCGCCGGTACGGCCGCAGCAGCAGCCACCCGACCACTCCGCAGAGCCAGACCAACACGACCTGAAGCCAACCCGGCATGGTGGGTGTGCTCATGATCAGGTCGACGGCGAACAGATAGATCGCGGCCCCGGTGCCGAAGATGGCGATGTTGAACAGCGCGGCGACCACGGCATTGGCCAAGCGGCGCAGCCCGGCGCTGGCCGGACGAAGGAGGCCGATCGTGCCGAGAATCGGGGCAGCGATAACCGCCCACCGGAAGATCAGGAAACCGAGCAGCACGAGTACCGACGCGGTCAGGTCGAACATCGCGAAGAGCACAGCGGCGAGTACGGCGATGAACCCGGAGCCAATCCGATCCATGTCGCGGGAACCCGTCAGGAACTCGTACGCCTCCGGGTCCTCAGTCTCGATCTGCTCCGCGATCGTCATCCACTGCCGCTGCTTTGCCTTGATCACTACATCACGGGTGGCGGGATTGGAGCGGACTGATTCCGCCTCACCCCAGCTCAGCGACTTGGCGTCGTAGAGCGCCCGCCCGTATTTTTTGGCGGTCTCGCTGTCGGCTGAGCCAAGCACGCCACGCAGCCAGTTGCGGTAGAGCATTGATTCAGTAGCGGTATCGCTGGCCCGCACGGCCGGCGGGCGCTTGTCGACGCAGGCGTCCGGATTCGGAAGAACACACTTATCCGTTGGGATGTCTTTTGACGCCGGACCTAGAGCGTCATGCACGACACCGAGTGAGGTGATCAGGGTGCCGTCGGCGATGTTCGCCGACTTGACTGGCCAGGCCGCCAACGCGGTGACTGCCACCATCACCAACAACGCCCACCCTGCCGTCGTCATCGCATTGCTCATGTCCGACTGACGGGACCGCCAGAGCAGATAGAGGCCCACCACACAGAGCGTCACGATTCCGAAGACACTGAATACCTTCTGGTAGACGGCCTTGGTGGCCTTCTCCACCAGCGGGTCGGCCCAATTCCACATCGAGCGGGGGTCCCACGCTCGCTCCCGCAATGCGTTCGAGGCGCCTACCACCGCTGTGGCGATCATGAGCTCACCGTTGGCAACGGTGGTGGTGAATTTGTAGTCGGGGTGGAGGATGGCAGAGGCGCAACCGCCGTCCACCCGGTACGTGTTAAAGCTGTAACCGCCGTAGCCATAGTCGCTGTAGATGCCCTTTGGCCCAGGCAACTTGGACGAGTCCGGACGGGATGCGAACCAGCCTGCGAGGCCAGAATCCGGGGCGGACGGTACGGGGGGCTTCCGGCACTCGATTTCTCCCTCGCCGACCTGCTTCAGCTTCGCTAGGCAGGCGCGGAAGTCGGCTTGCCATTCGGCGGTCGTGCAGAGGTCGGCGCGGGCCTGGGCGGCGGGCGGTGCGGCGGCTGCGGCCTCCGCGCCGATCAGCGGCCAGGTGAGGGTGGCCCCGGCCAGTACGCCAAGGGCGAGCAGGAACGAGACGGTCCTTGCCCAGGCCCTAGCCATGTCACGCCTCCAGATCCGGGAGGGGGATGCTCGGCAGGACTCCGGCAGCCGCGGCGATCGCGGCGGGCGTCGTGTCGAGGTGGTCCAGCAGCCCTTCGACGTACGAGACGTCGACTCGGACCTTCTGCACCCGGCCGTCGACGTCGCGCATGACGAACTCGCGGAAGCCGAGGCGGGAGGCTGAGTTGGTGTCGGCGGCGGAGAGCGAGGCGAGCGTGGCCTCGTATCCGTCGTTGACCGGCACCCGCAGTAGCCGGAGGGCTTCGGAGGCGATCTCGGCGTCTTCGGCGATGCGGCCGACGAAGACGGTGGAGACGAGGTTCTGTACGTCGAGGCCGAGGATGTCGCGGGGGTTCTGGGAGGCGACGAGCGCGGCGAGGTTCCACTTGCGGGAGTCGCGGGCGAGTCGTACCAGGAAGGAGCGCCCGGAGCGCCAGCCTTCCATGAAGTGCGCCTCGTCGAGACCGACGAGCTTGCGGGACGACATCGATCCGCCGTAGCAGCGTCGGACGGCGAGCCGGTGCGCGGTGTGCAGCATCGGCAGGGCCAGCGCCTCCTCGGCGGACCAGTACTCGCGTTCGATCTTGAGGTCGGGCAACCGTAGGCCGGCCATGGTGATCACGGTGAGTGCCGCGTCGGCACCGAGCAGCCCCTCCGGCGGTCGGCCGAAGAAGAGCATGGCCAGCGGCATCTCGGCGGTGTCCAGCAGCAGGTTGGCCAGTTCCTTGCCGGCGTCGTCGTCGAGTCGCCCGAGGCAGCTCACCACGTCGTCGAGGGTGGAGGTCTCCTCGGCGGGAACCTGGCGCACGGCGTGCCGGAAGAGGGTGGCGGTGGACGCCTCCCTGGCCACCTGCGGTGGAACGAGCATCATGCAGATGTCCTGGACCAGCATCCGCCGCTCGGCTCGGGCGTTGGAGACCGCGATCTCGAACTCCCGGTCACCGGCGGCCCCGCTGCCGAACTCGGAGCGCAGCGGCGTGGGGATGAGCGAGTAGGGTGCCAGGGTGCCGTGCTCCGAGCCGGTCAGGTTCAACACCCGGGAGTACGGCCGAAGCTCGGGCATCGCGCAGAGGCGGGCCAGTGGGCCGGACGGGTCGAGCAGGGTCACCTGGACACCTCGGCGGGCGGCCAGGTAGCCCAGGGCGCCGAGCAGGGTCGACTTGCCACCACCCGGTTCGGCGACGAAGACCGCGAGCCCGGAGCGTTCCCGGACCTCCATGGGGAAGTGCAGGTCGAGGAAGACCGGGCGGCGGCAGGTGCCGGCGGTCCGGCCGATCAGGTCGCCCCGCCGGTCGCCCACGTTCGATGCGGCCTGGGGCAGCGCGGCGGCGAGCAACGGCACCGGCATGCGCCGGACGTAGCCGGTGTTGGCGATCGGCTCGCCGGGAATGAACTCGCGGGCCAGCCAGTCCTGGTTCTTCGGGTGCTGTAGCGAGATGCGCAGCTCCCGGGAGTAGAGCTGGATGAGCCGGCGGGCCCGCTCCAGGCACTCTTCCCTGGTCCGGCCGCCGACGGCGATCCGGTGCCAGCCGTGCGCACGGGCCGAGTCGACCGGCAGACCGGTGGTCATCTCGTCACCGATCACCAGCGCGCGCTTGGCCAGTCGTTCCAGCTCAGGAGGCGCGTCTATGCCGTGCTCGGCGTAGTCGAGCTGCTGCGACCGGATCATCCGCAGCCGGTGTTCGAGATTGCGGAAGGAGTCGTTCGAGCCGAGGATGTCGACGCGGGTGGAGATCTCCATCGGCCAGGGCAACCGCTCGTGGAAGTGCAGCCAGGGCTCGTGTCGCTCCGGGATCTCCAGCGGCTCCATCCGGCCGACGGCGAGCACGGCGACGTGCCGCTCCTCACCGGTCATCCGGTTGACCAGCTTGACCGTCGAGCCGTACGGGGTGCGGTAGCGTTCGACCTGCTCGGTCATGGCGAGCAGGTCGCCGCGCTCCCAGCGCCCGTCGGTGACGGGGGAGAGGGTGCTCGGGGGCGACATGCACAGCGCCACCGAGCGGTAGAGCAGCCACTCCAGCTCCTGGGCGGTGACCCGCCGCCCGCGCATGCCGAACGCGCCGAGCACCTCGTCGAACTGCTCGACGGTGCGGCCCAGCTTGCGGCGTTCGCCGTCGGCGGTGCCCCGGCCGAAGGTGCGCAGCAGCCGCTCGGTTAGCGAGTCGCCGAGGGAACGGCGGGCGAAGGTGACACCCAGGTAGGTCTGACCTTCGGCGTGGTTGACCGCCATCAGGTGCCGTTGGGCGGCGACCAGGTGGTCGGCCCAGCCGGTGGTGCCGGGCACGTCGGGAAGCGGCGCGGAGGTGTGGGTGTCGATGGTGCGTGCCCACTCGTCGGCGGGGAACGGCCGGGTGGTGCGGCGCAGGTGCAGTCGGAAGCCGGCCAGGCCGGCGTACTGCTCGGAGATCGCCGACAGCAGCGCCTCGCGTTCGGCGTCCGGCCGGAACGCCCAGCGGACCTCGGGCAGCCAATACCAGGCCGTGACGGTGTTCGGTGTAAAGGTCAGGTGGCCGGCGATCTCGGTGATGGCCAGCTCGACCGACGGGTCTCGATCTCCGAACTTGATCTTCGGGGCCCGGACCCGGGTCGGCTTGATCGGCCGGTCCGGTCGACTCGCCGTGCGCTGTCGGGGTGCGGCGACCTCCTTGCCGGTGCTCCGGGGTCGCTCCGGGTCGGTGGCGCGTCGCGCCGTGCGCTCGAGGGCTGGCCGATCCGCCGATGCGATCATGGCCGGTTGCTCCGGCAGGGCCGTGGCCCGGCTGGCGGCGGCCGTCGGCTGGGGCTGCGCCTGCACCGCCGGTCGGGCCGCCGGCGTGGCTGAGGCGCGGCCACCCGGCGCGGTGCTGGCGGGTCGGCGGGCGGGTGCGGCGGTCGCGGACGGACTGGCGACGGACGGATCGGGCTCATCGGACGGACGCAGCAGGGGCCGTCGATCGCCGGCCTGGTGCGGCACCCGGGAGTCGCCGGCCGGGTGGCCGCCGCCGTGTCGTGGCTCGACGGCTCGGCCGCTGCCGCCTGACTCGTCGGAGGGCGTCCACGGGGGTTCCACCTCGGGGGCCGGCCGGGCCGGAGCGGCGGCTGGCGGCTGATGCGGTATGGCCGGCTGCTCGCGGGTGCTCGGGCCGGCGGTGACGGCTCGGGCGGTGCCGGGGCGACCACCGCCGCCGAAGAGGTCCAGGAAGGGGGAGTCGATGTCGGCGTTCTCGCCGGCCGACACGGCGGTGGGCTCGGCCGGTGGCGTCCGACGGGAGACCGGTCGGGGCGCCTGGAACACACCGACGGCGCCGTGCCCGGGCGACGTCACCAGGGCGGGGTCGAGGGCGACCTCGTCCTCGCCCTCGGTGTAGTCGAACGAGTGCGCTCGGTGACCGGCCGGCGCACCCGGGCGGCCGACCGGGGAGCCCGGCGTGGAGGAGCGGCTCATGCGAGCGCCTCGACGACCGTCGGTTGAACCGTGCCCGCGCCCCGCGACGAACCGATCGACGTACGTCCGGTCATGCCAGCTCCTCCCGAATCCTGATCCGGCTGCCGACCAGGCGCGGATCGCGCTGCTCGACGGCCGGCTCCCGGGTGCGTCGCCAGTCGGTCAGCGCGGTGCGGATGACCACCCGCGCCGGCCGATCGGGGTCGACGTGCCGGAAGATGAACGACGTGGTCACGATGGCGAGCGCGATCTCCCAGGCTGGGAAGAGCTCGACCGTCAACGTGAACAGCCAGTGGATGAACATGTAGAGGGGGACCAGCAGCATGAAGAGCCCGTACTGGGCGTAGGGCAGGTGGACCGGAAGGGTGTAGCCGGGCGGCCCGAGGTAGACCAGGCGGGCCCGGTAGATGTCGTCGTCGGTGCGCAGCCGCATCTGGTGAACGCGCCTATTCGAAGATCAGGTCGATCAGGTAATCGCCGACGAAGAAGAGTGTTGCCGCCCCGGCGATGAAGGCGAGACCGACGATGGCGATCGCGGAGCTGGTCAGCACCTTGGAGATCTCGCCTCGGCTGGCACGGCCGATGAAGATGACGCCGAGGACGGCGAGCAGGATCGGCGCGATCTTGCTGGCGAAGAAGGTGACCACACCGTTGGTGTCGATCCCCTTCGGTGCCGGCTCAGCGAGCGGAGCCGACGCCAGGGTGGAGAGCGCGTGGGCGACGCCGGACGACGCCGTCTCCATGAGCTCGAAGGCGATCACTGGAACCTCCCCATAACGCGGCCGGCGATGCCGCGGCGGTGCAATAGGCGAACCTGGCGGGAAAAGTGCTCCACAGGGCACAGCGTTCTTGACCCTGTGTTCGTTACTCACCACAGAGCGTGGCGAGGTTTGGGCGGTTTTCCCCCGCTTCGGCCCTCCCTCCATGCTTCGCCATCTCGATGCTGGCCAATTCCAAAGCGTACGGGCCGCCCCGGATTGCGACAAGCTGTGAAGGGCCTGCCCGATGCTGCCCGAATGACCGATCGTACACCTGTTCTAATCGCCACGTCAGGGATGGTGGCGCGGAGCCGACCCGGGCCGGCCGGTAGCGCCGCCGCGCCCGGTACCGTCTAGCCGTGACCGATCTGGTGCGGGCCTCGGGCCCGGTGGTGATGGGCGTCCTCAACGTCACACCGGACTCCTTCTCCGACGGCGGACGGTACGCCGACCTGGACGCTGCCGTCGGACACGGCGTCCGTCTGCGTGACGCCGGTGCGCAGCTTGTCGACATCGGCGGCGAGTCGACCCGTCCGGGCGCCGAGCGGATCGACGCCGCGACCGAGGCCGAGCGGGTGTTGCCGGTCATCCGTGAGCTGACCGCGGCCGGCGTGGCGGTGAGCGTCGACACCAGCCGCGCGCGGGTCGCGGATGCGGCCCTGGCCGCCGGTGCTGCGGTGGTCAACGACGTCTCCGGTGGCCTGGCCGACCCGGACATGGCCCGCGTGGTCCGTGACGCGCACTGCCCCTGGGTGCTGATGCACTGGCGGGGGCACTCCCGAGCGATGCGCGAGCTGGCCACCTACACCGACGTGGTGGTCGACGTCCGGACCGAACTGGCCCAACGGATCGACGCGGCGCTCGCCGCCGGGGTGGCCGCCGACCGCCTCATCATCGACCCCGGGCTCGGTTTCGCCAAGACGGCCGCGCACAACTGGGAACTCAGCGCCCGCCTGCCGGAGCTGCTGGATCTCGGCTACCCGCTGCTCTTCGGCGCCAGCCGTAAGTCGTACCTCGGCGGGTTGCTCGCCGGCCCGGACGGCACGCCGCGACCGACCGCCGAGCGGGAAGCGGCCACCGTGGCCACGAGCGTGCTCGCAGTCGCCGCCGGCGCCTGGGGCGTACGCGTGCACGACGTGCGGGCCACCGCCGACGCGCTCGCCGTGTGGGCCGCGACCGGCAGCCCCCGCCTGGCAGCGACGCACGACAGGCGGCGAGCGCACCACGATCACGAACATGGGGTACGAGGATGACGAGGGACCGGATCGAGCTGACCGGGCTGCGGGCGCACGGCCGGCACGGGGTGTACGACTTCGAACGCGCACAGGGGCAGGACTTCGTCGTCGACGCCGTCCTCGAACTTGACCTCGGCCCGGCCGCCGCCACCGACGACGTCACCGCCACCGTGCACTACGGCGAGCTGGCCGAGAGTCTGGTGGCGGTGGTGACCGGCGAGCCGGTCAACCTGATCGAGACCCTCGCCGACCGGCTCCTCGCGGTCTGCCTCTCCGACGAGCGGGTCGACACCGCGACGATCACCGTGCACAAGCCGGAGGCGCCGGTGCCGCACACCTTCACCGACGTGGCCGTCACCATGACCCGGACGCGTGCCAGGTGACCCGGGCCCTCCTCTCGCTCGGCAGCAACCTGGGCGACCGCCTGGAGC
The DNA here is from genome assembly GCF_040649995.1 of Micromonospora sp. NPDC048835. NCBI lineage: Bacteria > Bacillati > Actinomycetota > Actinomycetes > Micromonosporales > Micromonosporaceae > Micromonospora > Micromonospora sp. NPDC048835. The sequence goes on along the minus strand of NZ_JBEZGM010000017.1, from coordinate 23,497 downwards.
ACCTGCGGACGGCCGTCGCCACGCTCGGCGACGCGGTACTCGTGCTCTCCGGGGTGTACGAGACTCCACCGTGGGGCGACACCGAGCAGCCCGCGTACCTCAACGCGGTGGTGCTCGCCCAGGACGAGAGCGCGACCCCGCGCGACTGGCTGGAACGGGCCCGCGACGCGGAGCACGCGGCCGGCCGGGTCCGCGACCCGCGGCGGCGGTTCGGGCCGCGCACCCTCGACGTGGACGTGATCATGGTCTGGGGTGACGACGACGAGCCGGTGCTCAGCGACGAGGAGGAGTTGACCCTGCCGCACCCCCGGGCGCACCTGCGCGCCTTCGTGCTGCGTCCGTGGATCGACATCCAGCCGTACGGTCGACTGCCCGGTCACGGCTGGCTGACCGACCTGCTGACCGCCGGCCCTGCGGCGGACGACGCGTTGCAACTGCTTCCCCGGCCGGAGTTGGCGTTAGAGTCGACGGCATGACCGAGCGGAACCGGCCGGCATGACGCAGGCGAAACCCCCACCCCGCGGGTCGGGCCCGGATCGGTCCCGGATGGGCCCCACCCGCATCTCGACCCTGGTCGTGGCCGGCCTGGCTGCGGCGGCGGTTGCCTGGCTGTTGATCAGCAGCCTCTACTACAGCGGCATTCCCCGGCTGCCCTGGCTGCCGGTGGTCACGCTGGCCGGGCTCGCCGTGCTGGAGGCGTACGCCGCGATCAACACTCGAGGTCGGATCGAGCGCAAGCCGGGCCGGGACCCGGTCAATCCGCTGATGGTTGCCCGCTTCGTGGTGCTGGCCAAGGCGTCGGCACTTGCCGCGTCGATCTTCGCGGGCTTCTACGCGGGGCTCACCGGCTGGCTCTTCGTGGAGACCACCCGCGCCGCGCTCGACGACCGACCGGCCGCCGGTGGGGGCCTGCTCGCCTCGCTGGCCCTGGTCGGCGCGGCCCTCTGGCTCGAACGTTCCTGCCGCGTGCCGGAACGTCCGGACGACGAACGCGAGCAGGACCCACGGGAGAGTCGCCCCGGCCAGCGCTGAGCAGGGGGTTACGCCCGGCTCCGGGCGCGGGTACGGTGCCTGCGATCGGAGAGCAAGGGCCGCCCAGGGTCCGTCCGCGCGCCGGACTGGGGACGGCCGGCCACTGGGAGGCGGCGTCATGGGGTACGAAGAAGCGGGCCGGGACCGGTCGCCCGAACCCTCGTCGGGGGTGCCGGCCGCCGTACTGGAGAACGTCTTCGACGACCCCACCCATGGTGAGCCCGGCCGGGACCGGATCGGCGTACACCTGGGGTGGGAGCTGCTGCTGCTGGCCGGGTTGGCGGCCGTGAGCTGGTTGCTCTGGCAGGAGGACCCGGCCGCCGTGCGCGACGGCAACCTGCGCACGCTGCTGATCGACGCGGTCGGGCTGGGGCTGCTCGCCCTGGCCGCCGGTCTGAGCCTGCGTACGGCCGCACCGAACCTGGCCATCGGCCCGGTCGCGGTGGCGGCGGCCCTGCACTACGCCGAGCAGGGTGATCGGGGCCTGCCGGCGTCGATCGGCCCGGCCGTGGCGGTCGCCGCGCTGGGTGGGCTCGTGCTGGCGCTCGCCGTGGTGGTGCTGCACGTGCCGGGCTGGGCCGCCAGCCTGGCCGGCGCCGCCGCGGTCGTGGTGTACATCGAACGCCGGTCGGCGCCGGTGCTGGTGCAGGGCGACTACGACCCGTCCAGCAGCGCCGGCTACCTCTTCGCCGGCTTCGCCGCGGTGGCCGTCCTCGGCGGCCTGTTCGGCGCGATCCGGGCGGTCCGTCGACTCGTCGGCAGGTACCGGCCGATCGCCGATCCGGCCCGTCGGCGGGGCGCGGTTGCCGCTGTGGTGACGGCCGTCGCGCTCGTCGTCTCCACGGTGCTGGCCGCCCTCGCCGGTGTCCTGCTCGCCGCCAACGACCCCGGGCCGGTGGCACCCACCACGGGGCTGGACTGGACGGTGCTGGCGATCGGCGTGGCGCTGCTCGCCGGCACCAGCGCGTACGGCCGCCGGGGCGGTGTGTTCGGCATGGTGCTGGCCGTCGGCCTGGTCACCGTCTTCCAGGTGTACGCGCCCGAGCGCGGGTGGACGCTGAGCAACTGGGTGGTCGGCGGGGCCGCGCTCGGCGTCGGGCTGCTGGCGACCCGGCTGGTCGAGACGCTCGGGCGGCCCCGACCGGGCAGCCCCGAGCGGCTCGAACCGGTAAGCGACGGCACGATCAGCTCGGGCTGGACCATGCCGCATCCACAGCCGGTCGACAACTGGCCTCCGACCGTGCCGACCCAGGCCGCGCCGCAACCCGTCGACCCGTGGCGGGACCCCCGGTGGGAGGACGGCCCGCGGCGGTGGGACACCGACGAGCGGTGAGCCGCGTCGCGTCCGCCGAGCCGGAGCTGATCTCGACCGTTAGGCTCGGCGACATGACCGACACACCTGCCGCCACCCCCGGCGGAACCTCGTTCCAGGAGCTCGACGCGCTGTCCACCGAGGAGCTGCGGGAGCGGGCGTTCGCCCTGGCCCGGGAGCGTCGGGACGTGGGGTTCTACTGGTCGGTGCTGCGGCACCTGCCGAACGCGGACGAGGCCACCGTGCTCGACGGCGCGCCGAACTCGATCGGCCCGACGATCGACGAGGCAAACGCGCTGTGGCGGGAGCTGACCGGCCACGGCTACGAGGAGTCGGCGCCGCTGCTGCGGGCCGCCTTCATCGACTACCTGATGAAGCACTGAGCCGCTCGGGCCAGCCCAGGTCGGCCCGAGCCACCGGTTCGGGGCCTGGGCGGATCACGTCGTTCCTGCACCGCTCCGGCCCGGTCAGCCGCTACGGCACGGCCGCCGGCACCGGCGCGCTCGCCGTGTTGCTGCTTGTCGGGATCTGCGGCAGTCCGGCGTACACCGGCTGGGCCGCCACCCTGACCGACCCGGAGTCGGCCGGCGCCTTCTACGCGCGCCTACTGGCGTGGCCGGCCTGGCGGCTCGACGCGGACGGGCAGGCCGGCGGGTTGTTCGCCGCCGACCTGCGGGCCGTGCTGCTGGTGGTCCTCGCGGTGACCCTGCTCTACCTGTTGCCCGCCGCCCAGGTCGCCCGGGTGCCCGGCCCGGTCAGCCAGTTCTTCTCGGGCTGGGCCGCCTACGTGCTTGCCGGCGGCCTCGCCGCCGTGCTGGCGGCGCTGCTCGGCCCGGCACCGTCACTGCTGGGCGCCCTCCAGGACGCCAGCGCCGGTGCCGGTTACGGCTTCCTCACCGGTTGGATCATCGGCATCGCCAGCCTCGGCGGTCGGGCCTGACCCGACCGAGGCAGTCGCGCCTGACCCGAGAAGGTCGCGCCTGACCCGGGGTGGGGTCAGCTCGTCGGGCGGCCCAGGTCGAGGAGACGTTGACGGCTGAGCGCGCCCACCGGCCGGCCGGCATCGGTGACGAGGAGCCGGTCCCGGCCCGAGGTGAGCAGGGCCGCCAACGCGTCGTACGCGGTGCCGTCCACCGCGACCGTGGGCAGGTCCGCTGCGGCGTCGTCGGGCACCGGCTCCAGCGCCTCCCGGTCCAGTGGGGTGACCGCCAGCCGGCGGATGCCCCGGTCCGCGCCGACGAACTCGCGTACGAACGGGGTGTCGGGTGCGCCGAGCAGCGCGGCCGGTGTGTCGTACTGCTCCAGGTGCCCACCCTCGGAGAGCACCGCGATCCGGTCGCCGAGTCGGACCGCCTCGTCGAGGTCGTGGGTGACCAGCACGATCGTCTTGCGCACCTCGGCCTGGAGGCGCAGGAACTCCTCCTGGAGGCGGGCCCGGACGATCGGGTCGACAGCCGAGAACGGTTCGTCCATCAGCAGCACCACCGGGTCGGCGGCGAGCGCGCGGGCCACCCCGACCCGCTGCCGCTGGCCACCCGACAGCTCGTGCGGGTAGCGACCGCCGAACTCGGCCGGGTCCAGCCCGACCAGATCGAGCAGCTCGTCGACCCGGGCGCGGGTCTGGCCCTTGGGCCAGCGGAGCAGGCCCGGCACGGTGGCCACGTTCGCCCGTACCGTCTGGTGTGGAAAGAGACCGACGTTCTGGATGACGTACCCGATGCGACGGCGCAGCCGCACCGGGTCGACGTCGGTGACGTCCTCGTCGCCGAGTGTGATGCGACCGGCGGTCGGTTCGATCAGGCGGTTGATCATCCGCAGCACCGTCGACTTGCCGCAGCCGGACGGGCCGATCAGCACCACCAGCTCGCCGGCCCGGACGTCCAGGCTGAGGTCCCGGACGGCCTCGGTGCCGTTCGGGTAGCGCTTCTGGATGCCGGTCAGGGAGATCGACGCCGCGCGAGGGGATTGGGTCACGTCGGCAGCCTCCGGGGTAACGTCCACGTATGTCCTTCCGCCTGAGCTACCGGGCCGACCCGGGTAACCCCTGGTTCTCCTGGCAGTACGTGCGGGACAACTCTGACACGATCCTCGCCGCCGTGCGCGAACACGCCTCCCTCACCGGGCGAGCGGTGTTGATCGCGGTGCTGATCGCCCTGCCGTTGTCCGTGCTGGCGTACTGGGTCCGTCCACTCGCCGGTCCGATTCTCGCCGTCAGCGGGGTGGTCTACACCATCCCGTCGTTGGCGCTCTTCGCGTTCATCGCCCCCTACCTGGGCACTGGAACGACCACCGTGCTTGTCGGGCTGGTCCTCTACGCGCTGCTGCTGATCGTGCGCAACGTGGTGGCCGGCCTCAACCAGGTGCCCCCGGAGGTCCGCGAGGCCGCCGAGGGCATGGGTTACGGCCGGTGGCGGCGGCTGTTCCGGATCGACCTGCCGCTGGCGTTGCCGGGCATCGTGACCGGCGTACGGCTGGCGACCGTCTCGACGGTGGCGCTGGTCACGGTCGGGGTGCTGGTCGGGCACGGCGGCCTCGGGCAGTTGATCTTCGCGGGCTTCCAGAACAACCTCTACAAGGCCGAGATCATGACCGCCGCCCTGCTCTGCGTGGCGCTCGCGGTCGTGCTCGACCTGCTGCTCATCCTGGTCGCCCGACTGGTGACCCCCTGGTCCACCCGGAGGGCACGGTGACCGTCGCGGCGAACCCGATCGGGCAGGCGATCACCTGGATCAACGACCCACTGAACTGGACCAACCCGGGCGGCATGCTGGACCGGCTCGGTGAGCACCTGACGATCTCGGCCCTCGCGGTGGCGCTCGGCTGCCTGGTGGCCTGGCCGCTCGGGCTCTGGCTGGGGCACCTCGGCCGAGGCGGCGGCCTCGTGGTGCTGATCTCAAACGCCACGCTTGCCATCCCCACCCTGGCGTTGCTGACCATCCTGCCGGTGGTCTTCGCCAGCGGCTTCGGTAAGACGCCGGTCGTGGTGGCACTCGCCGTCTTCGCGGTGCCGCCGCTGCTTGCCAACGCGTACACCGGGGTGCGGCAGGTGGACCCGGAGGCCCGCGACGCGGCCCGGGGGATGGGTCTGTCCGGTGGGCAGTTGCTGCGCCGGGTGGAGTTGCCGCTCGCGGTGCCCTATCTGGCGGCCGGCTTCCGCACCGCGGCGGTGCAGGTGATCGCGACCGCGGCGCTGGCGTCCTTCGTCAACGGCGGCGGCCTCGGCCAGATCATCCGGACCGGCTTCGGCATCGGTATCGCGGCCGGCGGGGGGCAGATCGTCGCCGGCGGGGTGCTGGTGGCCGGGCTGGCGCTGCTGGCCGAGGTGGTCCTCGGCGGTGTCGAACGGCTGGTCACCCCCAAGCCCCTGCGGCGTGGGCGGCAACGCTCCGGGCGGCCCCGCGCCGCAGATGCCACCGGGAGCGCCTGACCCGTCCGGGTGAGCCCACGTCGAGCCGCCGACCCCCGCCCGTCCGGTCGGTGACGATGAGGTGACGAAGTCCATCCCAGGTTGTCGGTCGGCCGCGGACCATGTTGGGTGGATATTCGCGGGCGGCCGACAGTCAGGATCGCCCGTCGGACACGCGGCCGGCCCGGGACGGGTCGCGCCGGGACACGGAAGGCGGGCACATGCGCGCACGTACACGTCTGGCGATCGGGGCGGTAAGCGCCGTCGCCGGGGCAGCGCTCCTCACCGGCTGCGGTGACGCCGGCTCGTCCGGCACCGACGCACCCGCGACCAGCGCCTCCGGTGCCGGGTGCGCCCCGGTCGCCGGGCAGCAGCTCATCGCTCTGCAGGACGACAAGAAGCTCCAGAACTCCGACAACGTCATCCCTGCGGTCAACAGCAAGGCGGCCAACCCGCAGCTGATCGCCGCACTGGACAAGGTCTCCGCCGCGCTGGACACCCCGAAGCTGATCCAGCTCAACAAGGCCGTCAACGAGGACCGCAAGACCCCGAAGGTGGCGGCCGAGGAGTTCGCGTCGGCAAACAACCTCACCGCCGGCATCGCCAAGGGGCCGGGCGGCGACATCACGGTGGGCGCCGGCAACTTCGCCGAGAGCCAGATCCTCGGCGAGTTGTACCGGATCGTGCTGAGCAGCGCCGGCTACCAGGTCAAGGTGCAGCAGATCGGCAACCGGGAGCTCTACGCGCCGGCTCTGGAGAAGGGCGAGATCCAGGTCGTCCCGGAGTACGCGGCGACCATGGCCGAGTTCCTCAACACCAAGGCGAACGGCCAGAACGCGCAGCCGGTCTCCTCACCCGACATCAACACGACGGTGACCGCGCTCAAGGCCGAGGGCGACAAGGCCGGCCTCACCTTCGGCACCCCGGCCGCCGCGCAGGACCAGAACGCCTTCGCGGTGACCCAGGCCTTCGCCGACAAGTACGGCGTGCGGACCCTCTCCGAGCTGGCGGCGAAGTGCTCCGGTAGCGCGACCGTGCTCGGTGGCCCGCCGGAGTGCGAGCAGCGTCCGTTCTGCAAGCCGGGCCTGGAGAAGACGTACGGGCTGTCGGTCGGCAAGTTCTCCTCGCTGGACCAGGGCGGGCCGCTGACCAAGAGCGGGCTGCGCGACGGCTCGATCAGCGTGGGCCTGATCTTCTCTTCGGACGGTGCCTTCGCCACCAGCTGACCCCGCACCGCACGCTCTGTGGACGCCCCCGCCCCCGACCGGGCGGGGGCGTCCGCGCGTTCCGGGACCCCGTTCCCTCCGACGGATTACGTGGGTAGGCTGCACATCCATGCCAGCCCCGGCCACCCCCGACGCCCGGCGTCAACCCGCACTGCTGACCATGCTCTTCTGGGCGGGCGTCGCTCTCGCGCCGGTGGCGGCGCTGATCCTGTTGGTGGCCGACGGCAACGGCCCGCTGCGTTTCGCCGCGGTGCTCGCCATCGTCTCGGTGGTGCTGATCGGCCTCTCCATCGCGCTGCGGTCCGACGGCGAGGGCGACTCGGCGCGGGTGGACGAGCTGTTGGACGAGATCGAAGGGCTTCGCCGGGAGCTGCGCGGCGAGATCGGGGCCGCCGCGCAACGCGGTAATCAGGCACTCGACCAGGCGCAACGGGCCCACGAGGCGATCGCCGCCGTGCGCCGTCGGCTCGACGTCAGTGGCGCCGCCCTCGCCGGTGCCGCCCCCGCCGCCGAGCCGGCAGGCGCCGGGCGGGCGCGGGTGTCGGCAGTCGAGCCGCAGGCGGACGACGCCCCGGTGGCCCGGAGCCGGGTCCCGGTCCCCGGTGACGCGCCGGCCGGCCGCGCTCGGCCGTCCAGCCCCGACGACGCACCCCGGTGGGGCCGCTCCGAGCACGCGGACGACGACGAGCCGGCGTACGCACGGGAGGCCCCCGAGCCGCCGGCCTCCACCGGGGTGTACGGCGGAGAGCGCCCAGCCGGCGTGTACGGCGGAGAGCGGCCAGCCGCCACGTACGGCTCGGCCCGCCCTCGGGAGCACGACCGACCCGAACCGACGCACCGGCCAGGGGTGGTCCGGCACACCGAGACCGTGCACGTCACCACCCGGCACACGGTGGTCGACGGCGGCGCGGCCGAGTCGGCTGGGCGCTACGGCGGCGGGTACGCCGGTCAGTGGACCCCGCCCGCGCAGGAGTGGACCCGGGGCGGCGACCCGGACGAGCGCCCCCGTCCGGCCGGCCGAGCGAGAAGCGCGCCGGAGGACGCCTCCAGGGCCGGATACGGCGACGAGCCGGGCTGGGCGGGCCGCCGCGACGAACCGGAGCGGACCGATCGGCGCGACGCGTACGCCCGACCCGACGAGTCCACCCCGGAGGGCCGGTCGCACCGCGCACCGGGCCGTCAGGTGGCGGACTCCTGGGACGGCCAGGATGATCGGGGCTGGTCGGAGCAGCACGACCGGGCGGGTGCCGCGGCGCCGCAGCCCGGGCCGCCGCTGCGGGCCGACGACACCGGCGAGTACTGGTCGCAGCTACGGGCCGGTGATCGGTGGGCTGCCGTCCGCGACGACGAGAACGGCCGTGAGCTGCGGGTGGGCGAACGCCGGGCCGAGGTGCACGCCGACGCCACCGGCACCGAGTACCGGATGGCCGACCGCTGGGCCGCCGTCCGCCACGAGGAGCCGCGCCGGCACGAATCCGCCGGCCGCTACGAGGAGCCGCGCCGGCACGAGGACGCTGGCCGCTACGAGGAGCCGCGCCGTTACGAGGAGCCGCGCCGGCACGAATCCGCCGGCCGCTACGAGGAGCCGCGCCGCTACGAGGACGCCGGCCGGTACGAGGAGCCCCGCCACGATCGTGATGGTGGCCGGCGGGCCGAGCCGGGAAGGCCGGCGCTGCCGGTGGGTGGTGTGCCGGTGCCGGACGAGTGGCGTCCACCTCGCCAGCGCGGCCACCAGGCGGAACCCGCGCCGGAGCGGGCCGGCCGGCGGCGGGTCGACGAGCGTTACGGCTACCCGCCGCAGGACGACGTGCCCCGTGCCGGGGGCGCACCGCCAGCCGACCACTGGCGGTGAGCGGTCAGGCTGCCCTGGTCACTTGTCGATGTCGCCGACCACGAAGAACATCGAGCCGAGGATCGCGATCAGGTCCGGGACCAGGCAGCCGGGGAGCAGGGTGGCCAACGCCTGCACGTTCGCGTACGAGGCGGTGCGCAGCTTCAACCGCCACGGCGTCTTCTCGCCCCGGGACACCAGGTAGTAGCCGTTGATGCCGAGCGGGTTCTCCGTCCAGGCGTACGTGTGCCCCTCCGGCGCCTTGAGCACCTTCGGCAGCCGGGTGTTGATCGGACCGGTCAGCCGGTCCACCCGGTCGAGGCACTGCTCGGCGAGGTCCAGTGACGCGTACACCTGGTCGAGCAGCACCTCGAACCGGGCGTGGCAGTCCCCGGCGCTCTTGGTGACCACCGGCACGTCCAGCTCGTCGTACGCCAGGTAGGGGTCGTCGCGGCGCAGGTCCAGGTCGAGCCCGGAGGCGCGGGCCACCGGCCCGGACGCCCCGAACGCGGCGGCGTCCGCGGCGGACAGCACCCCCACGCCGACGGTACGGGCCAGGAAGATCTCGTTACGCCGGATCAGGTGGTCCAGGTCGGGCAGTCGTCGGCGTACCTCGCCGATCGCCGCCCGGGCCCGCCCGGTCCACCCGTACGGCACCTCCTCCTTGAGGCCACCCACCCGGTTGAACATGTAGTGGATCCGGCCGCCGGAGACCTCCTCCATCACCGCCTGGATGGTCTCCCGCTCGCGGAACGCGTAGAAGATCGGCGTGATCGCCCCGATCTCCAACGGGTACGAGCCGAGGAACATCAGGTGGTTGAGCACCCGGTTCAGCTCCGCGAGCGCCATCCGCAGCCAGGTGGCCCGCTCGGGCACCTCCATGCCCATCAGGCGTTCCACGGCGAGCACCACGCCCAGCTCGTTGGAGAACGCCGAGAGCCAGTCGTGCCGGTTCGCCAGCACGATGATCTGCCGGTAGTCCCGCACCTCGAAGAGCTTCTCCGCGCCCCGGTGCATGTAACCGACGATCGGTTCGCAGGCGACCACGCGTTCGCCGTCGAGCACCAGTTTCAACCGCAGCACACCATGCGTGGAGGGGTGCTGCGGGCCGATGTTCAGCACCATGTCGGTGCCGAGCTGCTGGTCACGGGTGCCGGCGACCAGGCCGGCGCCGGTGCCGACGGTCAGTTCGCGGAGGGCCCCGGCGTCGGTGGTCATGCCCGTCATCGTGCCACGGTCGACCCGAGCGGGATGCCTACCGGCTGCCGCAACCACAGGTGCCCGCCGAGCCCGCCCGGGTCGGTCAGCTCGGCCACCGCCGACGCGGCGGCCAGCGCCCGCACGTAGCCGACCGGGTCGGTGCCGGCCAGGCTGAGCGGCGGTCGCCCGCCGTCGGCCCCGAGCGCCCGCAGCGCCTCCCGCTGCACGACCAGGGAGTACGCGCACCGCGCGACGACCGCACCAGCGGACGCGACCGAGTCCATGGCCACGTGCGCGGTCACATCGCTCGACCCGTCAGGCACCGGAGGCACCTGCCGCCCACCCCGGTACCCGGTCAACGTCCCGTCGACAGGTCGCGCGTCCCGCAGGTGCCCGTAGTCGACCGCCACCGCGAGCCCTCGGCTGATCTTTTTCACCGCGTCGGCCCAGGCTTCGTCCCTGGTCCGTCCGATCTCGGCGCGCTGCCGGTTGCGGTGGGGGGTCTCGCTTGTCGCATCCGCCCAGGTCACCCCTGGGCTTGGAGCACCGTCCATACTGGGCGGGCTCGTGGGGCTGGGCCACCACTTCGTCAGCCAATCATGATCATCAAGGCTGACCGGCTCACCGACTGATTCGGCACCGGTGTCGGGGTCGACCAGCACATATCGCCAGCCGTCTCCGGCGTGTACGGCCACGTCCAGTGGGACGTTGTCCAGCCATTCGGTGGCGATCAGCAGTCCAGTGATCTTGGTGGGGATCTCGGCTGTCCAGTTGATCTCTTCTGGCAGATTTTCCGGGCGGGGTGCGTACTCGACTGCTGTGAAGCGCAGGCGATCGGCGAGCGATGGACGGGCGGCGATCGACGACGGCCCCTCGGGTGCCGGACGGGCGGAGGCCGTGGGAATTCCCACCATGACCTTGACGGACGCCAGCAGAGCGTCCAGCAACTCCCCACGCCCGGCGCCCACGTCGACAACGTCGAGCCGGTCAGGGTGGCCGAGGGCAGCGTCCACCTGTTCAAGGAGGCGCAGCACGGCGGTCGCGAAAGCTGTTGACGCGTGCACGCTGGTGCGGAAGTGGTCGGCCGGCCCGGTACCGGCGACGAAGAAGCCGCCCGGCCCGTATAGCGCGCTGGCCATGGCGTCCCGCCACCGGATCGGCATCAGCGCGTTCCGCGTTGCGCGTGGGGTCACCGTGCCGACCCTACGGTCGCCAGTGCGGAGGCGAGTCGGGATCCCCACGTCCGCCGACGCCGGCCCGCGTCGATCAAGGAGTCGTGGTTGGCGACAAATACCTTGTTCGGTGGTAAAACAGGCACCACTACTCCATGATCGACGCGAGCCGGGCTGGGGCTGCAGACGGGCGTTCCGGGGGTGGTGAAGGTTTTCACACATGCTTGTCCGGGTTCGGTGGGCCGGGCGCATACTTGCGATCGACCGGTACCCCTTCTCGAGGACTGGATCGTCGTCATGAGCGCACCGTTGCGCCCGCGTCCGGCCGCCCCGCACGGGCCCGCCGCACCGTGGGATCGCGCCACCTCCCGTCTGCTCACCGTCGGTGTCGTTGGCGCCGGCCGGGTCGGCGCCGTGCTGGGCGCCGCGCTCGCCGCCGCCGGGCACCGGGTGGTGGCCGTCTCCGGCGGCTCCGGTGCCAGCCGCGCCCGCCTCGCCCTGCTGCTGCCCGAGGTGCCCCGCCGCCCGGTAGCCGCGGTGGCCCACGCCGCCGCTGACCTGCTGCTGATCGCGGTGCCCGACGACACCCTGGCCGGTGTGGTGGCCGACCTCGCGGAGCGGGGTGCGCTGCACCCGGGCCAGATCGTCGCGCACACCTCGGGGGCGCACGGCCTGGCCGTGCTGGGCCCGGCCGCCGCCGTCGGCGCGCGACCGCTCGCTCTGCACCCGGCGATGACCTTCACCGGTACGCCGGACGACCTGACCCGGCTGGACGGCATCTCGTACGGGGTGACCGCCCCGGCGGAGTTGCGCCCGCTGGCCGCCCGGCTGGTCGCCGACCTGGGTGGTGTGCCGGAGTGGGTGGCCGAGTCGGATCGTCCGCTCTACCACGCCGCGCTGGCCCATGGCGCGAACCATCTGGTGACCCTGGTCAACGAGGCGACCGACCGGTTGCGGGACGCCGGGGTGTCCCGACCGGAGAAGGTGCTCGCCCCACTGCTGCGGGCCGCCCTGGAGAACGCGCTGCGGCTCGGCGACGACGCCCTGACCGGGCCGGTCTCCCGTGGCGACGCGGGTACGGTGCAGCGGCACCTGGTGCGGTTGGCGGCCACCGCACCGGAGTCCGTGCCCGCGTACCTGGCGCTGGCCCGTCGTACCGCCGACCGGGCGATCGCCGCCGGCCGGCTGCGGCCGGTGGACGCACAGTCGCTGCTCGGCGTGCTTGCCGACAGCAGTCGGGAGGTGGCCGCGTGAGCGCGAGGAGTGAGCCGTTCTTGCGAGCCCCGCAGTCGCGAACCGAGGTGTCGCTGTGAGCGCGAGGAGTGAGCCGTTCTTGCGAGCCCCGCAGTCGCGAACCGAGGTAGGGCCATGACCCAGGTGGTGCACACGCGCGTCGAGTTGGCTGAGGCCCGGGCCGGGCTGAAGGGCACGGTCGGGGTGGTGATGACCATGGGCGCGTTGCACTCCGGGCACGAGATGCTGCTGCGCGCCGCCCGGGAGCAGGCCGACCATGTGCTGGTGACGGTCTTCGTGAACCCGTTGCAGTTCGGGCCGAACGAGGACTTCGACCGCTACCCGCGCACGCTCGACGCCGACCTGGAGGTGTGCCGGCGGGCGGGCGCGGATCTGGTCTTCGCCCCGTCGGTGGCGGACATGTACCCGGACGGGCAGCCCCGCGTACGCCTCGACCCGGGTCCACTCGGCGGGGAGTTGGAGGGGGCGAGCCGTCCCGGCTTCTTCCACGGTGTGCTCACCGTGGTGCTGAAACTGCTCCAGCTCACCCAGCCCGACCTCGCGTTCTTCGGTGAGAAGGACTACCAGCAGCTCACCCTGGTCCGGCGGATGGTCCGCGACCTGGACGTGCCGGTCGAGGTGGTCGGTGTGCCGACCGTCCGGGAGCCGGACGGGCTGGCGCTCTCCAGCCGTAACCGCTACCTGAGCGGGCCGGAGCGGGCCGCCGCGTTGAGTCTGTCCGCCGCGCTGCGGGCCGGCGCGCGGGCTGCCGACGACGGTCTGGACGCGGGGGCGGTGCTGACCGCCGCGCACGCCGCGTTCGGCGCGGGTACGCCGGGTGCCCGCCTCGACTATCTGGTGCTCACCGATCCCGAGTTGGAGCCGGGGCCGGTGTCCGGGCCGGCCCGGCTGGTGATCGCCGCCTGGGTGGGTGCCACCCGTCTGATCGACAACGCCGCGATCCAGCTCGCCCCGCGCCCCTGACCCGGCCGCACCACCCTCCACCACGAAAGGCCCTTCCGATGTTGCGGACCATGCTCAAGTCGAAGATCCACCGAGCCACGGTGACCCAGGCCGACCTGCACTACGTCGGTTCGGTGACCGTGGACGAGGACCTGCTCGACGCCGCCGACCTGCTCCCCGGCGAGCAGGTGGCGATCGTGGACATCACCAACGGTGCCCGGCTGGAGACGTACGTGATCCCGGGCGAGCGGGGCAGCGGTGTGATCGGTATCAACGGTGCCGCCGCGCACCTGGTGCACCCCGGTGACCTGGTCATCCTGATCTCGTACGGGCAGATGGACGACGCCGAGGCCCGGTCCTACCGGCCGCGGGTCGTGCACGTCGACGCCGACAACCGGGTGATCGAGTTGGGTGCCGATCCGGCCGCGGCGGCCCCCGGCACGGCCGGGAACCCGGTACCCAGCCCGCTGGCCGTGTCCGGAGTCTGATCGCGCGTACCGCGATTCCGGTCTGTTACCGGAAGGTCATTTCCGGTTACTCTGGGCACGCTGGCGGAAGCCGGTCGGTGGCTGGGGGAGGCCGCGATGCGCCGTGCCATGACGACCCTGTTCGCCACTGCCGTGACGGCAGTGCTGCTGGTGGGCTGTGCCGGGTCCGGGGGCCTGGACGGCGATCTGACCGACGACTGGGCGGCGCTGCCGGCGCCGTCGGCGTTCACCCCGGCCGCCGGGGTTTGTCACGCCGCCGACTTCACCGATCTGGTCAGCCTGGCGAGCTACGAGCCGGTGGACTGCGCGGGCCCGCACCGTCTGGAGACGGTGCACGTGGGGGCCTTCCCGGTCGAGCGGACGACCGCTCCGGCGGGTGGTTCGGCCGAGCTGCGGGGCGCGTTCGCCGAGTGCGACACCCGGGCGACCGGCTATGTGGGTGACGACTGGCGGTCGGGTCGGCTGCGGTTGTCCGTGGCGTTGCCGAACGGGCCGGGCTGGGCGGCGGGTTCCCGGTGGTTCCGGTGCGACCTCACCGAGCTGACCACTGTCGAGGCGGCGGCGACCGTGGTGGTCCGGTCGGGCAGCCTGCGGGACGCGTTGAAGGGGGCCACCGGGCTGCGCCTCGGCTGCCAGCAGACCCGGGGTGGCGCCGGCCGGGGTGTGCAGACACTGACCCCGGTGGAGTGCGGCAAGCAGCACGACGCCGAGTTCGTCGGGGTGTGGCGTGCACCGGCGATGGCGTACCCGACCCGGGACGCGGACTGGGCGCCGCTCTACAACGGTTGTCGCAGCGTCCTGGCCCGGTACGCCGGCGTACCGGACGACACGAACCTGCGTTTCCGCAGCGGAGTGGTGGTCCGCCCGGCTGGGGCGGGGCGGTGGAAGGTCGGTGATCGGGGGGTCCGGTGCTACCTGTGGCTCAGCGACCGTACGGTGGCCGCCTCGCTGAAGGGCGCGGGCCCGGCTGGTCTGCCGGTTCGGACGAAGTGACCACCGCCTGACTGTCGACGCGGCGCGGCGGGCGCCGGACGGGGTCGCCCAAAACACTCGTCCCGCCCCCGCCGCCCCGGGCGAGGATGGTTCGGGTTGACTGGGGGGATGGACCTCCCGACCGTCGACCTGCCTGCCCTGCCCGCGCTGCTGGCCGCGCCCGCGCCTGGCTGGGTGGAGACCACCGACGTGATCGTGGTGGGGTCCGGCGTGGCCGGGCTGACCGCGGCGCTGCACCTGCGTGAGGCGGGTCTGCACGTCACGGTGGTCACCAAGGTCAACATCGATGACGGCTCGACCCGATGGGCGCAGGGTGGCATCGCCGCCGTGCTCGACCCGGCCGACACCCCGGCCGCGCATGCCCGGGACACCGAGGTCGCCGGGGTCGGGCTGTGCGACCCGGCGGCGGTCCGGGTGCTTGTCGAGGAGGGCCCGACCCGGCTCCGTGAGCTGATCCGGGTCGGCGCCGAGTTCGATCGCCATGCGGACGGCTCGCTGATGCTGACCCGCGAGGGCGGGCACCGGGCGGACCGGATCGTGCACGCCGGCGGGGACGCCACAGGCGCGGAGGTGCAGCGGGCCCTGCACGCCGCGGTGCAGCGCGACCCGTGGATCCGGCTGGTCGAGCACGCTCTCGTGCTGGACCTGTTGCGCGCCCCGGGTGACGGCCCGGACGGGCTCGGCAGGGCCTGCGGGATCACCCTGCACGTGCTGGGTGAGGGCAGCGAGGACGGCGTGGGCGCTTTGCTGGCCCGTGCGGTGGTGCTCGCCACCGGCGGCATGGGGCAGATCTTCGCGGCCACCACGAACCCGGCGGTCTCCACCGGGGACGGCGTGGCGTTGGCGATGCGCGCCGGCGCAGCCGTGACCGACGTGGAGTTCGTCCAGTTCCACCCGACCGCCCTGATCACTCCGACCGGGGCAGGGGTGCCGGGGGCCGGGCACGCGCAGCAGCCGCTGGTCTCGGAGGCGTTGCGGGGTGAGGGCGCGTACCTGGTGGACGCGGACGGCAAGCGGTTCATGGTGGGCCAGCACGAGCTGGCTGAGCTGGCCCCCCGGGACGTGGTGGCCAAGGGCATCCACCGGGTGCTGCTGGCCACCGGCGCGGACCACGTCTTCCTCGACGCGCGGCACCTGGGCGGCGACTTCCTGGCCGGCCGGTTCCCCACCATCGTGGCGTCCTGCCTGGCGATCGGGGTGGACCCGGCGACCGACCTGATCCCGGTCGCGCCGGCCGCCCACTACGCCTCCGGCGGGGTCCGGACCGACCTGCGGGGCCGCACCTCCATCCCGGGCCTGTACGCCTGCGGCGAGGTGGCCTGCACCGGCGTGCACGGCGCGAACCGACTGGCAAGCAACTCGCTGCTGGAGGGTCTGGTCTTCTCCCGGCGGATCGCCGAGGACATCGCCGCCGGTCTGCCCGAGCAGGTCCAGCCCGCGGACACCGGAGCCTGGCGTGGGGGTGCGGGCTGGGTGTTGCCGGCGGAGGTGACGCCGACCCTGCAACGGGCGATGACCCGGGGGGCCGGGGTGCTCCGATCCGCGGCCACGCTCGCCGACACGGCCGCGACGCTTACCGAGCTGGGCGTCGCCCGGGGTCGGCCGAGGACCGCCGACTGGGAGGCGACGAACCTGCTCACCGTGGCGTCGACGCTTGTCGCCGCCGCGTACGCGCGCGGTGAGACCCGGGGTTGCCACTGGCGGGAGGACTTCCCGACGGCCGACGAGCGGTGGCTGGGCCATCTGGTCGGGTCGTTCGGGGCGCAGGGCCGGGTGACGCATCAGTGGGAGGGAAACTCGTGATCGAGTCGACGGAGACGGTGTTGCGGGCGGCGGGGCTGGATCCGGCGCACGTACGGCGGGTGATCGAGAGCGCGTTGGTCGAGGACCTGGGCCCGGACTTCCTCGACGTCACGAGTGTGGCCACCATTCCGGCGGAGCAGACCGACACCGCCGAGCTGGTGGCCCGCGCGGACGGGGTGGTGGCCGGGATGGCGGTGGCCGCCGCGGTGTTCGAGCTGGTGGGAGAGGTGACGGGCTTCGGTCGTACCGTCGAGGTGTCGGTCCTGGTCCGCGACGGCGAGCGGGTGGCGCGCGGCGACGTGCTGGCGACGGTGACCGGCCCGACCCGGCTGCTGTTGACGGCCGAGCGGACGGCCCTCAACCTGCTCTGCCGGATGTCCGGGGTGGCCACCCACACCCGGGCCTGGGCGGACGCCCTCGCCGGCACGAAGGCGATGGTGCTGGACACCCGCAAGACGACGCCGGGCCTGCGGGCGCTGGAGAAGTACGCGGTGCGGGCCGGCGGTGGCACCAACAAGCGGATGGGCCTCTACGACGTGGCCATGATCAAGGACAACCACAAGCTGGCGGCCGGGGGCATCACGGCGGCCTACCGGCGGGTCCGGGAGGCCTTCCCGGAGGTGCCGGTGCAGGTCGAGGTGACCACCGTCAACGAGGCGGTGGAGGCGGTGGAGGCCGGGGCGGACTTCCTGCTCTGCGACAACATGACGCCGGAGGTGCTGACCGAGGCGGTGGCGGCGGTGGGTGACCGGGCGGAGCTGGAGGCGACCGGCGGGCTGACCCTGGAGGTGGCCGGCCGGTACGCGGCCACCGGCGTGGACTTCCTCTCGGTGGGTGCGTTGACGCACTCGTCGCCGATCCTGGACATCGCGCTGGACCTGCGCACCCGGTAGTTGTCTAGGCTGCGTGCGTGCTGCTCTGCATCGACATCGGAAACACCAACACCGTGCTGGCGACCTTCGAGGGCGACAAGCTGGTGCACTCCTGGCGGATCAAGACCGACGCCCGTTCGACGGCGGACGAGCTGGGCCTGATGTTCCGGGGTCTGCTCGCCGGGGACAACGTCGAGATCACCGGTGTGGCCGCCTGCTCGACGGTGCCGGCCGCGCTGCGGTCGCTGCGCACCATGCTCAGCCGCTACTACGCGGAGGTGCCGAGCGTCGTGGTCGAGCCGGGGGTGCGGACCGGGGTGCAGTTGGCGATCGACAATCCGAAGGAGGTGGGCTCCGACCGGGTGGTGAACACCCTGGCGGCGTACACCCTCTACGGCGGTCCGTCGATCGTGGTGGACTTCGGCACCACCACCAACTTCGACGTGATCAGCGAGCGCGGTGAGTTCCTCGGCGGGGCGTTCGCCCCGGGCATCGAGATCTCCTTCGACGCGCTGGCCGCCCGGGCCGCCCAGTTGCGCAAGGTCGAGGCCACCAAGCCCCGCTCGGTGATCGGCAAGAACACCGTGGAGTGCCTTCAGGCCGGCCTGTACTTCGGCTTCGCCGGGCAGGTGGACCGGATCGTCGAGCGGATGACCGAGGAGTTGGGCGAGGTGCGCGCGGTCATCGCCACCGGCGGCCTCGCCTCCCTGGTGATCAACGAGTGTCGCAGCATCACCCACCACGAGCCGATGATCACGCTGATCGGCCTGCGGATGGTCTACGAGCGCAACCTCTGACCCGGCCGCCGTCGAGCGCGGGCCGCCGCGCGCGGCCTCAGCGCCGCCGGGCGCGCAGCACAAGCGTCTGGTACGGCAGTTCGATGGTGTCCCGCCCGGCCAGAGCCGGGTGGGTGTCCAGAAGCTCGCCCAGTTCCCGCTCGACCCGTCGCTGGTCCTCGGCTGAGGCGGTAAGCCAGTACGAGCGGGTGCGGACCATGCCGAGCAGGTCAGTCGGCGCGAGCGTGGCGCGGTGCGGGAACTCGCGCTGCTCGATGGCGTCGAACGACGGGCCGAAGTCGGCGTACTCGCTGATGACGTGACGCGCCGACTTGTCCCCGAAGTGGGCGATACGCCCCAACTCGGCGACCCAGTCGACGCTGTCGTCCCGGATGTTCCAGATGGGGGCGAAGGTGCCACCGGGACGGAGCACCCGGGCGACCTCGGCGTGCGCGGGCTCCCGGTCGAACCAGTGGTACGCCGTCCCCGCCAGCACCGCGTCCGCAGCCGAGTCGGGCAGCGGCACGGCCTCGGCGCTGCCCGCGAGCGCCGTCGTGCCCGGGGTGCTCGCGGCGAGCTGGGCCCGCATCTCCGGGTCCGGTTCGACGGGTACGACCTCGTGGCCCAGAGCCAGCACGGCGCGGGTCAGGATGCCGGTGCCCGCCGCGAGGTCGACCACCCGGGCTGCGCTCAACCCGTCGAGCGCCCAGCGGACCGCAGCCTCCGGATAGCGTGGTCGTAACCGGTCGTATTCGCTCGCGGCGGCACCGAACGACAGGGCGTGAGTGTGATCGACCATGGCGGGCAGGTTATCCCGTAACGGCCTCCGGCGCGCTTGAGTACGCTCGGCCCTGACCCCCTGTATCTCCGTGACGAGGAAGCGTGCCGTGACCGAGCAGAACCCCGTGCCAGTGGACCCCGCCGACGACCTTCCCGAGCAGATGAAGGTCCGCCGGGAGAAGCGGGACCGGATGCTCGCCGAGGGCGTCGAGCCCTACCCGGTCGGCTTCCCCCGCACCACCACTTTGGCGCAGGTCCGGGCGCGCTACGCCGACCTGCCGACCGACACCGCGACCGGCGACCAGGTCGCGGTCACCGGCCGGGTGATCTTCGTACGCAACACGGGCAAGCTCTGCTTCGCGACGCTGCGGGACGGCGACGGCACCGAGTTGCAGGCGATGCTCTCGCTGGACCGGGTCGGGCCGGAGCGGCTGGAGGCGTGGAAGCGCCTCGTCGACCTCGGTGACCACGTCGGCGTCACCGGCGAGGTGATCACCAGCCGCCGGGGTGAGCTGTCGGTGCTGGCCCAGCAGTGGGACATGACCGCCAAGGCGCTGCGTCCGCTGCCCGTCGCCCACAAGCCCCTCTCCGAGGAGGCGCGGGTCCGGCAGCGTTACGTCGACCTGATTGTCCGACCGCAGGCACGGGAGATGGTGCGCACCCGGGCCGCCGCCGTACGCAGTCTGCGCGATTCACTGCACGGTCAGGGCTTCATCGAGGTGGAAACTCCGATGTTGCAACTGCTGCATGGCGGCGCGACGGCCCGACCGTTCGTGACCCACAGCAATGCGTTGAGCACCGATCTGTATCTGCGAATCGCGCCCGAACTGTTTCTCAAGCGCGCTGTGGTCGGCGGCGTCGACCGCGTCTTCGAGATCAACCGCAACTTCCGTAATGAGGGTGTCGACTCTTCGCACTCGCCGGAGTTCGCGATGCTGGAGACGTACCAGGCGTACGGGGACTACGACACGATCGGCGAGTTGACCCGCAATCTTGTGCAACAGGCGGCGATCGCGGTGAGCGGCTCGACGGTGGTGACCCACGCCGACGGTCGGGAGTTCGACCTGGGCGGTGAGTGGCGGTCCGTGACGCTGTTCGGCGTGCTTTCCGAAGCGCTGGGTGAGGAGGTCACCGTTCGCACCGAACGCTCCCGCCTGGTCGAGTACGCGGACAAGGTGGGATTGGCCGTGGACCCGAAGTGGGGCCCGGGCAAGTTGGCCGAGGAGTTGTTCGAGGAACTGGTCGTTCCCGGCCTGGAGGCGCCCACCTTCGTTCGGGACTACCCGGAGGAGACCAGCCCGCTCACCCGGGCACACCGCAGCGAGCCGGGGCTTGCCGAGAAGTGGGACCTCTACGTCCTCGGTTTCGAGCTGGGCACCGGGTACTCCGAGCTGGTCGACCCGATCGTGCAGCGGGAGCGGCTGGTGGCCCAGGCGCAGCTCGCGGCTCGCGGCGACGACGAGGCGATGCGTCTCGACGAGGACTTTCTTCGGGCGATGGAGTATGGAATGCCGCCGGCCGGCGGTATGGGAATGGGAATCGACCGCCTGTTGATGGCCCTGACCGGGCTCGGAATTCGGGAAACGATCCTCTTCCCGTTGGTCCGCCAGGAGTAGTCCCACCCGGGCTCGCGCAGAGCCGTAACGGCATCCTATTGACGCGACGAGCGGCGCGGGGGTTATTGTGCTCTCGTTAGCAGGAGCACCCTGCTCGAAAGGATTGTGGGACGTGGCCAAGCAAATCATTCACAAGCTGGTCGATGACCTGGACGGCGGGGACGCGGACGAGACCGTCAAGTTCGCCCTCGACGGCGTTCAGTACGAGATCGACCTGTCGAGCGCCAACGCCGCGAAATTGCGTGATGCATTTGCCTCGTACGTCGGTGCCGGCACCAAGGTCGGCCGGGGCGGCGTGGTGATCGGCGGGCGGGCTGCCCGCGGTCGGGGTGGCGCGACCGCCGATCGCGAACAGAACAAGGCGATCCGGGAGTGGGCCAAGAAGGCCGGCAAGGACATCTCGGACCGGGGTCGTATCCCCCAGGAGATCGTGGACGAGTTCCACGCGAAGCGCTGATCCCTCAGCAACTCGGTGGCCAGCCGCCACCGCAGGCGACACCGACGCCGGGCCGGAGAACTCCTCCGGGCCGGCGTCGCCGTATCCGCTGACGGCCAGCGCGGCGTTCTGCGGTGGGTGACGTCGTGTCCAGTTTCGGGCGTGGTCACGCTCCTGGGGTGGGGCGTGGTGTCCGTTTCGAGCCGGGAAGTATTCCGGGCGGACCGGCGTTGTCCACAGCCAGTGGACCAGCAATCCACAACCTGTGGACAACCTCCCCCAGGGTGGACGTGGCAGTCGTCGCGACCGCCGGTGGGCCCTCCGGAGGCCTCCGGAACGCTTCCGGGCCCCGGATCGGGCTTCGGTCGAGCCGGTCGGATT
This sequence comes from Micromonospora sp. NPDC048835, assembly GCF_040649995.1. Classification (NCBI taxonomy): domain Bacteria; kingdom Bacillati; phylum Actinomycetota; class Actinomycetes; order Micromonosporales; family Micromonosporaceae; genus Micromonospora; species Micromonospora sp. NPDC048835. The sequence continues at coordinate 1,977 of NZ_JBEZGM010000017.1, read as the reverse complement.
TCGCTCTGCGCGTAGCGACAGGGCTACCGGAACACCTCCTGAGCGCGGACGGTTGTGCAAAACGACGTGGAACCGACCCAGAGCAGAGACACACGACCTCAGCTGAGTCGGTCGGCGACGATAGAGTAAGGAGGCACGGACGCCCGTCCTGGACGTCCGCGCACCGGCCCCGCCAAGATCTTGACCATCAAGGCGCACGGCACGTGAGGAGCACGAGGGCATGTTCGAGCGGTTCACCGACCGAGCGCGACGGGTTGTCGTCCTGGCCCAAGAAGAGGCCCGGATGCTCAACCACAACTACATCGGTACGGAACACATCCTGCTGGGCCTGATCCATGAAGGTGAAGGCGTCGCGGCAAAGGCCCTGGAGAGCCTCGGCATCTCCCTGGAGGGCGTCCGCCAGCAGGTCGAGGAGATCATCGGCCAGGGCCAGCAGGCGCCGAGCGGGCACATCCCGTTCACGCCGCGGGCGAAGAAGGTGCTGGAGCTGTCGCTGCGCGAGGCGCTGCAGCTCGGCCACAACTACATCGGCACGGAGCACATCCTGCTCGGGTTGATCCGTGAGGGCGAGGGCGTCGCCGCCCAGGTGCTGGTCAAGCTCGGCGCCGACCTCAACCGGGTCCGCCAGCAGGTGATCCAGTTGCTTTCCGGCTATCAGGGCAAGGAGCCGGCCGCTGCGGGCGCCGCGCCGGGTGAGGCCGCGCCGTCGACCAGCCTGGTGCTGGACCAGTTCGGCCGTAACCTGACTCAGGCCGCGCGTGAGGGCAAGCTCGACCCGGTCATCGGGCGGGAGAAGGAAATCGAGCGGGTCATGCAGGTGCTCTCCCGCCGGACCAAGAACAACCCGGTTCTGATCGGTGAGCCCGGCGTCGGTAAGACCGCCGTGGTGGAGGGCCTGTCCCAGAAGATCATCAAGGGTGAGGTGCCCGAGACCCTCAAGGACAAGCAGCTCTACACGCTTGACCTGGGTGCGTTGGTGGCTGGTTCGCGGTACCGGGGTGACTTCGAGGAGCGCCTGAAGAAGGTGCTCAAGGAGATCCGCACCCGCGGCGACATCATCCTGTTCATCGACGAGATCCACACCCTGGTGGGTGCGGGTGCCGCCGAGGGCGCGATCGACGCGGCGAGCATCCTCAAGCCGATGCTGGCCCGTGGCGAGCTGCAGACCATCGGTGCCACCACGCTCGACGAATACCGCAAGCACCTGGAGAAGGACGCCGCTCTCGAGCGCCGGTTCCAGCCGATCCAGGTGGGTGAGCCGTCGCTGGCCCACACCATCGAGATCCTCAAGGGTCTGCGTGACCGGTACGAAGCCCACCACCGGGTGAGCATCACCGACGCGGCGCTCGTGGCTGCCGCGACGCTTGCCGACCGGTACATCTCCGATCGTTTCCTGCCGGACAAGGCGATCGATTTGATCGATGAGGCCGGTGCGCGGATGCGGATCCGTCGGATGACCGCGCCGCCGGACCTGCGGGACTTCGACGAGCGCATCGCTCAGGTGCGTCGTGACAAGGAGTCCGCGATCGACGCGCAGGACTTCGAGCGCGCCGCTCAGCTGCGGGACAAGGAGAAGCAGCTCCTGGGTCAGAAGGCGCAGCGGGAGAAGGAGTGGAAGGCCGGTGATCTGGACGTCGTCAGCGAGGTTGACGACGAGCAGATCGCCGAGGTGCTCGGCAACTGGACCGGCATTCCGGTCTACAAGTTGACCGAGGAGGAGACCTCACGTCTGCTGCGTATGGAGGACGAGCTGCACAAGCGCGTCATCGGGCAGGAGGACGCGGTCAAGGCGGTGTCGAAGGCGATCCGGCGTACCCGGGCGGGTTTGAAGGATCCGAAGCGCCCGTCGGGTTCGTTCATCTTCGCCGGCCCGTCGGGTGTGGGTAAGACCGAGCTGTCCAAGGCCCTCGCCGAGTTCCTCTTCGGTAGCGAGGACGCCCTGATCCAGTTGGACATGTCCGAGTTCCACGACCGGTA